>NZ_JBXAGC010000001.1:0-410399 GCF_058793725.1 Acidovorax sp. GW835-FHT14B10
CGGTCTACCCAGACCACCCCCGCGCCAGTGCTAGCTTTGCGTACCGTCACTTATTGCACTGAAAACGAGGAGACCCCGACACTGACCTTGAGCTGGTCGGCGACCAGTTTCAGCAAGGGCGGAAACGGCGGCTCATCGACGCCAAGGAGGATGCCGGGAAAGCGCAGGTAGCAGAGCTGAACTGCAAAGCCCAAGCGGTTCGCAGGCCCGCGCCGTTGCCGGATGATGGAGAGGTCGGTATCGCTGAACGTGTAGTATCGGATCAAGTCGTCCTTGGTATCCGGCAACGCCAACAGGCTTTCCCGCTCGGCGGCGGACAGAATGGAACGACGTGGCATATTTACTGATCCGCTCTCAAGTATTGATACAGGGTCTCCCGGCTGACACCAAACTCGCGGGCCAGCTTCGCTTTTTGTTCGCCGGCGGCGGCCCGCTGCCGCAGATCGGCTACCTGTTCGGGCGACAGCGCTTTCTTGCGGCCCCGGTAGGCTCCGCGTTGCTTGGCGAGCGCGATGCCTTCCCTCTGCCGCTCGCGGATCAAGGCCCGCTCGAATTCAGCGAACGCCCCCATGACCGACAGCATCAGGTTCGCCATCGGCGAATCCTCGCCGGTGAAGGTCAGGCTCTCCTTGACGAACTCGATGCGCACGCCGCGCTTGGTGAGCTTTTGCACGAGGCGGCGCAAGTCATCGAGGTTGCGCGCCAAGCGATCCATGCTGTGAACCACCACGGTGTCGCCTTCGCGCACGAAGGCCAGCAGCGAATCAAGCTCGGGCCGCTGGGTGTCCTTGCCCGACGCCTTGTCGGTGAACACCTTGCCGACTTCGACGTGTTCAAGTTGCCGTTCCGGGTTCTGGTCGAAGCTGCTGACCCGGACGTAGCCGATGCGTTGACCCTGCAAGATGCCTCCCTGGACGAAAATGTCAGGAAGAAATCTATGACCTTTTTCAGCTAGTGTCAATAAATAACACAACCGACTCTATTCTGACGTTGTGAGGCAGTCTACCCTGACATCCGGTTAGGGTATGCCTCAATCTGACGGTAGCGAGTCGCAGGCGTTCGGATCGGCATCGGTTTCGTTCCCTGTCTTGGCACGCGCTTCGAAGCGTTGATAACACTCCAACCCGCAGAAGTGCTCGACGTATTCCGCGCCTTCCGGGGTGAAGGCGGCATCGAGCGGGATTTCCTTGCAGCACACGCAGCAACTGGTGGTGGTCGAGTCACTTGCATTCATGGTGGCACCCCTCCATTGACTGACGAAGACGGCGAATGCCGCCGCCGGCATTGGCTTCGCGAACAGGAAGCCTTGTCCTGTGTCGCAGTCCGCTTGTCGCAATAGATCAAGACTCGCCGATGTTTCCACGCCTTCAGCCACCACATCCATGCCCAGCCCGTGCGCAAGCTGAATCACGGTGTGCACGATGGTTTGGTCGCGGCGGTCGTTGGCGAGCCCGGCGACAAACGATTGGTCGATCTTGAGCGTGCTGATTGGGCAGCACTTCAGATGTTGCAGACAGGAATACCCCGTCCCGAAGTCATCGGCGGCGAAGCGCACACCGATCTGCCGCAAGGCGTCCAGGGCGGGGAAGATCGCCGGATCACCAAACGCGACCGATTCGGTCAGCTCGATTTCGAGATACTCGGCGGGCAACTCGGCATCAGCCAGCACGCCCTTTACCCACCCGTCGAAGTCCGGTCCCACTTGGCTCGCCGAAACATTGACGGCCAGCCGGAACGGTCGCCATGCCAGCATTCGCCAGTCACGCATCTGGCGGCAGGCTTCGCCCAGCACCCAAGCGCCGATTTCAGGCATCAGGCCGGACGATTCGACCACGGGCAGGAACTGGCCCGGTGGCAATAGTCCAAGCGTCGGATGACGCCAGCGCAACAGGGCTTCCGCGCCGACAATCCCACCACTGCGCAGATCGACGACGGGCTGGTAGTGCAGTTCAAGCTGCCCGCGCTCGACCGCTTGGGCCAGTTCCGGCGTCGTCCATCCATCCGGCCGGAAAGCGCTCATTCTCTTTCCCTGAATGCCCGCAACGCCCGCGACAGGGACAGAAGGAACAGGCCGGTCAAACCGAGCGCCGCGATGACCCAATGCTCGCCGAGGAAAGCACCGGCGGTTGTGCCGGCCAGCACGACAGCGAGGATGGGCAGGTGGCAGGGGCAAGTCAGCACAGCCAGTCCGCCCCACAGGTAGCCGGTGATCGGTTTGTGCGTCTCGGACGGCAAGCGCTCGGGGTTGTTCATGGCAGACTCTCCGCGTGCTGTGCCGGCTCGGTCGGCAGGGTGGCCAACTGCACTTCCAGATCGGCCAACGCTTCGCGCCGACGCTCGACGAACTGACGCAGCAGGGCAAGCTGCGCGGCCGCTTCGTCGCCGTCCGCCGCATCCAGCGCCCGGCACAGCCGCGCCAGCGCGTCGAGGCCGATGCCCGCCTCGAAGGCCGCCCGCACGAAGCACAGCCGTTGCAAGGCGGCGTCATCGAACAAGCCGTAGCCGCCTGGTGTGCACGCCACCGGGCGCAGCAATCCGCGCAGCAGGTAGTCGCGCACGATATGCACGCTCACCCCGGCATCAAGAGCCAGCCGGGACACCGTGTAGGCGTTCATTGAACACCTCCTTTTTCTCACCCGGCGCAGCAGGAAAGCTGCTTCACATCCTTGTTGAAGGTCTGCGCCGCGAGCTTCAACCCCTCGACCATCGTCAGGTAGGGGAACAACTGGTCGGCCAGTTCCTGCACCGTCATGCGGTTGCGAATGGCCAGAGCCGCCGTCTGGATCAGTTCACCCGCTTCCGGCGCGACCGCCTGTACGCCGATCAGCCGATGGCTGCCTTCCTCGATAACCAACTTGATGAAGCCGCGTGTGTCGAAGTTGGCGAGCGCACGCGGCACGTTGTCCAAGGTCAAGGTGCGGCTGTCGGTCTCGATCCCGTCGTGGTGGGCTTCCGCCTCGCTGTAGCCCACGGTCGCCACTTGCGGATCGGTGAACACCACGGCCGGCATTGCGGTCAGGTCGAGCGCCGCATCGCCGCCGGTCATGTTGATCGCGGCACGGGTGCCGGCCGCTGCCGCCACATAGACGAACTGCGGCTGGTCGGTGCAGTCGCCGGCCGCGTAGATGTTCGGGTTGCTCGTGCGCATGCCTTGGTCGATGGCGATGGCACCTTGCGCATTGACAGTGACCCCCGCTGCGTCCAGCGCGAGGCTGCGCGTGTTCGGTGTCCGACCGGTGGCAACCAGCAGTTTGTCGGCGCGCAATTCACCGTGCGTGGTGGTCAGCACGAATTCACCGTCCATATGGGCGACCTGGCTGGCTTGCGTGTGCTCCAGCACCTCGATGCCCTCGGCACGGAAAGCGGCTGTCACCGCCTCGCCGATGGCCGGGTCTTCACGGAAGAACAAGGTATTGCGCGCCAGGACCGTGACCTTGCTGCCCAGCCGGGCAAAGGCTTGCGCCAGCTCCAGCGCCACCACCGACGAGCCGATTACGGCAAGGCGTTCGGGAATGGTGTCGCTCGCCAGGGCCTCGGTGGAAGTCCAGTAGGGTGACTCTTTCAAGCCCGGAATCGGCGGGACCGCCGGGCTGGCACCCGTGGCGACCAGGCAGCGGTCGAACATCACGACGCGCTCGCCACCCTCGTTCAAACGGACGGTAAGGCTCTGGTCGTCCTTGAAGCGCGCCTCACCGTGCACAACGGTGATGGCCGGATTACCGCCCAGGATGCCTTCGTACTTGGCGTGCCGCAGTTCGTCGACGCGGGCCTGCTGCTGGGCCAGCAGCTTACTGCGGTCAATCGTAGGCACAGTTGCCGCAATACCGCCATCGAACGGGCTTTCCCGGCGCAGATGGGCGATGTGGGCGGCGCGGATCATGATCTTGGACGGCACACAGCCGACATTGACGCAGGTGCCGCCGATGGTGCCGCGCTCGATCAGCGTGACCTGCGCGCCTTGCTCGACGGCTTTCAGCGCCGCCGCCATCGCGGCTCCACCGCTGCCAATGACCGCTACCTGCACCGGGGGCTCGTTGCCACTGTGCTTTTCGGCGGCGGCCATCCATCCCCGCACCTTGTCGAGCAGTCCGACGCGGTTGTCCGCCAGTGGCGCATCGGCTAGCGTTGCCTTGTAGCCCAGTCCGGCCACGGCGGCAGTCAGCGCGTCCGGCGATGTGCCCGGCACGATGGCGAGTTGCGCTGTGCCCTTCGGATAGGACACCAGCGCCGACTGCACGCCTGGCACTTTTTCCAGCGCTTCCTTGACGTGCGCCGCGCACGAGTCGCAAGTCATGCCGGTGATTTTTAGATGGGTCATGCAACAGATCCTTTATCGTTTGTGGCGCCAGACAATGACGTCCGTTGTGCTGCGGTGCCGTTTTCAGTGACTCACTGCTTGACGCTGGACGGATAGCCCGCGTCTGCGGTTGCCTTGGTCAGCTTCTGCACGCTGGTCTTGGCATCGTCGAAGGTGACGACCGCTTGGCGTGTCTCGAAAGTCACGTCAACTTTGCTGACGCCTTCGACCTTGGAAATCGCCTTCTTGACAGTGATCGGGCAGGCGGAGCAGGTCATGCCCGGTACGGACAGCGTGACGGTCTGGGTGGCGGCCCAGACGGGGGCAACAACGGCGGCGAGGGCGAGGGAGGCAAACAGTTTCTTCATGGTGAACTCCGATCAGTAGAAAAATGGCATGACGTAGGGAAATCCGAGCGCGACCAGAACCAGCGCGGCCACGATCCAGAAAATGAGCTTGTAAGTAGCTCGCACTTGGGGAATCGCGCAGACCTCACCCGGTTTGCAGGCCGCTGCCTGCCGGTAGATGCGCCGCCAGGCGAAGAACAACGCCACCAGCGCCACGCCGATAAAGATGGGGCGATAGGGTTCCAACACCGCCAAGTTGCCGATCCAAGCGCCGCTGAACCCCAAGGCGATCAGAACCAACGGCCCGAGGCAGCAAGCCGAGGCGAGGATGGCGGCAAGCCCTCCAGTGAAGAGCGCGCCGCGCCCGGTTTTTGGTTCAGACATGCGCTTGTCCTTTCGAATTGAAATTGGATAGCGTAACCTTACTTCCGTACTCATGTACGGAGTCAAGCGATATGGAAAACAATTTGGAGAACCTGACCATTGGCGTTTTCGCCAAGGCGGCCGGGGTCAATGTGGAGACCATCCGTTTCTATCAGCGCAAGGGCTTGTTGCTGGAGCCTGACAAGCCCTATGGCAGCATCCGCCGCTATGGCGAGGCGGATGTAACGCGGGTGCGCTTCGTGAAATCAGCCCAGCGGCTGGGCTTCAGCCTGGATGAGATCGCCGAGCTGCTGCGGCTGGAGGATGGCACCCATTGCGAGGAAGCCAGCAGTCTGGCCGAGCACAAGCTCAAGGACGTGCGCGAGAAAATGGCTGACCTGGCGCGCATGGAGGCCGTGCTGTCTGAGTTGGTGTGCGCCTGCCATGCGCGAAGGGGGAACGTTTCCTGCCCGCTGATCGCGTCACTACAGGGTGGAGCAAGCTTGGCAGGTTCGGCTATGCCTTAGCGTGCTTTATTTTCCGTTTTCTGAGACGACCCCTTGAGGGGCGCGGCGTTTTAGCGGCTAAAAAGCGGTGGCTGCGACCGACGGGGTGAAGCCGGGCCGCATGGCCTGCGTGCCCGATGACTTGCGTGCCTCGATCCATTCCTCGATTTCTGCCAAGTCCCAGGCGACGTTTCGGCTGGTGAGTGCGATCCGGCGCGGGAACTCCCCGCGCTGTTCCATGTTGAAGATCGTGCGCTCAGACAGCGGAATCATCGCCAGTAGCTTCTTCCGGTTGATGAGTGTCTTACTTGTGGTTGCCTGCATCCCCTGGCCTCTTCAGTCACTTGCGAATATGTGCCTGATGGTGCCTGTCAATGCGGATCGCTTCGGCCTAATGATTGACTTTTTTGGTTGACACCAAAAGAAATCAGCGGATGGGGCGCTTCTTCTTCAAGTGAAACATTGCGGGGATTGATGCCAGCGCCTTCGATACCGCTTGGCGCTCGATGCCCAACCTTCGCGCAATCTCCGATTGATTGAGTCCAGACCACTGGAGCATCAAGATCTGCTTCTTGCGATCGGATAGCTTCGAGTCCACCATCAGCCGCGCCTGGTTGCGCAGTTCCGCCTTGTCTGCCGGTTGCAACGTCTGGCGCATGACATAGTGGAAGAAGTAGCCGTCAACGAGTTGATCGCCCGATTTCACTTGCGGCGTTGCCGGCTTCGCGCATTGCTGGCTGAGCCTGGCCAGCTCAAGTTCAAACTGCGCGAGTGATCGCTTCGCCTGTCTGTATGCGGGGTTCCATTCGCCATTCGTTAGCTTGGGTCGATGCCCCTCGCAATACTTGTGACTAAGTTCAAGCTTCTTGCGATTCTCAAGCTCCGCATCGTTAACCTGCTGCTCCGCAACCTTGGCCATGAACGCGGAAAACTCCGTCAGCTCTCCGCAGAAGTCGCAGAAGCCGTGTTTCCGTTGCGCATTGAGACTGACGCCCTGAGTGGGGGCAGACGTTTGCGGGCGTTTGCTGGCACAGCAGCAAACCAGTTCGATCAAGGCTTCGAGGGTCGCGGTAAAGCGATGATCCCTTGGTGTCTGTCGGTCTTCCGTTTTGATGAACTGGCGTAGCAACTGGCGCTGCACGCGAACCATCGCGTCAAGTCCTACCAGTCCAATGATCGCGCTGAAGCCCACACCCGTGCCGGCGCCGGGGACGTAGCCCGAGTAGCGTACTGGAAGGGTTGCCATGTAGGCGGCTACAGCAGGATCGATCACTTCCTGGATCAGTCGCCCGATGGGGTAGCGTCGCGAAGACGTGGAGTATGGCTTCCAACGTTCGCGGAAATCTTTGATGGACTGAGAAACGGTGGGGTCGCAGCCTTCCCAGATGGGGATGTAGTAGCGACCAAGGCGCTTCTTTGCGTGCTCTTCGTTCTCCATGTCAACCATTATCGCCAACTAATAAGCTGCCATCAAGCCTGGCGCTGCGTAACCTTCGTTGCAATTCAGTTGATAACGGAGGTTTACGCAATGACGATGGAAGACACGCTGCTGCAACGCTTCGGCCCGCTGCTGAGCATCGCGCAGCTCGCCACTGTCCTGGATCGTTCGCCTGATGGGTTGCGGATCAGCTTGCGTGCGACGAACGAATGGACGCAGCGGATCAACAAGGCCCGCTTGAAGATCGGCCGGCGGGTCTACTTCCGAACCTCGCAGATCGCCGAGGTGCTGAGCGACGAATCCCTGTACGGAACGGGGAACTGAGTCGTGGCGATTGATGTCCTGGCGGCGTTTGAGTGCGAACCGCCGGTTCTGGATTTCATATGGCCGGGCTTCCTTGCGGGAACCGTCGGTGCGCTCGTTGCTCCAGGAGCCACGGGTAAGAGCTTCTGGGCGCTGGAAGCGGCCATGAGCATCGCATGCAGTGTTGCCGGCGGCGATCTTGTGGGCCTTGCCCCCGCGCACACCGGGCGAGTGGTCTATCTGGCCGGGGAAGACCCACCGCCCGCGCTTGTGCGGCGCATTCACGCCATCGGCCAGCACCTCGGACACGCGGCACGCCAAGCCATCGCAGAGAACCTTGCGCTTGAGCCGATCATGGGCAAGCGCCTGAACGTCATGGACGAGGCTCACTTGCGCCGCGTCATCGAATACAGCGCCGGGGCGAGGCTGATCGTGCTGGACACCCTGAGCCGCATCCACGCCCTCGATGAGAACAGCAACGGCAACATGGCCCACCTCGTGGCCGTTCTGGAGCAGGTCGCGGCTACCACGGGCGCATCCGTGCTCTACCTGCACCACGTCAGCAAGGGAAGCGCCCGCGAAGGGCAGACCGACCAGCAGCAGGCCGCGCGTGGCGCGTCCGCGCTGATCGACAACGCCAGGTGGTGCGGTTACGTCGCCCGCATGACTGAGGACGAGGCGAAGCGCCTCAGCGACCGCGCCCATGACCGGCAACCCATCGGCGATGAGCGGCGCGGCTACTTCGTGCGTTTCGGCGTCAGCAAGCAAAACTACGACGCCACGCCGCTTGATCGCTGGTACATGCGGCACGCCGGCGGCGTGCTGGTGCCGGTGGAGCTGTATGAGGCCAGCAGGAATGAGGAAAGACGTGATAGTCGGAGGCGAGGCGATGGCTTTTGACCTCACCCATGCCAGGCACGATCCAATGCACTGCTTGGTCCCCGGCTTGTTCCGCAGTCTCAAGCGCGGCGAACGGAAGAAGCTCAAGCTCGATGTGACGTATCACTACGCCGAAAATGAACTAGCGCGGTTCGTCGGCTTCGAGCCTCTTGGTGCTGATGACATGCGGCTGCTGCAAGGTCTTGTGGCTCTTGGAGGGCCGAAGGGCATCATCCTGACGCCAGAGCCAACAGCGGACTTGCCGAAGCAACTCCGTCTATTCCTTGAGCCGAAGTTCGACGCGGCAGGGCAGGATGCGCTTGTCGTGCGAGAGAGCATGACAAGCCTGCTAGCGGAAATCGGCTTGACCGATGGCGGCGACAATATCAGGGCGATCAAGGCGTGTTTGCTGCGCATGGCAAACGTGACGGTGGTAGTCACCAAAGCGAGTAGGCAAAGGTCTTTTCACCTGATGAGCTACGCCTTCGACGAGGAAGACGGACGGCTATTCGTCGCGCTGAATCCCCAGATTGCGGAGGCGATTCTTGGGCGGCGCCCGTATACCCGCATCGAGATGGCCGAGGTGCGGGCGCTACAAACCGACCCGGCCCGCCTGATTCACCAACGGCTATGCGGCTGGATCGATCCCGGCAAAGCCGGGCGCGTGGAACTCGATACCCTTACTGGCTACGTCTGGCCGGACGAGGCGAACGCCGAGGCCATGAAGAAGCGTCGCCAGAAGGCCCGCAAGGCTCTGACCGAGCTTGCCACCGTGGGCTGGAAGGTCAGCGAGTATGCGGCAGGGAAGTGGGAAATTGGCAGGCCGAAGCCCGTAGTAACGTTCCCCAAGCTCCGTAGCAATGTTCCCCTTCACCCGTAGCAACGTTCCCCGCCTCGAACCGTAAAACACAGCGACGGCGCGGGTTTGCGGCTAGTTCGCAAATTCCATCCATGATCTTCCAAGATCATCCACTAGGCGCGGCACTTGCCGCCGCCCTTTAGGGCGACGCCAAGCCCTTGCCGATGGTCGGCCTTCGGCCGTTGAGTTGTACGCCAGAAGGGTGGTCAGCTCCGGTCGGTCTTTTTAGCGGCTAAAACGCTGCGCCCCTCAAGTGTCAATAGGCAGGTGTTGTATGTTGTATGTTGTAGCGCACTACAACATACAACAGTTCAATTCGATTCCCGGCCACGTCATGAGGCCGGCTTTCTTTCACGCCGCACGTCGAGCTGCAGCATCGCTATTTCCGGCGAGGCTGGCCACGTTCGGGCCACGGTCTTCCATCGACATCCGACGATGCACCGAGGGCCCAATCGCCAGTTCCGACGATGACGGCCGCCCGGCGCTCGAACTCGCATCGCCGGTTCTGACGATGCGATCCACTCTTTGACACTTGAGGGGCCGAGCGGCGGGGAGATTCTCCCGGCCTCCCTCTTGGCGTCTAACCTTCCGTGCTGAATGGGCTGCCATCCCTGTTTCGATAGGCGTGCCTGTGTCATCGGCTCCATGTCAACCATTTCGGCCAATTATTGGAATGTTGTGTCGGCCGGCACTCCGTAACCTTCGGAGTAGTTCAGTTGATAACGGAGGTTTACGGACATGGCGACGACAGAAAGCAGCTATCCCGACGAGCTGGCCGCACGGCTCGCTCTTCAGCAGAAGACCTCACAAATAAAGCGTAGGGACTACCTGGCCGCTTTCATGGCGGCGCGCGCGGACGTGAAGGAAGCGATGGAGGCCGGCTACGCGCTCAAGATCATCTGGGAGCACATGCGCGAGATCGGGCGAATCCCTTTCCGCTATGAGACGTTCCTGAAATACGTTCGCCAGCACATCACCAATGCGCCGCCTGGCTCCACGGGTCAGGGCACGAAGTAAGCAAAGTCCCATGCTCAATCGCTGCAAGCGCATGGCTGAAACGCTATTACCAGCCTCTTGGATCGCTGCAAGCACACGGACGTTGGCAATTTCCGTTGGTTTTCCCGCTGCTGGCGCGCTGTTGCGAAGCGATGGTGCGGTTACAGCGCGAAACTCGATGAGTCATACGAGGCAAAAACAACGCCGTAAGGCGGGCAGGATGTGTGAAGTAGGCCCACCGGCAAGCCGGTTGTCCTTCTTCACTGCCCCTTATTCGCGCGGGGCGCTCAACGGGCATCCTGCTCTGCGAGGGTGCCGGCTACCGCCGGTTGGAGGACAAATGGGCGACGAGAAACGAATCACCAGGAAGGGCAGCTCACCGATCAAGGTGTACTGCCTTCCAGAAGAACGCGAACTGATTGAGGCGAACGCCAAGATGGCGGGGATCAGCGTGGCGCGCTATCTGCGCGACGTAGGCCAGGGCTACCAGGTCAAGGGAGTCATGGACTACCACTACGTGCGCGAGCTGGTGCGGGTGAATGGCGACCTTGGCCGGCTGGGCGGATTGCTCAAGCTCTGGCTAACCGACGATCCGCGCACTGCCCGTTTCGGCGATGCAACGATCCTCGCCCTGTTGGCTCGGATCGAAGCTACTCAGGGTGAAATGAGTCGGCTTATGAAATCGGTGGTGCAGCCGAGGGCCGACCGTTGAGAGTTTTAGCGGCTAAATTTCCGTGTGCCGGACGTGACACGAGGCACTTCCAGGCCGCCGGCCTGAGCGTTATCAACTCTCGGGAGGACGCATAAGGCCAGGGACACCCCGTAAAGGCCAAGAGCAGAACCACCGAAGCCCGGGCCTCAGTGCCAAGGGCGATACCGATTAGCTAGTGGCGTAGCTCTTCGATGAAACCTTGCCGTGGGCAAGCGCGAGCTTGGTCAAGGCATTGCCTTTCTTTCATCGAATGGAGATTGCGACCATGAAGCACGTCCGTTTTTTAGCGGCTAAAACCGCGCTCGCCGCCGCTCTGGCCGGCAGCATCATCGTCACCCCGGCGCAGGCCGGCATCCCCGTCATCGACGGCGGCAACCTGGTGCAGAACGTCATGACCGCCATTGAGTCGGTGGCGCAGACGCTCAAGCAGATCGAGCAGTACCAGACTCAATTGCAGCAGTACGAAAACATGCTGCAAAACACCATGGCTCCGGCCGCCTATATCTGGGACCAGGCGCAGTCCACCATCAACGGACTGATGGCCGCCACCGACACGCTGAACTACTACCGGAATCAGCTCGGCAGCATCGATGCGTACCTGGGCAAGTTCCAGGATGTGGCCTATTACCGTGGTTCGCCTTGCTTCTCGGCCGCTGGGTGCTCGGATGCCGAGCGCGCTGCGATGGAGCAAAACCGCAGCCTGGCGAGCGAGAGTCAGAAGAAGGCGAACGACGCGCTTTTCAAGGGCCTGGAGCAACAGCAGCGCAACCTTTCCGCCGATGCTCGCCAGCTCGAACGGCTCCAGTCCGCCGCGCAGGGCGCGACCGGGCAGATGCAGGCCATCGGCTACGCCAACCAGCTCGCCGCCAACCAGGCAAACCAGCTTCTGCAAATCCGTGGCCTGCTGATCGCACAGCAGAACGCCGCGACGGCCAGGATGCAGGCGCAGGCCGACCTAGAGGCGCAACAGCAGGCCGCCGGCGCGACTTCCCGGGAGTCCAGGATCGAGCGGACGGCCAACCCGAGAAACTGGCTCGAACTGACCCGCTGACGGAGGCCCTGCACCATGAAGAAAACGATGCTGCTTACCGGCCTCGTGGTGGTGCTGGTGGCTGGTTGCGACAACAAGCCGGCCATCCCGCCCATGCCCGAGGTCAATGACACCAATTGCCAGATCGAGGCGATCAAGAAGATCGAGGACAGGGTCACGCGCGAGAAATTCGCCGGGCTGTGCTCGCGCCGGTCGCCGGCTGCCGGCGGCATCGCGCCGACCGAGAGGCCCATGAACTGGCTCGAACTGGCCGACCCGAAAGACCAGAAGGAGGCGAAGCCATGAAAACACTGCACAAGGCGGCGCTGATCGGCGTCGCCCTCGCGCTTTACTCCACCGCCGCATCGGCCCAACTCACCAATCAGGGGATGCTTGACCAGGTGGTGATGGAGTTCGCCACGCGAGCCACGTCCTGGCAGACGGTGGTGATGAATGCCGCGATGTTCCTGTTCTGGACGCTGGGCACGATCTCGCTGGTTTTCACCTTCGGCTTCATGGCGCTGCGCAAGGCTGACATTGGCGAGTTCTTCGCAGAGTTCATCAGGTTCATCCTGTTCTTCGGCTTCTTCCTCTGGCTGTTGCGCAACGGCCCGGCGTTCGCCAACTCGATCATCCAGTCACTGGCCCGGATCGGCGAACAGGCGTCCGGGGTGGCGTCGGTGACACCCTCGGGCATTGTGGATATCGGCTTCATGATCTTGAAGCAGGCATTCAGGAACTCGTCGATCTGGTCGCCCGTGGATAGCTTCATCGGTGTGGCCTTGAGCGTCGGCATCCTGATCCTGCTGGCTGTTGTCGCCGTGAATATGTTGCTGCTGCTCGTATCAGGCTGGCTGCTGATGTACGCCGGAATCTTCTTCCTCGGCTTCGGTGGAAGCCGTTGGACTTCCGACATGGCGATCAACTACTACAAGACCGTGCTGGGCGTGGCCGCGCAGATCATGACGATGGTGCTCCTGGTCGGCATCGGGAACGACCTGCTTTCCAGCTTCTACGCCAGGATGAACACCGGCACCCTGAACTTTGAAGAGCTGGGCGTGATGCTGGTGTTCTGCGTGGCGTTGCTCATGCTGGTCAATCGTGTGCCCCCGCTTGTCGCCGGCATCATCACCGGCTCGGGGATCGGTGGCGCTGGCGGCATTGGCAACTTCGGTGCAGGTGCCGCCATCGGTGCGGCTATGGGCGCGGCGAGTATGGCCGCCGGAGCGGCCAGCGTGGCTGGCGCGGCCGTGATGGGCGGTGCGGCCTCGGCCGCCGGCGGCATGTCGGCGATTAGGGCGGCGTTCGAGAAAGCAGGGGCTAGCGCCGGTGGCGGATCGGGCGGAGTGCCCATGTTTGGTGGTGGTGCTGGCGGTGATTCCGATGCTGGATCGTTCGCGCAGGCGGCGGGCTTTGGTGGCGGCGGTTCCAGTGCCGGCACAAGTACGCCGCTCGGCCAGGCTGCCGGCTTTTACAGCTCTGGAAGCTCCAGCAGTTCGGGCAGCAGCGGCGGCGAATCGAGGGGCGGCGACAAAGCCGGCTCCAGCTCGAAGGCCGGCGGCGGCAGCGACGCCGGCGGCCAAGCCGGCCGAGGTGCGGGAGGCCTTGTCGCTGCGACGGCTGCGAACCTGGTGCAAGGCATTGGCGACGTTGCGAAGGCCAAGGCGGCCAGCATCCGCGACGCCGCCGCCGAACGCATCGCCGACACCACCGGCGGGAAGATCGCCGCCGCGATCCGGGCGAGCAGCCAGACAGACCAGGCGGTCGAGGATGTGCCCAGCTTCGGCGGCAACAGCCTGGCAGGGGCCGTTTCGGCTGCTGCTGATCCTGATGATGAAGTGGCCGCGTTCGCCAACCGCGACAAGGAGGTATGACGATGACGCCGAGAGGATTTTTCGACTGCCTGGACGTTGCCGCTGCCGAGCAGCGCCAGGCGCAGGCGGTTGAGGCTGAGCCGGTCGACGATCAATCGACTGATGCAGACCCGGCGGCAGAAGTTGCGGCCTTTGTTGATCGACCTGCTCCGCCCGTCGTTGAGGCCACCAAGCTGGCGGCCAGGTCGGGCGGCAACGTCAGCAGCTACGGCAGCAGCGCGAGAAACACGCCGCTGGCCGAGGCCGCCGGCTTCTACGGCACCGGCAGCCGATAAGCGCGTCGGCCGGCGTGGGGCCGGCCGACACTTCCACAACCCACCTGTTAGAGAGGTGAATCATGGCAACCCTGAATCCTACCAATGCAACGCAGGCCGTTCATCATGCAGCCGTGCAACTCGCCGCGCTCGACTGGCTAGACCAGGAAGCGGCGCGGCAGCTCGGGCCGCTCGCCGAGGCCGTGGCGAACGCTTTCATGGTCGTGTTTTACCAGGCCGAGACGGGCCAGGCGACACCTGCCGACTTTCGCGAGGCCCTGGACGCGGTGCGGCAGTCACTCGGCGCCGCGTAGGCACGCGCACCAGGAGCAGCAAGGGCGGCCATTGGCCGCCCTTGTCATTTCCGGGCCTGCATCGTCAAAGGTGACGATGTGCGCTGGCGTGCTCGAGCATCGCTAGATCGGACGATGACGGCCGCTCTGGCCTTCTCCCTTGGCGTGGATCTCGCATCGTCGTTTCTAGCGATGAGATCCAGCGCACCAGAACGGCGCACGTCGAGCTGCAGCACCGCCAGGAATGGCGATGCTGGCCAGCTCTCCTACTCGATGCCGTGCATGGCCTTCGCCCGCGCTGCGACGGCCTGTGCGTGTTCGATATAGGCCGGGTCGGCTGTGGCCTCGGCTTCGGCCAGGAAGGTGCTGATCGCCTCGGCCGAGGTCAGCGTCTCGGCCGGGTCGAAAGGCGTCAGCTCACGGCCAACGACCGGCGCATCTACCCATTCGCGTTGTTCCGGCGGCAGTGGATACACGCCGGCGGCTTCGGCCTCGGCCAGCAGCTCGGCCAGGGTGTAGCGCACTTGGCCAGGCGTGACGGCGCGGGTCGGGTCGGCCTTCAAGGTGTCATAGGCCGGGCCGACCTTCTCATGCAGCCAGTTTTCCAGGTTCTTCGAGCCTGTCATCGGCTGGCCTCATCAAGCATGGATGCCAGGCGCTCCAGGTCGTTGACCGATTGCGAGCGAAAGCGGCCGGTCAGCAGCTCGTGCAGCGCGGCCGGCGTCAATCCGAGAAGCGTAGCCGCTTGCTCGGTCGACAACTGTTGCGCCTTGATGGCCTCGCCGATCTTGGTGACGAGTCGGGTCTTGACCAGCATTTCGCCGGCGTCGGGATAGCCCAGGTCGGCATAGACGTTGGCGCTGCCCTGCTGAATGTTTGGGGTGTCGTCAGCGTTCAGGTCGGCCAGCAGCTCGGCGACTGTGGCGAACCGCCCCAAGACACGGCCGGCGCGGCTGTCTGCAATTGCTTCCTCGGTTTCCTTCCTTCCCATCGCACACCTCACGCGGATTTGCCTAGCCCGTCTCATCCAGATGAGGCCACAGAGAGCACGGCTGTGAAGGCCAAAGAGTACTACGTTGCGTGTTTTCCCCGGAAAAAGACAGGCCGACCACCTTCTGGCGTAAACCATCTACGACCTGGTGGCTAAAGCACATGGCCTTGCCATCGAGCCGGTGCAGCGAGCCTGCCGCAACGCATGGCGCCGGCCGAATCTATGGCTTCGCGCACATGAGATTCGGGGTTCATTTGGGTGGATCAGATGGTAAACTTGGCCAAACTTTGGAAGACTTCGCCGCGCGACACCAAGCGAGCCGCCTGACATGAACCAACCTGATAGCGAAATTCTCACGCTGGATGAAGTGGCGGTCTACCTCAAGGCAGGGAAGAAGACCGTTTACCGGCTGGCCCAGCAGGGGGAGATACCGGGATTCAAGCTGGGCGGCACCTGGCGGTTTCGTCGCAGCGAGTTGGATCGCTGGATTGCCGCGCAGATAGCCGAGAAAACGCAGGACAAGACATGAGCGCCCCGAAAAACGACAGCAATCAGGCTGCCTCGCCCCGAGAGGGGGCTACACGCCCATGAACGCCGTAGAAATCGAACAGGCCATTACAGACCTTGCGGAGCAGCCCTTTGACCCCGCAGAGTTCCCCTACGCCTTCCTTGAAGCCTTTGGCAACAAGGCGACGACCATCAAGCGCCTCCGCGCGGGGGCGTCGAACAAGTCTGACCTCGGCGGTGTTCTCCAAACCAACAACATCCACATCCTGACCTGCGACGCAGGGCGGGTCACGCAGACGCTGGCCGCCCTCAAGGCCAGCCCGGCGACGGCCAAGGCCAAGGCGAAGTTCATCCTCGCCACCGACGGCACGGACTTCGAGGCCGAAGACCTGACCAGCGGAGAGACCGTTGCCTGCGCCTTCAAGGACTTCCCGGACCACTTCGGCTTCTTCCTGCCGCTGGCGGGCATCAGCACCGTCCGCCAGATCAGCGAGAACGCCTTCGACATCCGGGCCACCAGCCGCCTGAATCGCCTGTACGTCGAACTGCTGAAGGACAACTCGGAATGGGGCACGGCGGAGCGTCGCCACGACATGAACAAGTTCATGGCGCGGCTGATCTTCTGCTTCTTCGCCGAGGACACCGACATCTTCGTCGGCAAGGGCCGCTTCACCGAAACCGTCGCGCAGATGAGCGCCAGGGACTCATCGAACACGCACGAGGTTCTCGCCACGTTGTTCCGCGCCATGAACACCAAGCGCGACGACCGGGCAGCAGCCAAGATTCCCCGGTGGGCCGAAGACTTCCCTTACGTCAACGGGCAGTTGTTCTCCGGCGGCGACGAGGTGCCGCGGTTCAGCAAGATCGCCCGGTCCTACCTGCTGCACGTCGGAGGGTTGGACTGGACCAAGATCAACCCCGACATCTTCGGTTCGATGATCCAGGCCGTCGCCGAAGACGAGGAGCGCGGCGAGCTGGGGATGCACTACACCAGTGTCCCCAACATCCTCAAAGTCCTCAATCCGCTGTTCCTCGACGACCTGCGGGAGAAGCTGGAGGAAGCGGATGATAACGCCCGCATGTTGCTCAACCTGCGCAAACGCATTGCCAAGATCAGGGTCTTCGACCCGGCCTGCGGTTCGGGCAACTTCCTGGTCATCGCTTACAAGGAAATGCGCGCCATCGAGGCCGAGATCAACCGGCGGCGCGGCGAGCCGGATCGTGCATCAGAAATCCCGGTCACCAACTTTCGCGGGATCGAGCTACGCGATTTCCCGGCGGAAATCGCCCGCCTTGCGCTGGTCATTGCTGAGTATCAGTGCGATGTGCTGTATCGGGGCCAGAAGCTGGCCCTGGCCGAGTTTCTGCCACTGCGCAATGAGAACTGGATCACCTGCGGCAACGCGCTGCGGCTGGACTGGCTGAGCATTTGCCCGCCAGCTGGTACCGGAGTGAAGGTGCAGGCCGATGATCTTTTTCGCACGCCGCTAGATCAAGCCGAGATCGACTTCGAGAACGAGGGGGGCGAGACGTATATCTGTGGCAATCCCCCCTATCTCGGCAGTCGATGGAGAGACAAGGAGCAGCAAGACGACTTGGCGGCCTTATTCTCTGGTCGCGCGCCTAGTTTCAAGGACTTGGACTATGTCGCCGCTTGGTACTTGAAGGCTGCAGATTATCTTCACGCCGTACCCGATTGTTGCTGTGCGTTTGTCGCCACTAAGTCGATTTGTCAAGGCGAGCAAGTCGCCATGCTATGGCCTCTGATCTTTGGTCAAGGCCTGGAAATATCCTTCGCTTACCGACCCTTTCACTGGAGCAATCTGGCGGCCGCAAACGCGGGCGTGACTGTAGTTATTGTTGGCATCGCATCCGCGCGTTCGAGCAAGAAAACTCTTTTTGAGGGTGATGAAAAGCGCGTCGTAGACAGCATCGGACCTTACCTGATTCCAGTCGGAAACATCATCGTTGAAAAGGCTCCTAGACCCTTAAATGGCTTGCCTCGGATGGACTACGGAAACAAGCCTACAGATGGCGGTAACCTGATATTGGACAGGGCCACGAAGGAGGGCCTTGTTGCGGCACGCCCCGAAGCTGCTCGGTTTATAAGAGCGTATGTCGGCTCCACTGAGTTCATCAATGGCGTGCCACGCTTCTGCCTGTGGGTTGAAGATGAGGAAGTTAATGACGCACGCTTAGTGCCCGAAATTTGTGAGCGGTTTGAGAACGTACGAAAGCTCAGAGCCGAAAGTAAGGGGCAGCAGGCGAACGCGAATGCAGACACGCCCCATCGGTTTGTCTTCGCGCCTCATCGATCTGGGAGCGCGCTGATTGTTCCTCGCGTTTCTTCCGAACGCCGCCCGTACCTGCCTGTAGGGATTGTCGATGATGCGACAGTAATTTCTGATCGGGCTGCGGTGATCTACAGGCCTGAAACGTGGTTGCTCGGTATCGTGGCTAGCCGTATGCATTTGGTCTGGATTGCTACTGTATGCGTCCGCATGAGAATGGACTTTTCTTATTCAAACACTCTCGGCTGGCACACATTCCCAGTGCCGACACTGACCGAGAAAAACAAGGCCGATCTCACGCGCTGCGCGGAGGACATCCTGCTGGCGCGGGAGCATCACTTCCCCGCGACCATCGCGGACCTGTACGACCCCGAGAACATGCCCGCTGACCTGCGTGCCGCCCATGAGCGCAACGACGAAGTGCTGGAGCGCATCTACATCGGTCGGCGCTTCAAGAACGACACTGAGCGGCTGGAAAAGCTGTTTGACCTCTATACCAAAATGACCGCTTCGGCTGCACCGGCCAAGGGCAAGAAGCGCAAAGCGGGAGCCAACGCATGAGCGACAAGATCAAGTCCGTACCGTCCGTTTCCGTCACCTACGCCCGAAACGGCGCATCGACCAAGGCCAATGCTCTTGGAATGCGGCCCATGCAGGAGAGGGCCTACGAGAAGCGGGGCGAGCAATACCTGCTTATCAAGTCGCCGCCCGCATCGGGCAAGAGCCGTGCGCTGATGTTCGTGGCACTCGACAAGCTCAAGAACCAGGGCTTGAAGCAGGCCATCATCGTTGTGCCGGAGAAGTCCATCGGTGCCAGCTTCAACGACGAGCCGCTGTCGAAGTACGGCTTCTGGTCCGACTGGCAGGTCGAACCCAAGTGGAACCTGTGCAACGCGCCAGGCAACGACAACGGCGGCAAGGTCAAGTCGCTTGGCGCATTCCTCGAAGGCGACGACAAGGTGCTGGTCTGTACCCATGCGACCTTCCGCTTCGCGGTCGATGCCTACGGCGTAGAGGCGTTCGACGACCGCCTGATCGCGGTCGATGAGTTTCACCACGTTTCAGCGAACCCGGACAACAAACTCGGCTTGCACCTGGGGCAGTTCTTCGCGCGGGGCAAGACGCACATCGTCGCCATGACCGGCTCCTACTTCCGTGGCGACGCCGAGGCCGTGCTCGCACCGCAGGATGAGTCGAAGTTCGATACCGTCACCTACACCTACTACGAGCAGCTCAACGGCTACGAGTACCTCAAGCAACTCGACATCGGCTACTTCTTCTACAGCGGGCCTTACGTCGATGACATCCTCAATGTCCTCGATCCCGCCGAGAAGACCATCATCCACATCCCCAACGTCAATTCGCGTGAAAGCACGAAGGACAAGATGCGCGAGGTGGAGCACATCATCGAGGCGTTGGGGGAGTGGCAAGGTATCGACCCTGCGACCGGCTTCCAGCGTGTCAAGCGCCCCGATGGCCGCGTGCTGCGGATCGCCGATCTCGTCGATGACGATGCTGCCAAGCGCGACCGCGTGTCCGCCGCGCTCAAAGACCCGGCGCAGAAGAACAACCGCGACCATGTGGACATCATCATCGCGCTGGGCATGGCGAAGGAAGGCTTCGATTGGATTTGGTGCGAACATGCGCTGACCGTGGGCTACCGCGCCAGCCTGACCGAGATCGTGCAGATCATCGGCCGAGCTACCCGCGACGCGCCCGGCAAGACCCGCGCGAGGTTCACCAACCTGATCGCCGAGCCGGATGCAGCCGAGGAAGCTGTCACCGAGGCCGTCAACGATACGTTGAAGGCCATCGCAGCCAGCCTGCTGATGGAGCAGGTTCTTGCTCCGCGCTTCGAGTTCAAGCCCAAGAACCCCGAGAGCGGCCCGACGCCGGGTTTTAACTACGGCGAGGGTGGCTACGACTCGGACCGCTGCAATGTCGGCGTCAATGAGCAGACAGGGGCGTACCAAATCGAGATCAAGGGCCTCGCCGAGCCCAAGAGCAAGGAGGCGGCGCGAATCTGTCAGGAAGACTTGAACGAAGTCATCGCGGCCTTCGTGCAGGACAAGCCCACCATCGAGCGCGGCCTGTTCGATGAGGAGTTGGTGCCCGAGGAGCTGACGCAGGTTCGTATGGGCAAGATCATCAAGGACAAGTATCCCGAGCTTGATGCCGAGGATCAGGAGGCCGTGCGTCAGCACGCCATTGCCGCCCTCAACCTGACGCAACAGGCCAAGCGGCTCGTAACCGAAGGCGAGGGCGATGGGTCGCCCAACACCGCCCTGATCGAAGGCGTGCGGCGCTTCGCGATGGACGTGCGCGAGTTGGACATCGACCTGATCGACCGCATCAACCCTTTCGGGGAAGCCTACGCCATCCTTGCCAAGACCATGAGCGAAGACAGCTTGAAGCAGGTCGCGGCGGCCATCTCGGCCAAGCGCACGAGCCTGACGCCGGAGGAGGCGAGGGAGATGGCCGTTCGCGCCGTCCAGTTCAAGAAGGAGCGCGGCCGCATTCCGGCGCTCGATTCCCAGGATGCCTGGGAGCGACGCATGGCCGAAGGCGCGGCCGCCTTCATGCGCTTCAAGGCGGAGGGACGCTATGAGTAACTCTGATCTTGACGAACTCGCTGCGGAGCTTGCCGAGTTCGCACCTCCTGAGAAGAAGGGCGGACGGCCGGCCAGTGAGGAGCGCGTCATCGCGGGCTTCGAGGAAATCCAACGCTTCACCGAAAAGCACGGCCGTGCGCCGCAGCACGGTGAGGACCGCGACATATTCGAGCGCCTTTACGCCGTGCGTCTGGACCGTTTGCGCGCGCTCCCGGACTGCCGCGCCCTGCTAGAGCCGCTGGACCATCAGGGCTTGCTTGCCGCTGCGCCTGCCGTTGCCGCTTCGGCAGATGAAGCCATCGACATCGACGACCTGGCTGCAGAGCTGGCGGGCGTAGCGGAAGCGGACGACATCACAGTTCTACGCCATGTCCGCACCAGCGCCGACAAGCGTGCCGCCGAGGAGATCGCGGATCGCAAGCCCTGCGAGGACTTCGAGACCTTTCGACCCTTGTTCGAGCGCGTGCAATCGGAGGTCAAAACCGGTATGCGCCAGTCCCAGTCCATCGAAGCGGGCCGCCGCGCGATTGAAGCCGGGGACTTTTTCGTTCTCGATGGCATCACGCTCTACGTTGCCGAGGTCGGCGAGCCGCTGAAGACGACCGCAGGGGAAGTAGATCGCCGCCTACGCCTCATCTTTTCCAACGGCACCGAAAGCAATCTGCTGCTGCGCTCGCTCCAACGTGCGTTCTACAACGACCCCGCCGCGCGGCGGCTGGCCTCGCCCGAGAGCGGGCAACTCTCCTTCGGCGGGGAGCTTGAAGCCGATGATGTCGAAAGCGGCACGATCTACGTCCTGCGCTCCCTCTCCGATCATCCCTATGTCGCGCAGCACCGCGAGATCATCCACAAGGTCGGCGTGACCGGGGGCAGGGTGGAGACGCGCATCGCCAACGCCGAGCACGACGCCACCTACCTGCTGGCGAAGGTCGAAGTGGTGGCGACCTACAAGCTCGCGGGCATCAACCGCACCCGGATGGAGAACCTGTTCCACAGGCTGTTCGCCCCCGCGCGGTTGAACATCACCATCAATGACCGCTTCGGTCATCCTGTGCAGCCTGAGGAATGGTTCCTAGTGCCACTTCATGTGATCGACGAGGCGGTTCAGCGCATTCGAGATGGATCGATCACCGAGTTTATCTATGACCCGCAGACCGCTCGACTGGTGGGCTACGCGCGGATTCACTATAAGGATGAACCATGATGGAAAGTCTGCGACCGAAGCAGTCAGAGGCTCGATCCATGGTCTTTGCAGAAGGGGCGCAGTGGGTCCGTGCTGACTTTCATCTGCATACCCGAGCGGACCGAGAATTCAAGTTCACGGGCGATGACAACTTCTACAACAGCAACTATGTGGATGCGTTGGAGAAAGCGGACATCCGATTGGGCGTCATCACCAACCACAACAAGTTCGACTTCGAAGAATTCAAAGCACTGCGCAAGACGGCCCAGAAGAAGGGTATTGCGCTGCTGCCAGGCGTTGAATTGTCGGTCAATGACGGGGCTAATGGCATCCACACGCTTGTTGTGTTCTCCGACGAATGGATCGATGAACACAATTACATCAACCCCTTTCTGACCAGCGCATTCGAAGGTAAAACGCCCGCGCAGTACGAGCAGGAGTACGGGCGCACTTCATGGTCGCTTCTGGAGACCATCAAGAAGCTGGAAGGCTATCACCGGGACTTCTTCCTTGTCTTCGCCCATGTCGAAGCCCCGAGTGGCCTGTGGGCGGAGCTGGATGGCGGCCGGCTTACTGAGTTGGGGCAAAACGAGTTCTTCCGACGCAGAACGCTGGCTTTTCAGAAGGTACGCACGCACGACGGCGCAGGCAAAGACAAACCCTGCCGCACCAAGATTCAAAGCTGGCTACAGAGCTGGTACCCCGCCGAACTGGAAGGCAGCGACCCCAAGAGTGTCGATGAAATCGGTCGAGGCAAAGCCAGCTACCTGAAGCTGGGCGAACTGTCCTTCGAGGCGGTCAAGTTTGCCTTGAGCGATCCCGCTGGGCGGGTAGCCATGGAGCCGCCCAAACATCAAGCGTCGCACATCCGCAGCATCCGCTTCGACGGCGGCATCCTCGACGGGCAAGTGCTGCATTTCTCTTCCGAACTCAACACGTTGATCGGCATCCGGGGCAGCGGCAAATCATCCATCCTGGAGGCAGTACGCTACGCCCTCGACATTCCACGCGGCGAGAAGGCGCAGGACACCAAGTACAAGGATGAGTTGATCCGCCATACCCTTGGCAGTGGCGGCAAGGTGACGCTGACAGCATGTGACGTGTACGGACAGGAATTCACCATCTCCCGCATCTTCCGCGAAGCCCCGAATGTCTATTTGGGCGGCAAGTTGCAACCCGGCGTGTCGATTCGGGAGACCGTACTGCGCCGTCCGATCTACTTCGGCCAGAAGGACCTTTCCAGCACCGGCGAAGGCTTCGAGACCGATCTGGTGGAAAAGCTGGTTGGCGAGAAGCTGCGTGTGCTGCGTGACGAAATAGAGGTTCAACGCCAGCGCGTGCGTGACGCTGCTCAGCGCTGGCTCAAGCTCAGCAACACGGCCGAACTCAAGCGCGACTTCGAGACCCAACTAAATGATGCCAACTTCCGTCTGACCAAGTTCGCGGAGCACGGTGTCGCCGATAAGCTCCAAAAGCGACTTGGCTTCCAGCAGGACGCCACAGCGCTCGCGCGCATGATGGAGCGGGCAGACAGCTTCATCCTCGCTCTAGGAAGTCTGATTGCCGAGCATGAGGACGAGCTGCGGAACGCAACGAGCTACGTTTCCAAGCAGAACCCGGATTTCTTCACGGCCTACTACGCCGAGTTCTCCAACCTCGTTGCCAAGGTCGATCAGCTCAAGCAGATCGAGCAAGACGCGCGAGCCATTGCAGCTCGACTCAAGACCAAACAGGGCGAATTTGAAGGTGCAAGCAAGAACCTTCAGGAGGAGTTTGCACAAGTTGAGCGCCAACTGGCTCAGGAGCTAAAGCAAACCGGCATGACTGCCATCCAGCCGGACGACTTCCTGGCCCAGCAGCAGCGCAAAACCAAGGCGGAGCAAATGCTTCAGGCGCTGGCCAAGCAGGAATCACAGCAGACCAGCATCCGCGACGCGCTGTTTGCCGAGATCGACAAACTCAATGAACTATGGCTACGCGAGTTCAACACCATCAAGGTAGAGCTGGACCGCGTGAACGCTGGCCACACCGCCCTGCAGATCGAAGCGGACTTCAAGGGCGACAAGGAAGCCGCCATCAGCTTCATGCAACAGCTCTTCAAGGGCAGCAACATCCGCGAAACCACGCTGCGCGCAGTGATGGAGGACTATGCCGATTTCGGCGGCCTCCTGCGTGCCCTGCCGGCAGCCTTGGCGAAGGCCGGCAGCACCCCCGAGGTCTTCGAAAAGACCTTCATGCAGAACCTGACCGAGTTCGTCACTTGGCAGGTGCCCAACCGCTTCGTCATCCGCTATCGCGGCAAAGAGTTGAAGCACCACTCTCTCGGGCAGCGCGCTTCGGCGCTGTTGCTGTACGTGCTCAGCCAACGCCAGAACGACGTGATCATCATCGACCAACCGGAAGACGATCTGGACAACCAGACCATCTACGACGATGTGATCAAGCTGCTACGGGAAATGAAGCCTCACGCCCAATTCATCTTCGCCACCCACAACGCCAACTTCCCGGTGCTGGGTGACGCGGAACAGGTGCACGCCTGCCAATACCAGGACGAGAAGGTCGCCACGCGAAGCGGCAGCATCGACGCCCGCCCGGTGCAGGACGCCATCATCAACATCATGGAAGGAGGCCAGGAAGCCTTCAACCGTCGCAAAGAGGTCTACAACCTATGGAAACCACAGAGCTGATCGACCTGCTCAGCCGGGGCGAGGACAGTCGGCAGCAGTTCAAGACGGACATGAACAATGCCGACGCCTTGGCAGCGGAGATTGTTGCCTTCAGCAACACCGCTGGTGGTCGCATCTTCATCGGGGTGAACGACGACGGTTCGGTGCGCGGCCTATCCGGCGCCGACGTTGCTCGTCTCAACATGCTCATCGCCAACGTGGCTTCACAGGTCGTGCGTCCCGCCGTGAACCCGCTCACGGAAAACGTGCCCCACCCGGCAGGCACGGTGCTGGTGCTGTCCATCGCTGAAGGCGTCAACAAGCCCTACATGGACAAGAACGGCGCGATTTGGGTGAAGAACGGCTCGGACAAGCGCCGCGCGACCTCGCGCGAGGAATTGCAGCGCCTGTTCCAGCAGGCGGGCTTGGTGCACGCCGACGAAACGCCCGTGGCGGGCTTGAGCGCGGGCGATGTGGACCTGCCCTATTTTGAAACCTTCTTCGAGCAGCAATTCGGTGAGCCGCTCGCCCAGCATAACCAGCCGCTGCCGCAGTTGCTGACCAACATGAACCTGATGAATCAGGGACAGCTCAACGTGGCGGGCGGTCTGCTGTTTGCCAAATCACCGCACTACGCGCTACCCGCCTTCATCGTCAAGGCCGTCGCCTTTGTTGGCACCCAGATTGAGGACGAACGCTACATCGACAGCCGCGACATCGCCGGCAAGCTGGCCGACGTGTTCCAGCAGACGCTGGGCTTTATCATCGCTAACACCCGCGCCGCGCAGGGCGAGCAGGGCTTCAACTCCCAGGGGCAGCCTGAGATTCCCCGCATCGTCTGGGAAGAACTGGTCGCCAACGCCCTCATTCACCGCGACTACTTCGTCAGCGCGCCGATTCGCGTACTGGTCTTCGCTGATCGTGTCGAGATCATCAGCCCTGGCCACCTGCCCAACAACCTGACTATCGAGAACATCAAGGCCGGCAACTCCAATATGCGCAACCCCATCCTGGCGTCCTTTGCCGCCAAGCTCCTGCCTTATCGCGGATTGGGTAGCGGGCTGCTGCGCTCACTAAGGGCATGGCCGCAGATCGAACTTATCGATGATCGGGCCGGCAACCTGTTCAAGGCCATCGTGGCGCGTCCCAGTGCGCTGGAGGCGGCCGGAGGATCTTGATTGATCGGTTGGGTAGTAGGCGGGCGGCTTCTGGCTTTTTGGAAAGTCACTATGGTGTCAGTATGAAACAGCACGACGAGAACGAACCCTTCTTCATCACGGAGGACATGGCAGCCGAGATGGCTGCTGCCGGCTACGAGTTCGAGCCTCCCGGCCATGCCAGAACGAAGAGCGTCCGCGACCTGTACGGATGGCAGCCCGGGGAGACCCTGGAGGAGGCCATTGCCCGTCACCAGCGAAGGCAGTGTTCATCCTCTTGATCTGAGCATGGCATTGTTCATGGCATTAGTTGAAGTTTTGATTGTAAGCTATTGATGTTTAACACGTTTCTATGATTATAGATGATCGAGTGGGAATGAAGTGACAGTGCCGTGCGGCAGACGACCTTGCGCCTGCGCGAAGCCTGCAGCCTGACGACAGGGCTGCGGAAGCTGGACGGGGCCCGGCTCGCGCGCTAAGGTGCTTGGCTCGTTGAAGGAGGCGTTTCATGCCCGACGTCCAGCCCGTGCAACCCGGTATCGCGTCTGCGCCGGGGCTTCCTCACCATGTTTTCTTTGCCGTGCTTGCGGACGCCGACGCAGGGCTAAAGGCAGATCGCCTGTGCGATCAGGAGATGGCTCTGCACCACCTGGAAGGCAGCAGGGTGCGCAGGGAGCGATTGCATGTCACTCTGGTGTCCCTGGGGTGGGACGCTGAGTTTCCAGAGCACAAGGCCGGGCTTGCACGCCTGGCAGCTGCACAGGTGGATGCCCCGGCATTCCCCCTGCGGCTGGACCGTTGTCTGAGCTTTCAGCGGCGCAACGCAAGGCGTCCCCTGGTGTTGTGTGGCCATGGCGCCGGTGTGGCCGGTTTTCTGGAACTCCACCGCTCCTTGTGCGGAACGCTGGACAGTGCATTCTCTGGTGGGACAAGTGCGCCACATGGTGTGCCTTCCGTGACGCCTCACATGACCCTGATGTACAGCCCCTCTGTGGTGGAGCCGCATCCGGTGGAGCCCGTGGGGTGGACGGTGCGGGAGTTCCAATTGCTTTACAACCTGCGCGGCTCTGCGGGGCCGTACCGGGTGCTGGGACGGTGGGCGTTGCAGGACTCGCAGTGCATGTGACGTGGCTGGCGCTTTCCGTCGTCCACCGCGGGTGATTGGCCATGGTGCCTCAAGAGCCCTTTTTGCCATTCTTGTGCTCGTCCGTCGGCACAATGCCGAACTCGCCCCTTTTTCGCGCGCCATGCGCTGACCCGAGGGGGCTCTCCGGGGACCGCGCTTTACCTTCTATGAACACTTTTCTTCCCTGCGTACGGGTGCCAGCTGGAGGCACTGCCATATGAATTCGTCCACAGACTTCTGGCCCCCATGCGGCTTTCACGCGCTCGTGCGAAACGCACGCGGCTGGCTGGTGCCGACCGAAACGTACTTTCGGTGGGTATTGGCAAGGCCCGAACTTGCCTTGGTGCCCGAGTCGTGCGCTGCCGAAATGGCCCTGCACCAGTCCCTGGCCACATCGCCCTTGCGGCCTGTGGCGCCGCAGGAACTGATGGCACTGCTGGACGACGACGCGCGCGAGAACTACGCCGTCTTCCTGCGTTTTCGCGATGCGTTGGTGAACGCGGGCACGCTGGAGGTCTACTACCTGCAGCTCATGCGCAGCGCAGCGGTGAAT
Source organism: Acidovorax sp. GW835-FHT14B10 (assembly GCF_058793725.1). Taxonomy (NCBI): domain Bacteria; kingdom Pseudomonadati; phylum Pseudomonadota; class Betaproteobacteria; order Burkholderiales; family Comamonadaceae; genus Acidovorax; species Acidovorax sp. GW835-FHT14B10. The sequence continues at coordinate 27,238 of NZ_JBXAGC010000001.1, forward strand.
GTGCCTGCCGTGTTCATCGACGCCGTGGTGCAGGCGCTGCTGCGCAACTTGCTCGATGACTGCAACGATGCCTTCGAAGCCCGCGCCGCCGAGATGCTGTTCCGGCCGCAGCGCATCACCCTGCACGAGGGGCAGATGATCGCGGGCGACCGTGCCACGCTGGACATGCTCAACGAGACTGCGGGACTGGGCGACATGGGGCGCCTTCTGCTGGAAAGCGGAGCGCTGCAGCCGCGCATCGATATGCAGGTGCTCAGTGCAGACAACGCCTCGCACTACTGGCAGGGCAGCGAGCGATACCGGTTTTTGCTGGACCTGACCCATGAGCTGAAGCAGGACCTGAGCCACGGGTTGATCTTCAAGATGACCAGCGCCCGCTCGGGCCTGAAGGCGCTGGCCCGGGTGCTGGAGCGCTGGGTACAGCACTTTCTGGGCGTGCAGGTGCAGATCGAGCCCGTGCACCAGGTCACCGACAGCGCCTGGCGCTGGCATGTGGGGCTGGATGTGGAGTCCACCGCCATCCTCAACGACCTGTACCAGGGCCACCCGGTCGATGCCGACCGCATGGCGCGCCTGGTGAGCCTGTTCACGCTGACCTTTGCCAATCCTGCCGAGATGCGTGCCGATGTCGCGGGCAAGTCGGTGTACCTGGGGCTGGCGACCAACGCCGAGGGGGTGGTGCGCATCAAGCCGCAGAACCTGCTGCTCAATCTGCCGCTGGCGTCTCCGTCTTGAAATGCAACTGAATAAATAGCTGCCAGCGCTTTATCTATAAGCTATAGCGGCTAATTTGCTTCCAATTTTCTCGCCGATGGATGGCAGCCCGGTGCCGGGCGCTCAGCCAATCGTCATCAGACTCGCATTGCCCCCTGCTGCTGCCGTGTTGACGCTGAGGGCCCGTTCGATCAGCAGGCGCTCCAGCGGGATGTCTGCGGCGCCGGGCTGCAGCGCGGTCACACCCACGATGGGCCCGGCGCGGTGGGTGAGTGCGGTGCACACGGCCTGCAGGGATGCGGTGTTGCCATGGTGCAGCACGGCGTCCAGTGCCAGCGTGGCGTCGTTCAGTGTGTTGTCCTGCAGCATGACCTGCGCTTGGACCGGCGTGGGCAGCTGTGCGCGCAGGTCGGCTTGTGCACTGGGCCACAGGGCCGTGCCGCCGCTGGCGAGCACCGCGGCGGTCTGCGCCAGCAGGTCATCAACGCTTTGCGCCAGGCACAGCACCCGGGCGCGTGGGGCCAGTGTGTAGACATTGCGCTCGCCCGTGGGGCCGGGCAAGGTGCGGGCGGTGCCACTTTGGGTTTGCTGCGCAAAGCGCTGGCAGGTGCTGGCGAGTGCCGCTTGGCCTTGCAGCTGGGCCCATTGCTGCAAGGTGGCCAGGGGTGCCAGCAGGCGTTCACGCACCGCATCCTCGGGTGGCATGGCGCGGTCGGCGTCGGCAAAGGTGCGAGCCAGTGCATCGGCCGGACGCTGCGACAGCAGGCGCAGCAGGTACAGCGGTCCGCCTGCCTTCGGGCCCGTGCCCGACAGGCCTTCGCCGCCAAAGGGCTGCACGCCCACCACGGCGCCGACCATGTTGCGGTTCACGTAGACGTTGCCCGCATGGGCACGGTTCACCACGCGGGCGATGGTTTCGTCGATGCGGGTGTGTACGCCCTGCGTCAGGCCGTAGCCGGTGGCGTTGATCTGGTCGAGCAGCCGGTCCAGGTCGTTGCGGGCGTAGCGCACCAGGTGCAACACGGGGCCAAAGACTTCGCGCTGCAGCTCGCCGATGTGGTTCAGCGCGATCAGTGTGGGGGGCACAAAGGTGCCCTGGGCGCCCGCTGCCGAAACATGGTTCGGGTGCTGGAACACGCGATGGCCCTTGGCCTTGAAGGTCTCGATGTGTTGGGTGATGCCCGCTTGTGCTTCGGCATCGATCACCGGGCCCACGTCCACACGCAGCTCGGCGGGGTTGCCCACGCGCAGCTCGCCCATGGCGCCTTGCAGCATTTCGAGCACGCGGTCGGCAGCGTCGTCCTGCACGCACAATACGCGCAGGGCCGAGCAGCGCTGGCCGGCGCTGTCGAAGGCGGACGACACGGCGTCACCCACCACCTGCTCCACCAGAGCGGACGAGTCCACGATCATCGCGTTCTGTCCGCCGGTTTCGGCGATCAGCGGGATGGGGCGCCCTGCGGCATCCAGCCGCCCGGCCACGGTGCGTTGCAGGATGCGCGCCACGTCGGTGGAGCCGGTGAACATCACGCCCATCACGCGGGCGTCGCCAATCAGGCGGGCGCCCACGGTTTCGCCTTGGCCGGGCAGCAGCTGTACGGCGGCGCGGGGCACACCGGCCAGCCACAGCAGGCGCACCGCTTCGGCGGCGATCAGCGGGGTTTGCTCGGCCGGCTTGGCCAGCACGGGATTGCCTGCGGCCAGCGCTGCCGCCACCTGGCCCATGAAGATGGCGAGCGGGAAGTTCCAGGGGCTGATGCAGGCCACGGGGCCCAGCGGGATGTGGGTGGCGTTGTCAAACGTGCTCTGCACTTGGGCCGCGTAGTAGCGCAAGAAATCCACCGCCTCGCGCACCTCGGCCACGGCGTTGCTGGCGCTCTTGCCGGCTTCGCGCATCAGCAGGCCCAGCAGGGGCTGCATGCGGGCTTCCAGCAGGTCGGCGGCGCGCAGCAGGGTGGTGGCGCGTTCAGCGGGTGGCGTGGCGGCCCAGGGGGCTGCGGCGACCTGGGCATGGGTCAGGGCCTGGTCCACGTCGGCGGTGGTGGCTTCTTGCACCTGGCCCACCACGTCGCTGTGGTTGGCGGGGTTGCGCACGGGCTGGGTGGGGCCTGCGGGCACGTCAGCGGCCAGCAGGGGGGCAGCCGTCCAGACATGGGCAGCCGTGGCTTGCAGGGCGGCGCTCAGTTCGGTCAGCGTGTTTTCGTTCGACAGGTCCAGCCCGCGCGAGTTGGTGCGGTGGGCGCCATACAGACCCTGGGGCGTGGCAATGCGCGGGTGGGGCAGGCCGGCGGCGCCTTCCGCCGCGGCTTGCTGGTCCACCACCTGCACGGGGCTCTTCACCAGCTCATCGAGCGCAATGGTTTCGTCGGCGATGCGGTTCACGAACGAGGTGTTGGCGCCGTTTTCCAGCAAGCGGCGCACCAGGTAGGCCAGCAGGGTTTCGTGCGTGCCCACGGGGGCGTAGATGCGGCACGGGCGGCCCAGGCTGCCCTTTCCTGATTCTCGGCCCAGCTTGCCCGCGGTGATGGTGCCCACCACCTGCTCGTACAGTGGCTCGCCCATGCCGTGCAGGCACTGGAACTCGTACTGCCCCGCGTCGTAGTTGCTGCCCGCCAGCTGGTAGATGGTGGCCACCGTCTGGGCGTTGTGGGTGGCGAACTGGGGGTACACGGCTTCGGGCGCGGCCAGCAGCTTGCGCGCGCAGGCGATGTACGAGATGTCGGTGTGCACCTTGCGGGTGTAGACGGGGTAGTCCGTGAGGCCATCGATCTGGGCGCGCTTGATCTCGCTGTCCCAGTAGGCACCTTTGACCAGGCGCACCATCAGGCGGCGCTGGGTGCGGCGGGCCAGGTCCACCACGTAGTCGATGACGAAGGGGCAGCGCTTCTGGTAGGCCTGGATCACAAAACCAATGCCGTTCCAGCCCGCCAGCGTGGGCTCGCGGCACAGGCGCTCGAGCAGGTCCAGCGACAGCTCCAGCCGGTCGGCTTCTTCGGCGTCGATGTTCAGGCCGATGTCGTACTGCTTGGCCAGCGTGGCCAGGCGCAGCACCAGCGGGTACAGCTCGTCCATCACCCGGCCGAACTGCGCGCGGCTGTAGCGTGGGTGCAGGGCCGAGAGCTTGATGGAGATGCCCGGCCCTTCGTAGATGCCGCGCCCGTTGGACGCCCTGCCGATCGCGTGGATGGCCTGTTCGTAGGACTGGTAGTAGCGCTGCGCATCCGCGCTGGTCAGCGCGGCCTCGCCCAGCATGTCGTACGAGTAGCGAAAGCCCTCGGCCTCCATCGTGCGGGCATTGCGCAGGGCTTCATCGATGGTCTCGCCGGTCACGAACTGCTCGCCCATCATGCGCATGGCCATGTCCACGCCCTTGCGGATCAGGGGCTCGCCCCCCTTGACGATCAGGCGGCTGAGCGAATTGCCCAGGCTGCCCTCGCTGTGCGTGGCCACCAGCTTGCCGGTGATGAGCAGGCCCCAGGTGGCGGCGTTGACGAAGAGGGAGGGGCTCTTGCCCAGGTGGGCATCCCACTGGCCGTGGCGGATCTTGTCGCGGATCAGTGCATCGCGCGTGGCCTTGTCGGGGATGCGCAGCAGTGCCTCGGCCAGGCACATCAGCGCCACGCCTTCCTGCGATGACAGCGAAAACTCCTGCAGCAGCCCCTGGACGATGCCCGCACGCCCGGCGCTGGCCTTGCGTTCGCGCAGCGCCTTGGCAATGCGCAGGGCCAGTTGCTGGGCCGACGCGGCCTGGTCCTGCGGCAGGCGGGCCTGGGCCAGCAGCGGGGCCAGGGCTTCGGGCTCGGGGCGGCGGGTGGCGGCGGTGATGGCGGCGCGCAGCGGGTTGCTCAGCGGGGGGCGGGGGGCAAAGTTGGCGAACGGCGCGGAAGGCTGGGCGGTGGGCTGCGTCATGGTGAAGTCTTTCGGTGGTTGTGCGGGCCCAACACGGGTTGGGTGTGTTGTTGGCAATGATCCTTGGGCTTCGGCTGAATGAATATTCAAAGAATGCGGTATCTTTAAAATAATTCACTAACGTTTGCTGCCATGGAAATCAATCTGGACCGCATTGACCGCAAGATCCTGTCAATCCTGCAGGAAGATGGCCGCATCGCCAACCTCAAGCTGGCCGAGACCGTGGCCCTCTCGCCCACGGCCGTGCTGGCCCGTGTGCAGCGCCTCACGCGCGATGGCTTCATCCTGGGCTACGAGGCGCGGCTCAACCCCATCCAACTCGGCGCTGGAATGCTGGTGTTTGTGGAGGTGCTGCTCGACCGCACCACGCTCAATGTGTTCGACCAGTTCAAGGCCGCCGTGCAGGTGCACCCCGAGATCATGGAATGCCACCTGGTGGCGGGCGGTTTCGACTACCTGCTCAAGACCCGCGCTGCCGACATGAATGCCTACCGCGTGTTTGCCGGCAATGTGCTGTGGCAACTGCCTGGCGTGCGCGAGACGCGCACTTATGCGGTGATGGAAGAGGTCAAACACAGCAACCATCTGCATTTGCGGTAATGGCAGCCTGGCTGCGCGGCAACGGGCTTGGAGTGCGTGCAGCCCTCACCGCATAATGAATGAGCATTTCCACCAGATCGAGGAGAAGACCATGTCCGCATTTCCGTACGCTGCTGTTGCGCTGGTAGCCGCCCTCGCCAGTCAGTCGGCCGCAGCCGCCTGCTATCTGGTGTATGCGCCTAATCAGGAGATTGTTTATCGGGCATCGGTGCCTCCGGTGGACATGTCGCGTGACATCCATGAAACCCTTCCCCAGGTGGCTCCGGGCGCAACGCTGGTGTTCTCGCTGAACGACCAGGGCTGTGAGCTCACGATCAACAAGCTGCCGCTGGCATCCACCGCGGTGGGGGGCGGCATGCGCCCTGCGCGCGCAGACCGGGGCTGAACCCGGCCACTTCTCAGCGCCTGTTTACGATCTCTCAGGGGCGGGGCCAAGCGCAGCCCCGGGGCCTGAGACAATCGGGGGATGAGCGAACCGAAAGAACTATCCCCCTCGTTTGAACCCACCGCGCAGAATTCCCAGAGCGATCTGCCCGAGGGCTGGCTGCAGGTCCAGTCCATGGACCTGGATGCCCAGGGCGTCGCCCGCAAGCCCGACGGCAAGGTCGTCTTCATCGATGGTGCCCTGCCGTTCGAGCTGGTCACTGCCAACACCCACCGCAAGAAGAACAACTGGGAGCAGGCCAGCCTGGTGGCGATTCACCGCGAATCGTCGCAGCGTGTGCGCCCCGGCTGCCCGCATTTCGGTCTGCACGCCGGCGCTTGCGGCGGCTGCAAGATGCAGCATCTGCACATCGGCGCCCAGGTGGCCGTGAAGCAACGGGTGCTGGAAGACAACCTCTGGCACCTGGGCAAGGTGAAGGCCCAGACCATGCTGCGCCCCATCGAGGGTCCGGCCTGGGGCTACCGTTACCGGGCGCGGCTGTCGGTGCGCCATGTGATCAAGAAGGGCCAGGTGCTGATCGGCTTTCATGAGCGCAAGAGCCGCTATGTGGCCGACATGGCGCAATGCCCCGTGCTGCCGCCGCATGTGGACGCCATGCTGATGCCCTTGCGGGCGCTGATTGCCGGCATGGATGCGCGCGACACCTGCCCGCAGATCGAACTGGCCTGCGGCGACAGCGTGACCGCACTGGTGCTGCGCCACCTGGAGCCGCTGAGCGCTGGCGACCTCGCGCGGCTGCGCGCCTTCGCGGCCGAACACCAGGTGCAGTGGTGGCTGCAGCCCAAGGGGCCGGACACCGTGAAGCTGCTCGACGAAGGCGGCGAACCGTTGTCGTATGCGCTGCCCGACTTCGGCATCACCATGCCGTTCAAGCCCACGGATTTCACCCAGGTGAACCCGCACATCAACCGCGTGCTGGTGTCGCGCGCGCTGCGCCTGCTGGATGTGCAGAAAGACGAGCGCGTGATCGACTGGTTCTGCGGCCTGGGCAACTTCACGCTGCCCCTGGCCACCCAGGCGCGCGAAGTGCTGGGCATTGAGGGCAGCGAGGCCCTGGTGGCGCGTTCGCGCGAAAACTATGCATCGAATCAGGCTGCGGCGCAGGACCATAAAGCGCTGGCAACTACTGATTTTGTCGCGCGCAACCTGTTCGAGATGACCCCCGGAATGCTGGTGGCCGACGGTGTCGCCGACAAGTGGCTGGTCGATCCTCCGCGCGAGGGTGCCTTTGCACTGGCCAAGGCACTGGCTGACATCGAGCAGGCACGCATCGGTGCCGAGGGCGCAGGCCCGCTACCCGCGGGGGCTGAGGGCTGGACGCCACCCAAGCGCATCGTCTATGTGAGCTGCAACCCCGCCACGCTGGCGCGCGACGCAGGGCTGTTGGTGCACCTGGCGGGCTACCGGTGCACGGCGGCGGGCATGGTGAACATGTTCCCGCACACGGCCCACGTCGAGAGCATGGCGGTGTTTGACCGGGTGTGAGCCCGAAGGGGTGGGGTGGGGCTGCCTCTCGACCGGCGGCTGCGCTCGCTCGCCCGTCGGCTGCGGTTGCGGTTGCGGCCGCGGCCGTTGCGCGGTTCGGTTTCGACGTCGGTGTTGCGGTCCCTGCGCTCGGGCCTGTCCATCTTGCCCAGCACCGCTGGGCGTGCCCTCGATCTTGTGCTCGCGCATGTCGCCGTCTGCATCATCGGCAGACCCGCCGCGCTATTGAGGCCTGATCGGGGTCAGGCAGAAATAAACAAGGCTCCCGAAGGAGCCTTGTTGGCAGTCGTCAAGATGCGCGCGGTAAATCAGTCGCGCTCGCCGCCCATGATGCCCAGCAGGGCCAGCAGGCTCTGGAACACGTTGAAGATGTCCAAGTACAGGGCCAGGGTGGCGCTGATGTAGTTGGTTTCGCCACCGTCCAGGATCTGCTTCAGGTCATACAGCATGTAGGCGCTGAAGATGCCGATGGCGGCCACCGAGATCGCCATCATGCCGGCCGATGAGCCCACGAACACGTTGACGACCGCGCCCACCATCAGCACCAGTGCACCCACCATGAGCCACTTGCCCATGCCCGAGAGGTCGCGCTTGATCACGCTGGCCAGGCTGGCCATGACAAAGAATACGCCCGCCGTGCCGGCAAAGGCCGTCATGATGAGGTCGGTGCCGTTCTTGAAGCCCAGCACCATGCCGATCAGGCGTGACAGCATCAGGCCCATGAAGAATGTGAAGGCCAGCAGCACCGGCACGCCCGCCGCCGAATTCTTGGTCTTCTCGATGGCGAACATGAAGCCAAAGGCGCCGCCCATGAAGACAATCAGGCCCACGCCGCCGCGCAGCGACTGGGTGATGCCGGTAGCCACGCCAATCCAGGCGCCCAGCACGGTGGGCAGCAGGCTCAGGGCCAGCAACCAGTAGGTATTGCGCAGCACCTTGTGGCGCTGCTCCTGCGAGATGCCATAGCCCGCAGAGTGGCCCAGGGTGGTGACTTGGTCATTCATCTTGTGTCTCTCCTAGTTGGCCTGCACGACGCAGACCGCTGGATTCTATGTGGCGACGACTTGACGAAAAGCAATAACCGCATCCGATCAGACACTTTAGGTCATTATTCTTTCACCCCATGCAGCGGTTTGCCGGGCGCCAGCTGCCGCTATGCTTGCCGTTTCCATTCGGGTGGCCTGATCACTGATCACCAGCCCCCTCAACTGCGGTGCAACCATGAAAACCAAACACGTACTCGAACTGGCCGATGTCAAGAAAATCGCAGCGGCTGCCGAAGCCGAGGCGCTGAAGAACCAATGGGCCGTGACCATCGCCATCGTGGACGATGGTGGCCACCTGCTGTGGCTACAGCGCCTGGATGGTGCGGCGGCGGTGTCGTCGCATATCGCGCCGGCCAAGGCCCACACGGCCGCACTGGGCCGCCGCGAGAGCAAGGTGTATGAAGACATCGTCAATGGCGGTCGCACGGCGTTTCTCAGCGCGCCTGCCATCGAAGGCCTGCTCGAAGGCGGCGTGCCCATCCTGAAGGACGGGCAATGTCTGGGTGCCGTGGGCGTGAGCGGCGTGAAATCCTCCGAGGATGCGCAGGTCGCACGCGCAGGCATCGCGGCGCTGGGCCTTTGATGGGCGATGGAATGCTATTAGGTTCATAGCTGCCTGCGCTTTGCCATCAAGCGCTGCAGGTGGAAAACTCCCTAAACCAAAAACCGGTCTCAAGGACCGGTTTTTTGATGCCACCAAAGTTTCTGCCAGCGGGGGCTGGAAAAAAAAGCCTGGCTACGCGGGCACGCCCGTTGGCTGGCAAATAAGACCCTGTCGGGCTTGTGACAAGCCCGGGAGTCTCCCCACGATGAAACCCTGAAAAGACGGCAGCTGCGGGGTGGCGCGCGCGAGCGCGCTGGCTGGCGGTTCGATTTATTTGGTGAGAATCAGTTTGCCCAGCTTGGTGGCCTGCAGGCGGTACACCGATCCGTTGTGGCGGATGGCCACGGTTTTATGGCCCTGGAAGAGCGTGCTGCTGTCCACTGCCGCTGCATCAGCCAGCTGTGAACTGGGCATGGCTGGCGGAGAGGCCACCAACCCGGAAGCGGCGAAACACAGTGAGGAAGCTTTGGTCAAAGTGGCTTGCATGAGGGATCCAGGTGCATTGCGATTCGATTTGCTAATGATAACGATTCGCAATTACATGTCAAGTGATTTCTGCTGAAAAGGGATAAAAAGGGGCAGAGCGGATATCGCACTGCCCCGGTACTGCCAGGTGGGAGCCCTTGGTTGCCCCAGCGGCCCGTCGCTCCAACAAACCGTGGGGTCTTCACTGCCCCGTGGTGCCTGGTTTACGGCTGCGGCTCGGTGACAAAGCCGATCTTGCGCACGCCCGCACGCTGCGCTGCTGCCATGGCCTGGGCCACGCGTTCGTAGCGCACCTCCTTGTCGCCCCGGATGTGCAGGTCGGGCTGCGGCGTTTTGGTGGCTTCTGCCTGCAGGCGGGTGGGCAGCTCTTCGTCGGCCACAGGCGCGCCGTTCCAGAAATACTGGCCGTCGGCAGCCACTGACAGGCGCACGGTTTCGGGTTGAATGAGCTCGGGCTGGTTGGTGGCGCGGGGCAGGTCCACGTTCACCGAATGCTTCATCACCGGCACGGTGATGATGAAGATGATGAGCAGTACCAGCATGACGTCCACCAGCGGCGTCATGTTGATCTCGTTCATGACCTCGTTGGAGTCGTCCTGGGTTCCGAAGGCCATGGCTTAGCTGCCTTTCTTCATGGGCAGTACCTTGCCGGGTTCGCCGGCATTCACCCGGGCGCCGGTGACAAAGTAGGCATGCAGGTCGTGCGCAAAGCTGTTGAGGCCGGTCAGGATGGACTTGTTGCCGCGCACCAGCGCGTTGTAGCCCAGCACGGCAGGGATGGCCACCGCCAGGCCCAGCGCCGTCATGATCAGCGCTTCGCCGATGGGGCCGGCCACCTTGTCGATGGTGGACTGGCCCGACGTGCCGATGGCCAGCAATGCGTGGTAGATGCCCCATACGGTGCCGAACAGGCCGATGAAGGGCGCGGTCGAGCCCACCGAGGCCAGGATGGCCAGGCCGGACTGGATGCGTGCCGTGAACTCGTCGATGCAGTTGCGCAGGCAGCGCGTGACCCAGTCGCTCACGTCCAGGCTGTCGTGGAGATGCGCCTTGGTATTGCGATGGTGGGCCGTGGCCTCGCGGCCTTCCAGCGCCAGGTGGCGAAACGGGTTGGCAGGGTCGTTGCCCAGCTTGGTCAGTCCGGCGGCAAAGTCTTCGCTGTGCCAGAAGTCCTGCGCGGAGCGGGCGTGTTTCTTGAACCGGACGATGTCCAGCGCCTTGATGAGAATCACGATCCACGAGGCCAGCGACATGGCCAGCAGCAGGATGGCGACGGCACGGGTGACGAAGTCGCCCTGTGTCCATACGTTGGCGATGCCGAATTGCGATTCCATGAAAACTCCCTGAAAAGTGATTGGGTTATTCGAGAACAAAATTGATCGGCACCAGATTCCACATGGTCTCGGGCACGCCATTGCGCTTGCCGGGCACGAAGCGCCAGCGCATCACGGCGTCCTGGGCCTGGCGGTCCAGACGGTCGTAGCCGCTGGATTGGCTGATTTCCACTTTTTGCGGCAGGCCATCGGTGCCGATGAGTACGCGCAGCACCACCTTGCCCTGCTCGCCCATGCGTTTGCTGATAGCCGGATAGCTGGGTTTGGGGTTGTTGAGGTAGGCGGCATCGCTGGAAGGCCTCTCGATGCGGGCCGGTGCGGGTGGCGCGGGTGGTGCAGGAGGTGCCGGTGGCGCTACCGGGGCTTCGATGGGAGGTGCCGGAGGTTGGGGCGTGGTGGCACCAACGGGGGCATTCGGGGTCGGCGTGGGGTCGGCAATGGCCACGGGCATGGGCGCCGGGCGCGGGGCCTGCACCCTGGGTGCTGCCTTGAGCGGCGGTGGGGCAGGTGGTGCCGGTGGGGCCACCTTGGGGGCTGGCGGGGCGATGAATTCGCTCAGCAGTTCCGCAGGGACGATGACCTCTGCAGCCTTGCGCAGCAGCCCGGATTGCAGGGCCCACAGGCCTGCCACATGCAGCAGCACCACCGAACCCACGATCACGGCATTGCGGCTCACTCCCCCGACGGGGGTAAAACGGTCTGGTTGGGGCATATAAAAATGATAGCTTCAAGCGCTTTATGGATAAGCGCTACCGCCAAAAAACACGTGAATTATTGACGGAAGACCCACCAGGCCGAACCGGCCACAAGGATCAGGCTGCCTGCGAGTGTAGAGAGGAGTTCCATGCCTTGCTTTCCCGAATGGAGCTGGCAAGCTGGACCGGTTGCGCCGTCACCTCATTGTGCAGGGCGGCCACCGGACGGGTTGCGCTGCATTGCGCCACCACATCGCGGGCGCAGCTTTCGCAGCATCCGCATTGGGTGGCCACGCCCAGCTCGAACTGGATCTCGTCGAAACTCATGCCGGCACGCGCATGGCGGGCAATCTCACGGTCGGAAATTCGGCGGCAAACACAGACGATCATGGCGGCAGGCAGTTTGGCTGGCTGTTGTGGATGGTTGGAATTATAAATGCGAATCTATCGTATTTGCACTAAACCAATTCCGCCAGAAGGGAGAAAGAGGGAGAAAGTTTTTTCACCCCCTGCTGTCGGCGATGGCATCGGCATCCAGCAGTGCCGGTGATGCCTCCGCCAGCGTGGCGCAGCCCGTGAGCGCCATGGCAATCTCCAGCTCGTCGCGCAAAAGGCGCAGCATATGGGGCACGCCAGCGGCGCCCGCATGGGCCAGGCCCCACACGGCGGGGCGCCCCACCAGCACGGCCGACGCGCCGGGCGCCATGGCCTTCACGATGTCGGTGCCGCGCCGGATGGCGATATCCGAGGAAACCTGGTGTCGGGCGGGAGTCCGGGTCATGCAAGCAAAAATAGCAACTGGCGCTTGTTCAGCAAGTGCAAGATGCTATTAAAAGGTGAGTAAATATCTGAAAACATGCCATCGGACCATGCCGCTGGCGCGTTATCGCGCAGATGGATGCCGCGTCATGCGTCGGCCCACATGCGCAGCAGGTTGAGCACTTCCACACGGCCCTGGTTGAAGGTGTCGCGTTCGATCAGCGGCGCGTCTTTCATGCCGTCGATGTAGATGTCACCCGCCCGGCCCAGCGAGAAGCCACGCATGCACACAACCATGGGATGCCTGGCCCCTGTCACAAAGGAGCGCAGCCTGCTGGCTGCATGACTTGGTGTACGTGGAAACGAGGCAGTGTCACAGGTTGTCGCTGTGCAGGGGGCGTGATTGAGCCAAGAGGCCTCCGTTGGATGGGGGTGCAGGTGGCGCGCAGGTGCGCCAAGAGCAGGCGAGAGGCAGTGGCTAGATGGGGATGGCTGTGCGTCGTCGTGCTTCCTTATGTTGCATTAAATGAGGGTTGTTCTCATTTGCATTGGTGTTGGCGCATGGCACTTTTCTGGCATTCAGGCGAAAAAAAACCGGCCAGGCCGGTTTTTTTGCAGCAAGAGGGAAAGCTTCTTACTTGACGTGCTTGCCAATCAGGCCGGCCAGTTCGAACATCGAGACTTGCGGCTTGCCAAACAGCTCCTTGAGCTTGGCGTCTGCATTGATGTTGCGCTTGTTGGCAGCATCCTGCAGGTTGTGGGCCTTGATGTACACCCACAGCTTGCTGATGATCTCCGTGCGCGGCAGCGGTGCCGAGCCCACCACGGCGGCCAGCGCGGGGCTGGGCGTCAGCGCCTTCATGAAGGCGGCATTGGGGGTGCGCTTCTTGGCGGGCGCGGCGGCCTTGGTGGCGGGCGCCTTGGCTGCGGGAGCGGCTTTTGCCGGAGCTTTTTTTGCAGTTGCCATGTCGGGTTGTCCTTGTTGGAAGTAAATTTTCACCAGCGAAAGCGAGACTTTCCCACTGGCACGGTGATGCTACTGGGAAAAAAACACGTTTCCAAGCGGGTCCGGCCTTTTTTTACCTCGATTTGTTGCGGTGGCGCACTGTGTACCGGCCGCAGAGGACGCATTGCGAATGCCCCATGCTTCGGATTCCGGTGCTTTCCCGCGCGGCGCGACAATCTACCGACGCCATGACGGCGCCGCGCCTTCGTCCCCTGCAACTTCCCGTGTGAAAGGTTTCCCGACATGACCGCCCCTTCTTCCATGGCACTCAGCACCTGTGATCTCTGTGATGCGCACAAGGGCGACGACAGTGGTGCATTTCGCGTGCTGCCGCCCGTATTCCACAGCTACGGCGGCGTGGCGGTCTTTGCCGGTGCGGTGGCAACGGTGAAGTGTTTTGAGGACAACACCCTCGTCAAGGCAGCGGTGGATTCTCCCGGTCTGGGCCGCGTGCTCGTGGTGGATGGCGGGGGCTCGTTGCGGCGCGCCCTGGTGGGCGGCAACCTGGCCGCCGCCGCTGCCCGCAATGGCTGGGCTGGCGTGGTGGTGGATGGCTGTGTGCGCGATGCAGCCGAACTGCATGCAGCCGCCGTGGGCATCCGCGCCCTGGGCCTGATGCCCCTGCCCACCGAAAAGCGCAATGAGGGCCAGCGTGATGTGGCCGTGCAGATCCAGGGCGTGTGGGTGCGTCCGGGCGACTGGCTCTGCGCGGACGCCGACGGCATCGTTGTCAGCGCCCGGTCACTTGTGGCTTGAATCGACCTGGAGGCCCACGCGCAGCGCCGCGCGCGTGGGCAGGGTGGCCAGCAGCACGCTGGCCAGCGCAATGCCAAACGCCAGCAATTGCAGGCCCGAAAAGGATTCGCCCAGCACCAGCACACCCACCAGTGCGGCGCTGACGGGCAACAGCACGGTGAATATGCCGCTTTGTGCCGCCGGCACGGCCTTCAGGCCCGTCATCCACAGCCACACGGTCCACATGCAGGCCGCCAGTGCATAAAACACCAGGAGCAGCCAGGTGCCCCAGCCCACTGCGGCAAAGTCGAATCCCCAGGCCATGTAAAGGCCCAGCGGGGTGGACAGCGCAAACCCCCACAGGTTGATCAGCGAAGTGATGCGTTTGGGGCCGAGCGCCCCCGTGAGTTTCTTGCCGATGACCGAATACGCCGCTTCGCACACCACGGCGCCCACCAGCAGCAATTGCCCGAGCCAGGCAAGGTTTGAGGTGTTTTTACCATCCAGCGGATGCTCTGCATTTGTTGGTAGCTCTGATTTTGATAGCGATAAAAGCGCAACACCTGCCACGGCACAGGCCACCGCCACCCAGGTGCGCGGTGCCACACGCTCGCGCAGAAATGCCCAACTCATCACGGCCACAGCCGCCGGAATGGTGGCCATGATCACGCCTGCGGACACGGCGCTGGTCAGGCTTACGCCATAGATCATGCAGAGGGTGAACAGGAAATTGCCGAGGAAGGACTCCAGAAACAGCAGTCGCCGCACCTGGGGTGTCAGGGGCGGTTCGTCGGCGGGCTTCTTCAGCCAATGCACCATGGCCAGCCCACCGATGCCAAAGCGCATCCAGGCCAGCAGCAACACCGGCAAAGCCGCCGCCAGCGGCTTGGTCAGTGCCACGTAGCTGCCTACCAGGGCCATGCTCAGTGCCAGGCACAGATAGGCGATGGGGCGGCTGGGGGCATTCATGCGTCTTGGCGGCTGGAAAATCAGGACTGCGCATCATGCCCGACGAAACGCCTCCCCATTCCTGGCCGGAGATGCTTTGTGCCGGGGCGTGTGAGATGGGGGATTCCGATGCGACGAGGGGGCTTGTGAAGAAGGTGCGGGTGTTGCCGTGTCTCACGGATGAAACCATACCGGCCTAGATTGGGGCGCAGCCCAGTGCGAGGGAGTTGCCGACAGGTTCTCTGAGGCGGCGTGTGATTTATCACAATACAAAATTATGATTTCACAATTCAAAATTTGAACGAACTGCGGCGTCGTAAATTTTCTCAATATGAGAAATCAATTTTCATATTGAGGAATATGATATTTAACTCATTGTTTTTAAAGAGAAAAATTTATATCTTATATAAGACATAAGAGCTTGTACTGGTCTTATAGAAGACTTAAAGTACTTCCCATGGGCTGGCAAATGCAGCCCGGTTTTTTTCAACAACCCCTGGAGTGACCCATGCCCCAATCCTTCAACGAACAACTGAGCCGCGAACAGCAAATTGCCGCCCTGGAAAAAGACTGGGCCCAAAACCCTCGCTGGAAGGGTGTCAAGCGCGGCTATACCGCTGCTGACGTGGTGCGCCTGCGCGGCTCGCTGCCCATCGAGCACACGCTGGCCAAGCGTGGCGCGGAAAAGCTGTGGGAGAAGGTCAACGGCGGTGCCAAGAAGGGCTATGTGAACGCCTTTGGCGCGATCTCCGCCGGCCAGGCCATGCAGCAGGCCAAGGCAGGCCTCGAAGCCGTGTACCTGTCGGGCTGGCAAGTCGCTGCGGATGGCAACACGTCGGAAACCATGTACCCCGACCAATCGCTGTACGCCTACGACTCGGTGCCTACCATGGTGCGCCGCATCAACAACACCTTCAAGCGCGCCGACGAAATCCAGTGGGGCCGTGGCATCAACCCCGGCGACAAGGAATTCATCGACTACTTCCTGCCCATCGTGGCCGATGCGGAAGCCGGCTTTGGCGGCGTGCTGAACGCTTTCGAGCTGATGAAGAACATGATCGCCGCCGGTGCTGCCGGCGTGCACTTCGAAGACCAGCTGGCCGCCGTGAAGAAGTGCGGCCACATGGGTGGCAAGGTGCTGGTGCCTACGCAGGAAGCCTGCGAGAAGCTGATCTCTGCCCGCTTCGCCGCCGACGTGATGGGCGTGCCCACCATCATCCTGGCCCGCACCGACGCGGAAGCCGCCAACCTGATCACCTCTGACCACGACGCCAACGACAAGCCCTTCCTGACCGGCGAGCGCACGCAAGAAGGCTTCTACCGCGTCAAGAATGGCCTGGAGCAAGCCATCAGCCGTGGCATCGCCTACGCTCCCTACGCCGACCTGGTGTGGTGCGAAACCGGCGTGCCCGACATTGGCTTCGCCCGTGAATTCGCCCAGGCCGTGCTGGCCGCCAATCCCGGCAAGCTGCTGTCGTACAACTGCTCGCCATCGTTCAACTGGAAGAAGAACCTCAACGACTCGCAAATCGCCTCGTTCCAGGAAGAGCTGTCGGCCCTGGGTTACAAGTACCAGTTCATCACGCTGGCCGGCATCCACATCAACTGGTTCAACACCTTCCAGTTCGCCCATGCATACGCCCGCGGCGAAGGCATGAAGCACTACGTGAACATGGTGCAGGAGCCCGAGTTCGCCGCCCGCGAAAAGGGTTACACCTTCGTGTCGCACCAGCAGGAAGTGGGCGCAGGCTACTTCGACGACGTGACCACGGTGATCCAGGGCGGTTCGTCTTCCGTGAAGGCCCTGACGGGCTCCACCGAAGAAGAGCAGTTCCACTGATTCCCCTGGCGCCATAGCGCACAAGCCCGAAGCTGCCGCTTCGGGCTTTTTTGTTGGCAGAGGGTAAAATGCGCCACCGATCAATGCACAAGGGCGAGAAAGGCATGCTGGTTATGACACCGCGAACTACATCGGAGATGTTCACCGGCCGTTGAGGCCGGCCGTTCGCGCCTGCTCGGGATTCACCTCTCCCCTTTCCAAAGCGCGGACCTGTACCGCGCTTTTTTGCTTTCTGGGCCAGGCAAGCGCATCCCACCTGAAAAGATTTGACAAGGATTCCCATGATTCACATCACGCTCCCCGATGGTTCCCAGCGCGAATACCCCGGCCCCGTCACCGTGGCCGAGGTGGCTGCTTCGATTGGTTCTGGCCTGGCAAAGGCGGCGCTGGCCGGCAAGATCGGCGACAAGGTGGTTGATACCAGCCACCAGATCACCCAGGACAGCCCTCTGTCCATCGTGACCGCCAAGGATGCCGACGGCCTGGAGGTGATTCGCCATTCGACCGCCCACCTGCTGGCCTATGCGGTCAAGGAGCTTTTTCCTGACGCGCAGGTCACGATTGGCCCGGTGATCGAGAACGGGTTTTTCTACGATTTTTCGTACAAACGGCCCTTCACCCCTGAAGACCTGGTTGCCATTGAAAAGCGCATGACCGAGCTTGCAGCCAAGGATGAGCCCGTGGTGCGGCGTGTACTGCCGCGCGACGAGGCCGTGGCGTATTTCAAGGGCCTGGGTGAGCATTACAAGGCCGAGATCATTGCCAGCATTCCCAGCAACGAAGATGTGAGCCTTTACCGCGAAGGCAATTTCGAAGACCTGTGCCGGGGCCCGCACGTGCCCAGCACCGGCAAGCTCAAGTTCTTCAAACTCATGAAAGTGGCGGGCGCCTACTGGCGCGGCGACCACCGCAACGAGATGCTGCAGCGTGTCTATGGCACGGCCTGGGCCACGAAGGACGAGCTGCAGCAGTACCTCACCATGCTGGAAGAGGCCGAAAAGCGCGACCACCGCAAGCTGGGCCGCGAGCTCGACTTGTTCCACATCGACGACCATGCGCCGGGCGTCGTTTTCTGGCACCCCAAGGGCTGGACGGTGTGGCAGGAGGTGGAGCAGTACATGCGCCGCGTTTACCGTGACAACGGCTATCAGGAAGTCAAGGGGCCGCAGCTGCTGGACAAGACGCTGTGGGAAAAGACCGGTCACTGGGACAAATACCGCGACAACATGTTCACGACCGAATCGGAGAAGCGCGACTATGCGCTCAAGCCGATGAACTGTCCCGGCCACATCCTGATCTTCAAGCAGGGCATCAAGAGCTACCGCGACCTGCCGCTGCGCTACGGTGAGTTCGGCCAATGCCATCGCAACGAGCCCACGGGCGGGCTGCACGGCATCATGCGGGTGCGCGGCTTCACGCAGGACGACGGGCACATCTTTTGTACCGAAGACCATGTCCTGCCCGAGTGCACGGCCTATACGGCGCTGCTGCAGAAGGTCTACAAGGACTTTGGCTTCGAGAACATCATCTACAAGGTGGCCACGCGCCCTGAGGCGCGCATTGGTTCCGACGAGAGCTGGGACAAGGCCGAGCATGCGCTGATGGAGAGCCTGCGTGCGTCGGGCTGCGAGTTCGAAATTGCGCCGGGCGATGGCGCTTTCTACGGCCCCAAGATCGAATACACGCTCAAGGATGCGATCGGCCGGCAGTGGCAATGCGGCACCATGCAGGTGGACTTTTCCATGCCTGAGCGACTGGATGCCGAATATGTGGGCGAGGACGGTGCGCGCCACCGGCCCGTGATGCTGCACCGCGCCATCGTCGGCAGCCTGGAGCGCTTCATCGGCATTTTGATCGAGCAGCACGCGGGCGCATTGCCGACATGGCTGGCGCCGGTGCAGATTGCGGTGCTCAACATCACCGATGCACAGGCCGACTACTGTCGCGAAATTGCCGCAAAACTGCAAAAATCGCTGCCCCATCAAGACCTTAGGGTGGCGCTCGATCTGCGCAACGAGAAGATTACGTATAAAATACGCGAGCATTCGTTGCAAAAGCTGCCTTATATACTCGTCGCTGGTGACAAGGAGAAGGCAGCAGGTGCCGTCGCAGTGCGCGCCCGGGGCAATCGAGACCTCGGCGTGATGTCCGTTGAAGCGTTCGCAGAGCTGATCGCCCAGGACATCGCTTCCAAAGTGTGATTTTGAATGAAAACATGCTCTGGCGTGCGCCCGTTGTGCGGTGTTAGCTACTGATTTTGTAGCATTTTGATTCAAGGAAGATAGCCATCGCTACTGAATTTCGTGATCGTCGCCACCGTGAAGAGCGCAAGCACCGCCTGAACCGTGAAATCATGGCCCCGGAAGTTCGTCTTTCTGGTCCTGAGAATGAGCCTTTGGGCGTGGTCAGTCTCATGGAGGCCTTGCGCATGGCCGGTGAATTGGACGTGGATCTGGTGGAAATTGCCGCCACCGCCAATCCTCCGGTGTGCCGCCTCATGGACTACGGCAAGTTCAAGTATCAAGAGCAAAAGCGTGCTGCGGAAGCCAAGGCCAAGCAGACGGTCATCGAGATCAAGGAAGTCAAGTTCCGTCCGGGTACGGACGATGGCGACTACAACATCAAGATGCGCAACATCCGCCGCTTTCTGGCGGATGGTGACAAGTGCAAGATCACGCTGCGGTTCCGTGGCCGTGAAATCACGCACCAGGAATTGGGCTTGGCCTTGCTGAACCGCATCCGCGACGAACTGGCAGATTCCATCATCATCGAGCAGTTTCCCAAGCTGGAAGGCCGCCAGATGATCATGATGATCGCCCCGGGCAAGAAGAAGCCTGCAGCCAAGCCGGTGGCAGAAGCTGCTCCGGCGTCGGGCACTTCGGCCTGAATGGATTGGAGAATTTGAGCGCTGCAACCGCGAGGGGGCTGCGTTCAATCAGGTGGTGCTTTGGCACTGCCGAACGAGAGGCGAAAGTCTTTCGATAAAAGTGGCTCGGGGCCAACAAGTTTGCAGATCGGTTTGCAAACGCCTCACGAGCACAACGAAAAGGAGCATTCACATGCCCAAAATGAAGACCAAGAGCAGCGCGAAAAAACGTTTCCGCGTTCGTCCAGGTGGCACCGTCAAGCGCGGTCAAGCCTTCAAGCGTCACATCCTGACCAAGAAGACCACCAAGAATAAGCGCCATTTGCGTGGTGCGGTTGCTGTGCATGAGACCAATATGGCCTCGGTTGCACAAATGCTGCCCGGCATGGGCATTTAATAACGACGAACAAGGAGTACATACATGCCTCGCGTCAAACGTGGTGTAACGGCCCGTGCCCGTCACAAAAAAGTTCTCGCCCTTGCCAAGGGTTTCCGTGGTCGCCGCGGTAACGTCTTCCGGATCGCCAAACAGGCGGTAATGAAGGCTGGGCAATATGCCTACCGTGACCGCCGCACCAAGAAGCGCGTGTTCCGCCAGTTGTGGATCGCCCGTATCAACGCCGCTGCCCGTGAACTGGGCCTGACCTACAGCCAGTTCGCCAACGGCCTGAAGAAGGCTTCCATCGAGATCGACCGCAAGATGCTGGCCGACCTCGCCGTGCACGACAAGGCTGCCTTCGGCAGCATCGTGAACCAAGTCAAGGCCAAGCTGGCTGCTTGAGTTCACGATGAGTGGCTATCGTTCTGATAGCCGCTTGCGCAATAACAGCAAGGGCTAGGGCTTGAAAAGGCACTAGCCCTTGTTCATTTTCAAGAGTCGATATGAACGAGTTGGATTCCCTGGTCGAAAGCGCGGCGCAACTGTTTGCCCAAAGCGTCACCCCCGCTGATCTGGAAAACGCCAAGGCGCAGTTTCTGGGCAAGTCGGGTCGCGTGACCGAGCTCATGAAGGGCATGGCGCAGCTTTCCGTCGAGGAAAAAAAATCTCGCGGCGCAGCCATCAATGTCGCCAAGCAGGCCATCGAGGCGGCCCTCACGGCGCGCCGCCAGGCGCTGGCCGATGCGGAACTGCAGGTGCAGCTCCAGGCCGAGGCGCTGGATGTGAGCCTGCCGGGCCGCCAGCGCGGGCAGGGCGGTTTGCATCCGGTATCGCTCACGCTCGAACGCATCCAGGGCATCTTCGGCTCCATGGGTTTTGACGTGGCCGAAGGCCCCGAGATCGAGACCGACTGGTTCAATTTCACTGCACTGAACACGCCCGAGGACCATCCCGCGCGGTCCATGCACGACACCTTTTATGTGGAGGGCGGTGCTCCCGGCGCGCCCAACCTGCTGCGCACGCACACCAGTCCCGTGCAGGTGCGCCATGCCGTGCAGCATGTCAAGAAGCACCGCGCGCTGCTGGACGCGGGCCAGCCGATGCCCGAGATTCGCGTCATCGTGCCGGGCCGCACCTACCGCGTGGACAGCGATGCCACGCATTCGCCCATGTTCCACCAATGCGAAGGCCTGTGGATTGGCGAGAACGTGAGCTTCAAGGACCTGAAGGTCATCTTCACGGCCTTCTGCCGCACTTTCTTTGAAAGCGATGATCTTGTATTGCGCTTTCGGCCCAGCTTCTTCCCGTTCACCGAGCCCAGCGCCGAGATCGATATCCAGTTCCAGGCAGGCCCGCTGGCCGGCCGCTGGCTGGAGGTGGCGGGCTCCGGCCAGGTGCACCCCAATGTGGTGCGCAACATGGGACTCGACCCCGAAAAGTACATCGGTTTCGCCTTCGGCATGGGGCCTGACCGCCTGACGATGCTGCGCTACGGCGTCAACGATCTGCGTTTGTTCTTTGATGGCGACATCCGTTTTCTGTCGCAGTTTCAATAACGCAAAAAAGTGAGCTGCCAGCGCCTGCATTCATTGGGTTTCAAAGCATTTTTATACTGAAATCTATTGTTAAAAAGCGCAACCAGCTATATTTTTAAGAGCTAACGCCAAAGAATCTCCTATGCAATTCCCCGAGTCCTGGTTGCGCGAATTCTGCAATCCACCGCTGACCACCCAAGAACTGGCCGACACGCTGACCATGGCCGGCCTGGAGGTCGAAGAGTTGCGCCCCGTCGCGCCGCCGTTTACCCACATTGTCGTGGGCGAAATCAAAGAGGCCGTGCAGCACCCTGACGCCGACCGCCTGCGCGTGTGCCAGGTGGACGTGGGGCAGGGCGCCTTGCTCAACATCGTGTGTGGTGCGCCCAATGCCCGCGTGGGCATCAAGGTGCCTTGCGCGCTGGTGGGCGCAGAGCTGCCACCGGGCGACGACGGCAAGCCGTTCCTGATCAAGGTCGGCAAGCTGCGCGGCGTGGAGAGCCAGGGCATGCTGTGCTCGGCGCGCGAGCTCAAGCTGTCGGAAGACCACGGCGGCCTGCTGGAGCTGGATGCTTCGGCGCCCATGGGACAGGACATCCGCGCGCACCTGAATCTGGATGACATGCTGTTCACCCTCAAGCTCACGCCCAATCTGGCGCATTGCCTGAGCGTCTATGGCATTGCGCGCGAAGTGTCGGCACTCACGGGCACGCCGTTGCAGCAACCGTCGTTCCCTGCTGTGGGCGCGAAGCTGTCCGACAAGCTGCCCGTGAAGGTGAGCGCCCCCGATCTGTGCGGCCGCTTTTCCGGTCGCATCGTGCGCAACGTCAACACGCGCGCCGCCACCCCGCAGTGGATGCTGGACCGCCTGGCCCGTTGCGGCCAGCGCGGCGTGTCGCCGCTGGTGGACATTTCCAACTATGTGATGTTCGAGCTGGGCCGCCCCTCGCATATTTTTGACCTGGACAAGATCCATGGCGGCCTTCAAGTCCGCTGGGGCAAGCCGGGCGAGCAGCTCAAGCTGCTCAATGGCAACACCATCACGGTGGACGAGAAGGTGGGCGTGATCGCCGATGACCGCCAGGTCGAATCGCTGGCTGGCATCATGGGTGGCGACGCCACGGCGGTGTCCGACGACACCCGGCACATCTACATCGAGGCCGCCTTCTGGTGGCCCAAGGCCGTGGCAGGGCGCTCGCGCCGCTTCAACTTCTCGACCGATGCGGGCCACCGCTTCGAGCGCGGCGTGGACCCGAGCCTGACGGTGGAGCACATCGAACGCATCACGCAGCTGGTCATCGACATCTGCGGCACGCCCGACACCCTGTGCGGCCCGATGGACGACCAGGCGGTGAACCTGCCCGTGCTTCCGCCCGTCACGCTGCGCGTGGCGCGTGCTGCCAAGGTCATCGGCATGCCGCTCACGCAGGTGCAGTGCGCCGATGCATTGCAGCGCCTGGGGCTGCCCGTGGTGCAGGGCGACGGCACACTCACCGTCACGCCGCCATCGTTCCGTTTCGACATCACGATCGAGGAAGACCTGATCGAGGAAGTGGCGCGCATGGTGGGCTACAACCACCTGCCGACCACACCGCCGCTGGCGCCCATCACTCCCAAGCTTTCACCCGAGGCCACGCGCAGCCCGTTTGCGGTGCGCCGCGCCCTGGCGGGGCTGGGTTATCAGGAAACGATCAACTTCAGCTTTGTGGAAGAGTGCTGGGAGCTGGAGCTGGCTGGCAATGCGCAACCCATCAGGCTGCTCAACCCGATTGCAAGCCACATGAGCGTCATGCGTTCCAGTTTGCTGGGTTCTTTGCTACAGGTTTTGAAGTTCAATCTGGACCGCAAGGCCGAGCGCGTGCGCGTGTTTGAGCTGGGCCGGGTGTTCCTGCGCGACGCCGGCGTGCGCAACACGGACACCACGGTGGAAGGCTTCCATCAACCCATGCGCGTGTCCGGCCTGGCCTATGGCCCGAACGATGCATTGCAATGGGGCCGCAAGGAACAGGCCATCGACTTCTTTGATGTGAAGGGCGATGTGGAGGCCTTGCTGGCGCCGCTGCGCGCCACCTTCGAGCCGGGCAGCCACCCCGCCATGCACCCCGGGCGGTGCGCCCGCGTGCTGGTGAACGGGCGCCCCATCGGCTTCGTGGGCGAGCTGCATCCGCGGTGGCGCCAGTCGTGGGATCTGCCCCAGGCGCCGGTGATGTTCGAGCTGGAGCTGGATGCCGTGCTGCAGCGCGTGGTGCCCCAGTTCAAGCCCGTGGCCAAGCACCAGGCGGTCGAGCGCGATCTGGCCGTGGTGGTGGCCGAGCGGGTGACGCATGCGCAGGTGATGGATGCCATCACGGCGGCCATCCCCGGCGGCATGTTGCGCTCTGCCGTGCTGTTTGACGTGTACCGTCCCAAGCCTTTGCGCGCCGGTGAAACTGCGCCCGCAGGCGGCCTGGCTGCCGGCGAAAAAAGCCTGGCGGTGCGCCTCACGCTGGGACGCGACGAGGCCACGCTGACCGAAGCCGAGATCGAGGCTGCGGTGCAAGCGGTGGTGGCCCGCTGGGTGGCCGACACCGGTGGACGGTTGCGTGTTTGATCTGGAACGGGAGCACCTGCGTGATTGAATTTGCGGTAGACAGTATCGAAACCCCTGCGCTGACCAAGGCGCAGCTGGCCGATCTCCTGTTCGATCAGATCGGGCTGAACAAGCGCGAGTCCAAGGACATGATCGACGCTTTCTTCGACCTCATCGCCCAGCGCCTGGTGGATGGCAAGGACGTCAAACTCTCGGGTTTTGGAAATTTCCAGATCCGGACCAAGGCGCCACGGCCGGGGCGCAACCCGCGCACGGGTGAGGCCATCCCCATCCAGGCACGCCGGGTGGTGACTTTCCATGCCAGCAGCAAGCTCAAGGAGCAGATCCAGTCGGCTGCTTCGGTGGCCGGGTGAAGCGTGAACAGCTTGACTCCATGGTTGTTTCATTCTGGCGTTCGCAGCCTGTCTGCAGTACGCTAGCCAGCTTTCCGTCCGAACCAGCACCTATGGGCACCCCGCTTCCTTCGATTCCCGCCAAGCGGTACTTCACGATTGGTGAGGTGGCAGAGCTGTGCGGCGTCAAGCCACATGTCTTGCGCTATTGGGAGCAGGAATTCACCCAGCTGCGGCCCATGAAGCGCCGCGGCAACCGCCGGTATTACCAGCACCACGAGGTGCTCATGATCCGGCGCATCCGTGATCTGCTGTATGACCAGGGCTTCACCATCAGCGG
Source organism: Acidovorax sp. GW835-FHT14B10 (assembly GCF_058793725.1). Lineage (NCBI taxonomy): Bacteria > Pseudomonadati > Pseudomonadota > Betaproteobacteria > Burkholderiales > Comamonadaceae > Acidovorax > Acidovorax sp. GW835-FHT14B10. Next base: position 51,886 of record NZ_JBXAGC010000001.1, read on the forward strand.
GGCCCGCAATCGCTTGCAGGAACCGGCATCTTCTGCGCACGATGACGCACCACCGCAGGTGCCGGAATCGGTGCACGGTGTCGTGACCGACGACGCCATGGAAGGCCTGTGCGCCGATTCCGCCAGCGTCTGGCTCGACAGCCATGGGGTGCGCCAGGAATTATTTGAAATTCGTGCACTGCTTTCCCGGGACTGATGAATTATCTGTATATAATCTAAGTCTTGTCGGCGTGTAGCGCAGCCTGGTAGCGCACTTGCATGGGGTGCAAGGGGTCGCGAGTTCGAATCCCGCCACGCCGACCATTGACAGCAAAAGCCCAGAGCCGAAAGGTTCTGGGCTTTTTTGCTGTGCGCAGGCGCGGGGCCCGCGGGTCTTGGCTTGTTCTTATCCTTCCCTACCGGAAATCCCATGATCAGTGGACTCGTTGCAGGCAAGCTTTTTGGTTCGGTAGAACTGCGCACCGACAAGGCGGGCAAGCCCTTTGCCGTGGCCAAGGTGCTGGCCACCAGCGGTGATGGTGAAACGCTGATCGTGAATGTGATCGGCTTCGAGCCTGCCTTGTGCGCTGCCTTGCAGGCGCTGGGTGAGGGCGAGCCCGTTGCCCTGGCCGGCGGCCTTACGCCCCGGGTATGGACAGACAAGCAGGGCAACACCCGGCCCGCGCTGGACATGGTGGCACACCGTGTGCTGACGGCTTGCGACGCAGGCGACGGCCGCAGGGCGTGATCGCCTGGAGGCGGCGGGGGAATCGACCGCCACCCCTCAGGCCATGGGCCGTCACTCAGGCCGAAAGGGCTTGCAGCAACTCGGTCTCGATCTCGATCTGCCGGGCGTTGCTTTGCAGTTCCGGGCCCTGGATCAGGAAGGTGTCCTCGACACGTTCGCCCAGCGTGCTCACCTTGGCCAGCTGCACGCTCAACTGGTGGCGGGCCAGGATGCGAGCCACCAGGTAGAGCAAGCCGGCGCGATCGCTCGCCGAGATGGCCAGCAGCCAGCGCTGTGCTTTTTCGTCCGGACGCAGCGTGACGCGGGGCGCCACCGGAAAGCTCTTGACACGGCGTGACACGCGCCGGGCGGCGGGGTCGGGCAGCGGTCCCCCGGTTTCGATGGCGCGCACCAGATCGTTTTCGACCATGTGCGTGAGTTCGCGGTAATGGCCGGGCTGGTTGGAGGCAACGACCTGGAAGGTGTCGAGTGCGTGGCCATTGTTGGCCGTGTGCACGCGCGCATCCAGGATGCTGAATCCCGCACGATCGAAGTAGCCGCAGATGCGGGCAAAAAGGTCGGCCCGGTCGGGGGCGTACACCATTACCTGCAACCCTTCGCCCGCGAGCGACTGGCGTGCGCGCACCACCGGGTGGGTCGCGCCCACATGGCGAGACAGGTGGCGGGTGTGCCAGGCGATGTCGGTGGCCTCGTGGCGCATGAAGTAGCTGACATCCAGCGTGGCCCACAGCGCTTTGTGGGCCTCGAAGGGCAGGGCGTTGAGTGCCAGCAGCACCAACGCTTCGCGCTTGCGGGCCTCGATTTCGGCCGCCGCGTCGGGTGCGCGCCCGCCCAGGGTGCGCAAGGTGGCGCGGTACAGGTCTTCGAGCAGCTTGCCTTTCCAGGCGTTCCAGACCTTGGGGCTGGTGCCGCGGATGTCGGCCACCGTGAGCAGGTACATGGCCGTGAGCTTGCGCTCGTCACCCACGCGCTGCGCAAAGGCGGCGATCACGTCGGGGTCGCTCAGGTCCTGTTTTTGCGCCACGGTGCTCATGGTGAGGTGCTCGCGCACCAGGAACTCGATGAGCCGGGCGTCTTCCCGGGCCACACCATGCTGGCGGCAAAAGCGGCGCACTTCCGTGGCGCCTATCAGCGAATGGTCGCCACCGCGGCCCTTGCCGATGTCATGGAACAGCGCGGCGATGTACAGGATCCAGGGCTTGTCCCAGCCCGCGGCGAGCTGTGAGCAGAACGGGTATTCATGCGCGTGCTCGGCCATGAAGAAGCGGCGCATGTTGCGCAGCACCATCAGGATGTGCTGGTCCACGGTATAGACGTGGAACAGGTCGTGCTGCATCTGTCCCACGATGCCGCGAAAAGCCCACAGGTAGCGCCCCAGCACCGAGGTCTGGTTCATGAGCCGCATGGCGTGCGTGATGCCCGAGGGCTGCTGCAGGATGCGCATGAAGGCGGCGCGGTTGACCGGGTCGCGCCGGAAGGCGCCGTCCATCACGCCGCGTGCGTTGTACAGCGCGCGCAGCGTGCGCACCGAGAGATCCTTGAGCCCCACCGTGGTCTGGTAGAGCAGGAAGGTCTCCAGGATCGCGTGCGGGTCGCGCTCATACAGGTCATCGCTGGCCACTTCGATGAGTCCGGCTTTCTCGAAAAAGCGCGCGTTGATCGGCCGCGGTTCGTAGGTCGATGGACTCAGGCGCTCTTCGATGTTGAGCAGCAGGATCTGGCTGAGCTGCGACACGGCCTTGGCCGCCCAGTAATAGCGGCGCATCAGGGTTTCGCTGGCGCGCAGGGCTAAGCGCGTGCCATCGGGCGCTTGCGACCGGTAGCCAAACGATTCGGCCACGGCCGTCTGCAGGTCGAACACCAGCCGGTCCTCGTGCCGGCCGGCGGCGGCGTGCAGGCGGGCGCGGATCAGGCACAGAAGGGCCTCGTTGCGTTCGATCTGGCGCACCTCGAACGCCGTGGCCAGGCCGCTGGCCGCCAGCTCTTTCCAGGTGCTGCCCAGGCCTGCGGCGCGCGCCACCCACAGGATCATCTGCAGGTCGCGCAGCCCTCCGGGCGACTCCTTGCAGTTGGGTTCCAGCGCGTAGGGCGTGTTTTCGTATTTGGTATGCCGCTGGTGCATTTCCAGCGTCTTGGCCACCAGAAAGGCCTGCGCGTCCATCTGGGCGCCGTACTGCTGGCGAAAGCGCGCAAACAGGGCTGGGTTGCCACAGACCAGGCGCGCCTCCAGCAACGAGGTCTGCACCGTCACATCCAGCGCTGCCTCGGCCAGGCACTCTGCCACCGTGCGCACGCTGGAGCCGATTTCCAGGCCCGCATCCCAGCAACTGCCAATGAAGCTTTCCAGCCGGGTGCGCAGCTCGCATCCTGCCTCGGGCGTGCTGCCTTCGGGCAGCAGCACCAGCACATCGACGTCGGAAAAGGGAAAAAGCTGGTCCCGTCCAAAACCGCCCACAGCCACCAGGGCCAGGTCTGGTGGAAGCTGGGCGCGTTGCCACAAGGCCTGCAGCAAGCCGCCCGCCAGGGTGGAGAGCTTGCGCAGCATCACGCGGATGCCACGGGTCGAGGCGCCGGTGGCCTGCATGCTGGCCAGCAGGGCCGCCTTGTCGAGGCGGTAGGCGTCCCGCAGGGCGTGGATTTCGGTCATGGGCAAGGGAATGGAAGAAAGCGATGGGCCATAACCTGGGCAAGCAAGAGTCGTGCTCGCGGCGGGCGCACCTCAGGTGGCCGTGGCGGTCACAAAGGCGGGCAGCGGGGGCGAGCCGGCCGACAAGGTCATCACCTCGTAGCCGGTCTCGGTGACCAGCACCGTGTGCTCCCACTGGGCCGACAGGCTGTGGTCCTTGGTGACGATGGTCCAGCCGTCGTTGCCGAACTCCTTGATCTCGCGCCGGCCGGCGTTGATCATGGGTTCGATGGTGAACACCATGCCGGGCCTGAGTTGTTCGAGCGTGCCGGGGCGGCCGTAGTGCAGCACCTGGGGCTCCTCGTGGAACACCTTGCCGATGCCGTGGCCGCAAAACTCGCGCACCACCGAGAAGCCATGCCCTTCGGCAAATTTCTGGATGGCGTGGCCGATGTCGCCCAGGTGCGCGCCCGGCCGCACCTGCTGGATGCCCAGCCACATGGCGTCGTAGGTCAGGGCGGACAGGCGTTTGGCGGCAATCGAGCATTCGCCAATCAGGTACATGCGGCTGTTGTCGCCATACCAGCCATCCTTGGTGATGACGGTGACGTCCACATTGACGATGTCGCCCTTCTTCAAAGGCTTGTCATTGGGGATGCCGTGGCACACCACATGGTTGACCGAGGTGCACAGTGCGCCGGGATAGGGCGGGTAGCCCGGTGGCTGGTAGCCCACGGTGGCCGAGATGGTGCCTTGCTGGGCCATGCATTCGGCGCCCAGGCGGTCGATTTCCTTGGTGGTGATGCCGGGTTGGATGTGCGGCGCGATGTAGTCCAGCACTTCAGAGGCCAAGCGGCAGGCGAGGCGCATGCCGGCGATGTCCTCCGCGGTTTTGATGGTGATGCTCATGCGGCAATTATCCCATCGCCCCTCAAGCCTTGCCGGGCAAGGGCATGGGTGGTGGGCTGCTCCCGGTAAAATGGCGGGCTGCGCCAAAAGCATCCCTTGCGTCATCTGGCCGGGCATCGACCACCTCTGCGGGGTGGCCGAACCCGGTGACGCGGGAGGCCCGTCGCACCTTATCCCCTCTCATTTCGAACAGGCCGCTACCGTGACCTTGCACATGACCACGCTGGCGGGCGGCAACGCCCTCAGCTCCTTTCGCGCCCAGCAACTTCAACCCGCTCTGGAGGCCATCCACCCCCGGATCAGCGGCATTGCGGCACGTTTCGTGCATCTGGTCGCTACCGATGCGGCCCCCACGCCCTCCGAAAAAGAGCGTCTGGCAGCGCTGCTGACCTACGGCGACCCGTATGCGGGCCCTGCCGACGGCACCGTCCTCATCGTCACGCCGCGCCTGGGCACGCTCTCGCCCTGGGCTTCCAAGGCCACCGACATCGCGCGCAATTGCGGCCTGCCCATTCGCCGGGTCGAGCGCATTACCGAATACCACGTCAGCCTCAAGGCAGGCCTGCTGGGCAAAGCGCCCGAGCTGGGTGCCGAGCAGCTGGCCCAGGTGGCCGCCTTGCTGCACGACCGCATGACCGAATCGGTGGTGGCCGACCGCAGCGCCGCTGCCGCGCTGTTCACCGAGCTGCAACCCGTGCCCATGGAGCATGTGGACGTGCTGGCCGGTGGCCGCGCTGCGCTGGAAGCCGCCAACACCCGCTTTGGCCTGGCGCTGGCCGATGACGAAATCGACTACCTCGTCACCGCTTTCACGGGCCTGAAGCGCAACCCCACCGATGTGGAGCTGATGATGTTCGCGCAGGCCAACAGCGAGCACTGCCGCCACAAGATCTTCAACGCCGAGTTCACCATCGACGGCGTGGCGCAGGACAAATCGCTGTTCGGCATGATCCGCAACACGCACCAGCTGGCGCCCCAGCACACGGTGATCGCGTATTCGGACAACGCCTCGGTCATGGAAGGCCACCAGGTCGAGCGGTTTGTGGCAAAAATGGTCGCAAGCGCCAGTGAATCAAGCGCTAATAGTTATCAAAAGAGTAGCGCCACCCAGCATGTACTGATGAAGGTGGAAACGCACAACCACCCCACGGCCATCTCGCCGTTCCCCGGTGCATCCACTGGCGCGGGCGGCGAGATCCGCGACGAAGGCGCTACCGGCCGCGGCTCCAAGCCCAAGGCCGGTTTGACCGGATTTACCGTCTCCAAGCTGTGGGGCAGCACCGTGGGCAAGCCCGAGCACATTGCCAGTCCGCTGCAGATCATGGTCGAAGGCCCTCTGGGCGGCGCGGCGTTCAACAACGAGTTTGGCCGCCCCAACCTGGCGGGCTACTTCCGCGAATACGAGCAGGAAGTCGCTGGCGTGCAGCGCGGCTACCACAAGCCCATCATGATCGCGGGCGGTGTGGGCGTGATCGATGCCGAGCTGACCCAGAAGATCGAATTCCCCGCTGGTTCGCTGCTGATCCAGCTGGGCGGCCCGGGCATGCGCATCGGCATGGGCGGCAGCGCCGCCAGCTCCATGGCCACCGGCACCAACGCGGCCGAGCTGGACTTCGACTCCGTGCAGCGCGGCAACCCCGAGATCGAGCGCCGCGCGCAAGAGGTCATCAACCACTGCTGGGCGCAGGGCACCGACAACCCCATCCTGGCCATTCACGACGTGGGCGCGGGTGGCCTGTCGAACGCTTTCCCCGAACTGACCAACGATGCCGGCCGGGGTGCACGCTTCGATTTGCGTGCCGTGCAGCTCGAAGAATCGGGCATGGCGCCCAAGGAAATCTGGAGCAACGAGAGCCAGGAGCGCTACGTGCTGGCCATCGCGCCCGAGTCGCTGCCGTTGTTCCAGGCGTTTTGCGAACGCGAGCGCTGCCCGTTTGCGGTGATCGGCACGGCCACCGAAGAGCGCCAGCTGGTGCTGCACGACCCCGCCGCCACGGCCGAAGACCAGACGCTGCCCGTGGACATGCCCATGAACGTGCTGCTGGGAAAGCCCCCCAAGATGCACCGCGATGTGACGACCGTGGCGCGTGACTTCGCCCCCATGGACCTGACCGGTGTGCCGCTGCAAAAGGCCGTGATCGACGTGCTGGCCCACCCCACGGTGGCGTCCAAGCGCTTTCTCATCACCATCGGCGACCGCACGGTGGGTGGCCTCAGCCACCGCGACCAGATGGTCGGCCCCTGGCAGGTGCCCGTGGCCGATTGCGCCGTCACACTGGCCGACTATCGTGGCTTTGCCGGCGAGGCCATGAGCATGGGTGAACGCACGCCGCTGGCCGCCATCAACGCGCCGGCATCGGGCCGCATGGCCGTGGCCGAGGCCATCACCAATCTGCTGGCGGCCCCGATCGAGCTGCCGCGCGTGAAGCTGTCGGCCAACTGGATGGCCGCTTGCGGCGAGCCCGGCGAAGACGCCGCGCTGTTTGAGACCGTGAAGGCCGTGGGCATGGAACTGTGCCCGGCGTTGGGAATCTCCATCCCCGTGGGCAAGGATTCGCTGTCCATGCGCACGCAATGGTCCGAAGGCGCTGACAAGAAAAAAGTCACCTCACCGGTCAGCCTGATCGTGAGTGCATTCGCGTCGCTTGCCGATGTGCGCGGCACGCTCACGCCACAACTCGACGCCACCGAAGATGACACCACGCTGGTACTGATCGATCTGGGCAAGGGCCAGAACCGCATGGGCGGCAGCATCCTGGGCCAGACGCTGGAGCAAAGCGGTGACGTGGTGCCCGATGTGGATGACCCCAAGGATTTGGTGAACCTGGTCAACGCCGTGAACGCGCTGCGCGCCAAGGGCCAGATCCTGGCTTACCACGACCGCAGCGATGGCGGTCTGCTGGCGGCGGCTGCAGAAATGGCCTTTGCCGGCCATGTGGGCGTGGCGCTGAACGTGGACATGCTGGTCACCGAGGGCGACGGCATCAGCGACAGCCGCATGGAAACCGGCGACGCCAAGAACTGGGCGCAGCAGGTCAGCGCGCGCCGCGAAGAACTCACGCTCAAGGCCCTGTTCAACGAAGAACTGGGCGTGCTGCTGCAGGTGCGCACCGCAGAGCGCAACGACGTGATGCAGACGCTGCGCGAGCATGGCCTGTCCAGGTTCAGCCATTTCGTCGGCAAGACGCGCCCGGCATCGTCCCGCATCGATGCGGGCAAGGGCGCGCTGCAGGTCTGGCGTGACGCCAAGGCCGTGTTCAGCGCGCCGCTGGCCGACCTGCACCAGGTGTGGGATGCGGTGAGCTGGAAGATCTGCCAGCAGCGCGACAACCCCGCCAACGCCGATGCCGAGCACGCCGCGGCGGGCGAACCCACCGACCCCGGCCTGCATGTGCACCTCACGTTCGATGCCGCCGACAACGTGGCCGCGCCGTACCTGAATCTGGCCCGCCCCAAGGTCGCCATCCTGCGCGAGCAGGGCGTGAACTCGCATGTGGAAATGGCCTATGCCTTCACCGAGGCGGGCTTCGAGGCATTCGACGTGCACATGACCGACCTGCAAACCGGCCGCGTCAAGCTTGAAGACTTCAAGGGCGTGGTGGCTTGCGGTGGCTTCAGCTATGGCGACACGCTGGGCGCCGGTATTGGCTGGGCGCGCTCGATCACCTTCAACCCCGTGCTGGCCGCGCAGTTCCAGGGCTTCTTCGGCCGCACCGATACGTTCGGCCTGGGCGTGTGCAATGGCTGCCAGATGTTTGCCGAGCTGGCCGACATCATCCCCGGCGCGCAGGACTGGCCGCGCTTCACCACCAACCAGAGCGAGCGCTTCGAGGCCCGCCTGTCGTTGGTGGAAGTGCTGGAATCGCCCAGCCTGTTCCTGCAAGGCATGGCGGGCAGCCGCCTGCCGATTGCCGTGGCGCACGGAGAGGGCTATGCCAACTTCAAGTACCGGGGCAATGCCGACAAGGCCATTGCCGCCATGCGCTACGTGGACAACCACGGCCGCGCGACCGAGCAGTACCCCTTCAACCCCAACGGCAGCGCGGGCGGCCTGACGGCCGTGACCACGGCGGACGGACGCTTCACGGCCATGATGCCGCACCCGGAGCGCGTGTTCCGCAACGTGCAGATGAGCTGGACCAGCGAGGACCAGGCGCAGTACAGCGGCTGGATGCGCATCTGGCGCAATGGGCGCAAGTGGGTGGGGTAGAGCAGGGGGCACCGCCAGCGCGGCGGCCCTTGCGTGGCGGTTCTGGCATCTGGGCCGCACGCTTTCAAACGGTGGGGAGGGCGCTTGGGCGCCGTGAAGGCTGAAACAGCCGGGCCGTGTTTCTATGCACGAAGATGACTTTCAACGGGGCTTCGGTCCCGTTTGTCATGGGGTCTGGTCTGGTGTGCGGGATCGTCTTGGCGTGTTGCTATAGTCGGCGCTTTTCACCATTCCAAGGACCTCCCATGGCCGCTGGCAGCCTTCTCGCCTTGTTGGACGACATCGCTACCGTCCTTGACGATGTGGCCCTCATGACCAAGGTCGCTGCGAAGAAGAGCGCCGCCATGGCCGATGACGTGTCGGTCATGACCAAGGTGGCGGCGCAAAAGACGGCGGGCGTGCTGGGCGACGATCTGGCGCTCAATGCCCAGCAGGTCGCCGGCGTGCGCGCCGAGCGCGAGATTCCCGTGGTCTGGGCCGTGGCCAAGGGCTCGCTGGTGAACAAGGCGATTCTGGTGCCGGCGGCGCTGCTGATCAGTGCCTTTGCGCCTTGGGCGGTGACACCGCTGCTCATGGTGGGCGGCGCATTTCTGTGCTTTGAAGGGTTTGAGAAGCTGGCACACAAGTTTTTGCACAGCCCCCAGCAGGACGAGGCCACGCACGAAAGCCATGCCCAGGCCAACGCCAACCTGGCCGTGGACCTGGTGGCTTTTGAAAAGAACAAGATCAAGGGGGCCGTGCGCACCGATTTCATCCTGTCGGCCGAAATCATCGCCATCACCCTGGGCACGGTGGCTGGTACACCTTTCGCGCAACAGGTGGCGGTGCTGGCCGGCATCGCGCTGGTCATGACGGTGGGCGTTTACGGCCTTGTGGCGGGCATCGTCAAGCTCGACGATCTGGGGCTGTGGCTCCACCACAAGCCCGGCGCGGCGGCCCGTGCGCTGGGGGCGGGCATTGTGCGCGCCGCGCCCTGGTTGATGAAGGCGCTCTCGGTGGCGGGCACGGCGGCCATGTTTCTGGTCGGCGGCGGCATTCTGGTGCACGGGGTTCCAGCGCTGCACCACGCCGTGGAGGGCGTGGGTGCGGCGGCGGCGCTTTGGCCTGTGGGCGGTCTGTGGGCGGTGCTGGTTCCCAACCTGCTCAATGCCGTGATCGGCATCGTGGCGGGCGGCCTGGTGGTGGCGGGCTTCACCCTGGTGAACCGGCTGCGCAAGGGCGCTGCAGCAGCCCCTTGATGCCGGGGTGCGTGTGCCGCACCACGCTCAGGGTAACTACCAGGATTTTGACCTGAGGCAAGGTTGACCATTTTGCTAACAGGCTCAATTGCGGTACGGGGGTCGTCCCCGTTCAACCGCATCGAGTTCTGTATGAAAAAAAATCTGCTGGCTGTCGCCGTTCTGTGTGCATTGACCTCTGGCGCTGCCTTTGCGCAGCAGGCCGAAAGCCCTTGGCTGGTGCGCGTGCGCGCCGTTCATCTGGACAGCGCCAACAAGGACAGCACGGGGCTGGGCCTGTCGGTCAACAACAAGACGATTCCTGAAGTCGACATCACGTACTTTTTCAACAAGAACGTGGCCGCCGAGCTGGTCCTCACGGTGCCCCAGAAGCACGACGTGCGTTCCAACGGCACCAACATTGGCACCCTCAAGCACCTGCCACCTTCGCTGCTGCTGCAGTACCACTTTGATGCCCCCGGCTTCAAGCCCTATGTGGGCGCCGGTGTCAACTACACGCGCTTTTCCAGCCTGAACCTGCCTGCTGGCGTGGACATCGATCGCAACAGCTGGGGCGGCGCCCTGCAAGTGGGCGTGGACATTCCGCTCACCAAGAACCTGTCGCTGAACTTCGACGTGAAGAAGGTCTACATCAAGACCGATGTGTTCGCTGGCGGCGCCAAGGCAGGCACCTTCAAGGTCGATCCCGTGCTGGTGGGCGTGGGTCTCGGCTGGCGCTTCTGATGCGAAGGCGCTGCCTGCGCGGCGCCTGGCATCACCTGACTCCCAGGTGAAAAGGGCTGGCGCCTGCGCCGGCCTTTTTCTTGAGGGAGCGATTTTCGCCGGCCATCAACGATGCAGGAGCCGGTTGGCTTTGGATTCTGATGGTTGAGTGCTATATAAATAATAGCTGTTGGTGCTTGTGGGATTGCGCTACAGCCAAGAATCCATGAAATTGCATCGGGCCTTGTCATGGAAAGGCTGGCCGGTACGCTTGCGTGTGGGTGCATTCCTGCGTGGCCTGTCGTTGCAGGCTGTCACCTGCGATGAACGCAGTGGGAGTAGCCTGTGGCATCGTTCACACCCCGATGCCCGACGCCCACCGCCATGCACCCCACCCACCCTAGCGATATCACCGAAGGCCTGAACCAGCGCCCCGCGCGCATCTCCCCCAAATATTTCTACGACCAGCGCGGCTCGCTGCTGTTCGAGGCCATCACCCGCCTGCCTGAGTACTATCCCACGCGCACCGAAAATGCCCTGATGCAGGCCCATGCCGCCGACATGGCCCAACAGCTGGGCCCCGTGCGCACGGTGATCGAGCTGGGCGCCGGCAGCTGCGAGAAGGCCCGCGTGCTGTGCCGCCAGGTGCGCCCCGCCTGTTTTGTGGGGGTGGATATTTCGGTCGATTTCTTGCAAGAGGCCGTGCAGCGCCTGCGCGCCGACATGCCGGGGCTTGACGCGCGGGCGGTGGGCGGCGACATGACCCAGGGCCTTGTGCTGCCCGCCGACATTCCCCGGGCGGGGCGCCTGGTGTTCTATCCGGGCTCTTCCATCGGCAACTTTGATCCGCCCCATGCGCTTGAACTGCTCTGCCACATGCGCGCGCTGGTGGACAGCGACGGCGGCTTGCTCATCGGCATCGATCTGCCCAAGGAGGTGGCGGTGCTCGAAGCCGCCTATGACGACGCCGCAGGGGTCACGGCGGCCTTCAACCGCAACGTGCTCACGCACCTGAACCGCCTGATCGGCAGTGACTTTGTGGAAGAGCAGTGGGCCCACCGCGCCTTCTTCAACCGCGAGGCGTCGCGTATCGAGATGCACCTGGAGGCCCTCGATCCGATTCGCGTGCGCTGGCCGGGCGGCGAGCGCTGCTTTGGGGCCGGCGAGCGCATCCATACCGAAAACAGCTACAAATACCCCCTTGCGGTGTTCACCGCCCTGCTGGCCCAGGCGGGTTTTTCGCGTGCGCAGGCATGGACCGATGATCAGGGCTGGTTTGCCGTGGTGCATGCCCGCCCCTGAACCCTCTGATGGAGCGCTGTCTGGCCATGCATCCCTTGATTTCCCGCTACACCGAAGTGCGCCGCCACACCACCCGCCTGGTGCAGCCCCTGTCGCCCGAAGACTGCACCGCCCAGTCCATGCCCGACGCCAGTCCGGCCAAATGGCATCTGGCCCACACCACCTGGTTTTTTGAAACCTTTGTGCTGGAGGCGCACGAGAGCGGTTTTGCGCCGTTTGAACCCGCATTCCGGGTCTTGTTCAACTCGTACTACAACGGTGTGGGCGCCCGGCACCCGCGGCCCCAGCGCGGCCTGCTCACACGCCCTCCGATGGCCGAGGTGCTGGCGTACCGGGCCGATGTGGATGCGCGCATGCAGCACCTGTTGCCCACGCTGGTGCACGACGCGGCCCTGTGCGCGCTGGTGGAGCTGGGCCTGCAGCACGAGCAGCAGCACCAGGAGCTGCTGGTGACCGACATCAAGCACCTGCTGTCGTGCAACCCGATGCACCCGGCCTACCGCCCGGTGCAGTCCGTGGCCGTTGACGGCGCGGCCGCACCGCCGCTGGTCTGGCATCCGTGGGCCGGCGGGCTGGCCGAGATTGGCCATGCGGGCGGCAGCTTTGCGTTTGACAACGAGAGCCCGCGCCACCCGGTGTATCTGCAGCCATACGCACTGGCATCGCGCCTGGTCACCAATGCCGAGTTTGCAGCGTTTGTGGACGATGGCGGCTATGGCGACCCCGCCCACTGGCTGGCCGAAGGCTGGGACTGGCGCGCGGCCCAGGGGCTGGAGCAGCCCCTGTACTGGCAGCGCGACGGTTCCACCTGGCACGAGTTCACCTTGGCCGGGCTGCGGCCGTTGCAGGGTGCGCAGCCTGTGGTGCACCTGTCGTATTTCGAGGCCGACGCCTATGCGCGCTGGGCGGGTGCCCGCCTGCCCACCGAGGCCGAATGGGAGCATGCCGCGGCACCGGTGTTCGCAGACGCGGCTGCCAGCGAGGCCCCAGGCGAGCTGCTGCACCCCCGCACAGCCCGGGGCACAGGCCTGGAGCAGCTGGTGGGCGCGGCGTGGCAGTGGACGCAGTCAAGCTATGCGCCATACCCCGGTTTTCGGGCGGCAGAAGGTGCGGTGGGCGAATACAACGGCAAGTTCATGGTGAACCAGTATGTGCTGCGCGGCAGCTCGTGCGCCACACCGCCAGGCCACGCGCGCGCCAGCTACCGCAATTTTTTCCCGGCCACGGCGCGCTGGCAGTTTGCGGGCGTGCGGCTGGCCAGGGACATGGGCTGAGGCGCGCGTGACGGGGCGCTGTGGCCGCAAGCTGCGGCTCCGACCCGCATTACGGGGTGGTGCTGCCTTCGGGCGGCTTGCGCGGTCGGCGGGGCCGGGCAGGGGCCTTTTGGGGTTTCGGTGGATCATTTTCCGCTGTGGCCTGCGGCAATGCGCTGGAAGGCACTTGCGGCACCGCCTGTGCTTCGGGAGCCGCGGTTGCGGTGGGTTCTGCGGCTGCTTTGGCGGTGGGCGCTGCCGCTTTGCGGGCGCGGCCACGGCCGCGCGCAGGGGCAGCTGGCGGTGCGGGCTCTGCCACTTCGGCAGGCGGCGCTGCGGCAGGTGCTGGCTGCCGGAAATAGCTGGTCAGCGGCCGCTCTGCCGTCGCGTCGGGCCGCGCCGGGGCGGCGCTGGTGTTGCCCGTGCTGCGAAACACGTAGGCGCCCGATTTTTCGTCGCGGCCAAACTCCAGCAGGCCGCGCTGCTGGGCTTCTTCCAGCAGGTTGCCAAAGGCCCGGAAACCGTAATAGCTTTCGCTGAAATCGGGTTTGCGGCGCTTGATGGCTTCCTTGAGCACGGACGCCCAGATCTTGCCGCTGTCGCCCCGCACGGAGAGCAGGGCATCGAAGGTCTCCACGGCCAGCTCGATGCCCTGGGTGCGGCGCGCCTCCTGCGCTTCCTTGCGGTGGCGCTCTTCCTCGGGCGAGCGCCGGGCCACGGGCGCCGCATCGGACGGCTGGCGCCGCGCCTGTGCGCGCTGGCTCTCGCGCACCAGGTCGTCGTAAAAAATGAACTCGTCGCAGTTGGCGATCAGCAGGTCCGAGGTGGACTGCTTGACGCCCACGCCAATGACCTGCTTGGCGTTTTCGCGCAGCTTGGAGACCAGCGGAGAAAAATCCGAATCACCGCTGATGATCACGAAGGTGTTGACGTGCGACTTGGTGTAGCACAGGTCGAGCGCGTCCACCACGAGGCGGATGTCGGCCGAGTTTTTGCCCGACTGGCGGACATGGGGGATTTCGATCAGCTCGAAATTGGCCTCGTGCATCGTGGCCTTGAAGCCCTTGTAGCGATCCCAGTCGCAATAGGCCTTCTTGACCACGATGGAGCCCTTGAGCAGCAGGCGTTCGAGCACCGGCTTGATGTCGAACTTGTCGTATTTGGCGTCGCGCACTCCCAGTGCGACATTCTCGAAGTCGCAAAACAGTGCCATGCTGATGTTGTCGGTGGGGGATGCCATGGTTTTTCCGTGAACGTTGCTGGCCGGATCATCACACGGAAACTGCGGCACACCGTGAATGGCTTCGGCTTCGGCTTCGGCTTCGGCTTCGGCTTCGGCTTCGGCTTCGGCTTCGGCTTCGGCTTCGGCTTCGGCATGGGCCGGGCAGAGCGGTGGGCGCGGGCATACTGCCCCTCTTTGCTGCACCCAAGAATTCCGACATGCCCGATACCCCGACCACCGCACCGACTTCCTCCACGCCCGCCTGCCGTGGCGTCAGCGCGTGGTGGCGGGCGCTGGCCATTTTCCTGATGGTGGTTGCGCTGATCGCCTGGGCGGCCAGCGCGAGCATGCTCGAACAGCTCAAGGCCCAGATTGCGCACCTGCAGGCCAAGGTGAGCGCGGTGGCCCAGGTGCAGTACCTGTCAGTGCTGCTCGACGATAAACAGCTGCCGGCCTTGCTGGTCACTGCCGACGTGCAGGGCAGCGTGCTGCAATTGCAGCGCCTGAACGAAGTGCGCGAGGGGCGCGACGACAGCATGCAGCTGTGGGCCCTGGAGGGCGACAAGCCCCCGCGTTCGCTGGGCGTGGTCACCAGTGCCTACAAAACACTGCAACTGCCCACTGCCACCGCCGCGCTGGCGGGGGTGCGGGAGCTGGCCATCAGCGTGGAAGACAAGGGCGGAGTCGCCGAAGAACGCGGGCCCCGCTTGCCGTATCTGTTCAAGGGCGCGCTGGTCAAGAAAGCCCTCTGAGATTTGCTATTGAAATATAGCTAATGGCGCTTTTGCATAAGCGCCATAGCCTGAAATGGTTCAATTGTTCGCCCACCGCGCAGTGCGATCCGCGCGGTGGGTGCTGCCTCAGACTTTGTCGAGCGCCTGCACCAGGTCGGCCTGCAGGTCGTGGATGTGTTCGATGCCCACCGACAGGCGCACCATGTTCTCGCTCACCCCCGCCTTGGCCAGCTCTGCGGGGTTGAGCTGGCGGTGCGTGGTGGAGGCCGGGTGCGTGGCCAGCGACTTGGCATCGCCAATGTTGACCAGGCGCGTGAACAGGCCCAGCGCATCGAGGAAGCGGGCGCCTGCCGCGCGCGGGTCTGCGTCACTGGCCTTCAGGCCAAAGCTCAGGATGCCCGAGGCGCGCCCGCCCATCTGGCGCTGCGCCACGGCGTGGTCGGCGTGGTCGGGAAGGCCCGCGTAGCGCACCCATTCCACCTTGGGGTGGCTTTGCAGGAATTTCGCCAGCGCCAGCGTGTTGTCGCAGATGCGGTCCATGCGCAGCGGCAGGGTTTCGATGCCCTGCAGCGTGAGCCAGGCGTTGAACGGCGAAAGGGCCGCGCCCATGTTGCGCAGCGGCACCACGCGCGCGCGGCCGATGAAGGCGGCGGCGCCCAGCGCCTCGGTGTAGACCACGCCGTGGTAGCTCACGTCGGGCTCGTTCAGGCGCTTGAAGCGCTCCTTGTGCTCGGCCCATGGAAACTTGCCGCTGTCCACGATGATGCCGCCGATGCTGTTGCCGTGGCCGTTCATGTACTTGGTGAGCGCGTGCACCACGATGTCGGCGCCGTGTTCGATGGGGCGGCACAGGTAGGGGCTGGGCACGGTGTTGTCCACGATCAGCGGCACGCCGTGGTCGTGCGCCACCTGGGCCAGCGCGGCGATGTCGGTCACGTTGCCCAGCGGGTTGCCGATGGATTCGCAGAACACGGCCTTGGTGCGTGCGTCGATCAGCTTGGCAAAGCTGGCCGGGTCGCGCGGGTCGGCGAAGCGCACCTCGATGCCCTGCTGCGGGAAGGTGTGGGCAAACAGGTTGTAGGTGCCGCCATACAGCGTGCTGGCCGAGACGATGTTGTCGCCTGTCTCGGCGATGGTCTGGATGGCCGCCGTGATGGCCGCCATGCCCGAGGCCACGGCCAGCGCGGCCACGCCGCCTTCGAGCGCTGCCACGCGCTGCTCCAGCACGTCGGTGGTCGGGTTCATGATGCGCGTGTAGATGTTGCCCGGCACCTTCAGATCGAACAGGTCGGCGCCATGCTGGGCGCTGTCGAACGCATAGGCCACGGTCTGGTACAGCGGCACGGCGGCAGACTTGGTGGTGGGGTCGGGCTGGTAGCCGGCGTGGACGGCCAGGGTTTCGATGTGCATGGGACGGTCTCTCTGTCGTTGAAGGTTGTCGATGGCGCGCAAAGTCGCGGCGCCAGCACGCATTCTTGCACCGGCCGCTGCCGGCACCCATCGAATCGTTCGCTATGTGCTTATGGGGCTATGGAGTGGGGTCGTCCACGGCGCTGCCGCCGGCCTTGCGCTGGCGCCGCCAGGCCTTTTCCAGCTCGACCACGCCATACACCACCAGGGCCGCGGCCACGCAGATGCCCAGTTCGCCCAGGCTCAGCGGTTCGGTCCGGAAGATGGGGTTGAGCAACGGCACGTAGATGGTGGCCATCTGCAGCAGGAACGTGAGCAGCACGGCATAGAGCAGGGGCCGGTTGCTGGCCAGCCCCAGGCGCCACAGCGGCTCGCTTTCGGAGCGGATGGCCATCACATGGGCCATCTGCGCCAGCGTGAGCACGGTGAACACCATGGTCTGCCAGTGCGCATGGCCGGTGTGCAGGGCCCAGGCCTGCACGGCCAGGCACAGGCCGGCGATCAGCAGGCCCATGCCCAGGATGTGCTGCCACATGCCCTGGGCGAACAGGCTCTCATTCGGCGGGCGGGGCGGGCGCTGCATGATGCCGCGCTCGGCGGGTTCGGCCGCCAGGGCCAGGCCGGGCAGGCCGTCGGTCACCAGGTTGACCCACAGGATGTGGATGGGCAGCAGCGGAATGGGCAGCAGCAGCAGGGGCGCGAGAAAGATGGTCCAGATCTCGCCGGAGTTGCCGGTCATGGCATAGCGCACGAACTTGCGGATGTTGTCGTAGATGCGCCGGCCTTCCTTCACCGCCGCCACGATGGTGGCGAAGTTGTCGTCCAGCAGCACCAGGCTGCTGGCCTCGCGCGCCACGTCGGTGCCGCCCTTGCCCATGGACACACCGATGTCGGCGCGCTTCAAGGCCGGGGCATCGTTCACGCCATCGCCCGTCATGGCCACGAAATGGCCCTGGGCCTGCAATGCCTCGACGATGCGGATCTTTTGCGCCGGGTCCACGCGGGCATACACATGCACCTGCTCGATCCGCGCGCGCAGGGCCGCGTCGTCCAGCTGGGCCAGGTCGGCGCCGGTGAGCACGGGCGCGTCGGCGCTTGGCACGATGCCCAGCCGGTGCGCAATGGCCCGTGCGGTGGCGGGGTGGTCGCCCGTGATCATGACGGGCGTGATGCCTGCGCTGATGCAGTCGCGCACGGCGGCCTGGGCTTCGGGGCGCGGCGGGTCGATGAGGGCGATCAGGCCCAGCAGCTCCAGCTGGCTTTCCACGGCGTCGATGTCGTTGGTGTCCGGCAGGCGCGCATGGTGGCGGCGCGCCAGGGCCAGCACGCGCAGGCCCTGGGCGGCCAACTGGTTGGCGGTGGCCAGCACCGTGTCGCTGTGCAGCGCGGCGGTGCCGTCGGGCGTCCAGTGGGTGGCGCAGCAGGGCAGCACCGATTCGGGGGCGCCTTTGGTGTAGGCCACGAACCCCTGGCTGTCCCGATGGAACGACGTCATGCGCTTGCGGTCGGAGTCAAAGGGCTGCTCCTGCACGCGCGGCCAGGCGGTGTCGAGCTGGGCCTTGTCCAGCCCACCCGCGTGCGCGGCCAGCACCAGCGCGGTCTCGGTGGGGTCGCCCTGCCAGTGGGTGCCGGTGGGGTGGTCGTCGCCCGTGGCCTGGCGCGTGGCGTCGTTGCACAGCGCGGCGGCGCGCAGGGCCTCGGCGTGGGCCGGGCCTGGCAGGGGGTCGCCGGGCACCCAGCGCGTGCCGTGGGCCAGCAGCAGCTCGGCGTGCATGCGGTTTTGCGTGAGCGTGCCGGTCTTGTCCGAGCAGATGGTGGTGACCGATCCCAGGGTCTCGACCGAGGGCAGGCGCCGCACCAGTGCATTGACGGCCACCATGCGGCGCGCGCCCAGCGCCAGCAGCACGGTGACCACGGCGGGCATGGCCTCGGGGATGGCGGCCACGGCCAGGCTGATGGCGGTAAGAGCCATGAGCAGCGGGGCCTCGCCGCGCAGCACCCCCACCACGAAGATCACCAGGCAGATGCCCAGCACGCCAATGGCCAGCCGCTTGCCAAACGCGGCCAGGCGCAGCTGCAGCGGGGTGCTGCGGTCGTCGGTGTCGAGCAGCTTGGCGACCTTGCCCAGCTCGGTGTGCATGCCGGTGGCCACCACCAGCCCGCGCGCCCGGCCGTGGGTGGCGGTAGTGCCCTTGAAGGCCATGTTGGTGCGGTCGCCCAGGGCGCCTACGTCCTGCGCGGCCAGGGCCTCGGTCTGCTTGGCGACGGTGACCGATTCGCCGGTGAGGGCCGATTCATCCACCTGCAGCTGCGCGATCTCGATCAGGCGCAGGTCGGCCGGTATCTGGTTGCCCGCTTCCAGCAGCACGATGTCGCCCGGCACCAGCACCGTGGCGGGAACCACCTGGATCGCGCCGTTGCGCAGCACGGTGGCGTGCGCCGCTGCCAGCTGGCGCAGTGCCGCCATGGCCTGGTCGGCGCGCCAGGCCTGCACGAAGCCGATGATGGCGTTGAGCACCACGATGACCAGGATGACCAGCGTGTCGGTAAGGTCCCCGATCACGCCGGAGACCACTGCCGCGGCCAGCAGCACGAGCACCATGAAGTCCTTGAACTGGTCGGCCAGCAGCGCCAGGGGGCTGCGCTGCGCGTGGTCCTGCAATTCGTTGGCACCGTGCTGCATGGCGCGCTGCGTGGCCTCGTCATCGTGCAGGCCGGTGTGGGGGTTGACGCGGTACACCTGGGCGAGTTCCTGGGCGTCACGCAGGTGGGCATTGGCTGGCGGCGGAATGCCGGACGGGAGACTGGTTTCAGGCGCCATGAAGGAAGACCACGTAGGTGTTGAGAAGATAGACGGCCGCCAAGCCGAGGCTGACAGCGCCCACGGCGCGCAACACCCGGTCGCGCGGGCGAAAGAACAGCCCTACCAGTGCAAGCCCGGTCATCACGATGGCTGAACCGGCGGTAACCGCATGGACCAGCGAGACATCTGACAGCAGCACGCCGGGCCGGTAGAAAAAGTCATCCACGGCAACAATGGTCACGTTGAACAGGTTGCTGCCCAGCAGGTTCCCAATGGCCATGTCCAGAGCGCCCAGTCGCAGTGCCGACAGCGTGACCGCCAGTTCCGGCAGCGTGGTGGCCATGGCCACGAACAGGCTGCCCACGAAACTGCGATTCCAGCCCATGGTGTTGGCCAGTTCCACGGCGGCGAAGGGCAGCCACAGGCCGGCGCCCACCACCACCGATGCGGCCAGGACGAAGCGCACCAGGGCGTGGCGCAGTGGCAGTGAGGGAGGGGTATCTGCTGCGGCGGATGTGTCGGGATGCGAGCACTCGTAGGCAAACAGGGTGCGCATGGCGATAAGGTACAGCATGAGCATCACGGGCGTCATCAGCCCCACGCCCCAGACCGATGCCCGGGATGCGCCCGGGGAGTCCGCATGAGGGCCCAGTTGGCCGATGAGCAGGCCCATGAGCAAAAAGCCCAGCAGTACCACACCAAAGGCGGCCGCCAGCACATGGCCTTTGCTTGCCTGGCTCCAGACGGGTGCGCGGCGGTAGATGAGATCGATCCACACAAGGAAAACCAGGTTCAGCACGCAACTGCCCAGCGCATTGCCAACGGCCAGGTTGGGGGCCTGGGCAATGGTCACGCTGGTGATGCCCGTGGCCAGTTCGGGCAGCGAGGTGACGCTGGCCACCAGCGTCAACCCGATCCAGCTCCCGGACAGCCCGGTATGTCGCGCAATGGCATCTCCGTAGCGGGAGAGCTGGAAACCCGCTGCGCCGATGAGCGCCGCGCAGGCAATGAATTGCAGCCAGGCCCAGACGGGCGCACTCATGGGGTCACGCCCTGGCGAGGGGCGATGGGCGTGGCTGCCGTGATGGAAAATCGCTGGGTCACGGGCTTTGCATCCTGGTGCCCAGTCCCCCGCAGAGTCAGGCGGGGCGCTGGGGGCGGGTGGTGTAGAACTTGACGGGGGATTCGCTCGTCTGCTGCAGCACATGGCGCTTCATGCGGCCCATCACATGCATTTCACAGGGCTTGCAGTCAAAGCGCAAGGTCAGCTTCTCCTTGCCATTGATCAACATCAGGGGTTCGGCCTTGATGGTGCCCTGCACGCCCGTGATGCCCTTGGCCTGCTTGGGGCACAGGCTCATCGAGAAGCGCACGCAATGCTTGGTGATCATGAGGCTGACTTCGCCTTCTTCCTCATGCGCCTCGTAGGCCGCGTCGATCACCTTCACGCCATGGCGTACATAGAAGTCGTGCGCCTTGTGGTTGAACACGTTGCCCAGAAAGCTCAGCGTGTCGTCGGGGTAGGGCGCTGGCGGCTCGGCCGGTGTGGCGCGCGGCAGGCGCACAAAGCCCTTGGCGCGCGCTGCTTCCAGATGCTCCAGTGCTTCGCGGCGCAGGGCGTTGAGCGCCGAGGCGGGCACGAACCAGGGCTGCGAGAGCTGCAGCGCAATGTCGTTCACCACAAAAATGCTGGCGCCAAAGCGACCGAGCTGCTCGCGCAGCGATGCCTCGGCCTTGGCGGTATCGGTGGCGCTCTGGTGTGCGTGTGCCACGCGCGCGTTGCCGGTGTAGCCGTCTTCGTCGGTGAGCGTGAGGGTCAAGCCCTCGGGTGTTTCGGCCAGTTGCACCCACAGGCCGATGCGCCGGTCGCTGGACTTTTTCTCCAGCGTGCGCACCCAGTCCATGTCGCGGTTGCGGTTGACCTCGGTGCCCTTGCGCAGATCCTTGAATCCCTCCATCGGGTCCTTGGGGTAAACGCGCCACTGGCCGACGCTGCGGGCCGACACCGGCTCGGCCCGGTTGATGGCCATGCCGATCAGCGCCTTGTGCAGGTCGTGGTAGCACAGGCCGTCGCCGTTGTGCAGCACGGTGGCGGGGTCGCTCACCTCCAGCTCCACAAAGTCGGGGCCGAGCTTGGTCACCCAGCCAATCGCCTGGCCGGGGTTCTTGGGGCTGTCGAAGGCGCCGATGTCGTCCTTGCGGCCGGTCACGAAGTAGTCGGTGAACTCGCGGTTGAAGTTCTGCAGCGGATCGGGCGTGAAGGTGAACCGGGTGCGCCCGCTCGATGAGCGCGCCAGCGGATGGCCCGAGGCCTCGCGCTCCTCCAGGATGGCGTCGATGAGCGTGCGGTAGTGGGCGGTGATGTTCTTCACATAGCCCATGTCTTTGTAGCGCCCCTCGATCTTGAAGCTGCGCACCCCCGCGTCGATCAGGGCGCGCAGGTTGTCGCTCTGGTTGTTGTCCTTCATTGACAGCACATGCTTGTCGTGCGCGATGAAGCGGCCCTGGGCATCGGTCACCTGGTAGGGCAGGCGGCAGGCCTGGCTGCAGTCGCCCCGGTTGGCGCTGCGCCCGGTTTGGGCGTGGCTGATGTTGCACTGGCCGCTGTAGGCCACGCACAGCGCGCCGTGGATGAAGAACTCGATGTGGGCGCGGCCCGGCGCATCCACCGGGCCCAGGGCCTTGTGCACCGCGGCGATCTGCTGCACGGTCAGCTCGCGCGCCAGCACCAGTTGCGACAGGCCCGCGTCCTGCAGAAAACGCGCTTTTTCGGGCGTGCGGATGTCGGTCTGGGTGCTGGCGTGCAGCTGGATGGGCGGCAGGTCGATTTCGAGCAGCCCCATGTCCTGGATGATGAGCGCATCGGCCCCGGCGTTGTAGACCTGCCAGGCCATCTGGCGGGCGGCTTCGAGCTCGTCGTCGCGCAGGATGGTGTTGAGCGTGATGAAGATGCGGCTGTTGAAGCGGTGGGCGTGCGCGATCAGGCGCTCCAGATCGCGGAGGTCGTTGCCCGCACCGGCCCGGGCGCCAAAGGCGGGGCCGCCGATGTACACGGCATCGGCGCCGTGGTTGACGGCCTCGATGCCGATGGCTGCATCGCGGGCGGGGGAGAGCAACTCGATCTGGTGGGGCAGCAAGGACATGGGGCGATTATCCCAGCGCTGGCTGCTGGGCGTGGTGTTTCCGCGCATCCGTGGGTGCTGCTCGGATGGAGGGAGGTGTACCTTTTTCATTAGTGAAATTAATAAGCATGAAAAATTCATGCTCTATTGCTAATGGACTGCCTGTGGCTGGGCGCGGGCGTAGGATGCGGGGTTTTTCGCACCCTTGAAGGCTGCGTACTTCTTATATTTGATGGAGATTGAGCCATGCTGTCTGCTTTCCGCCTGCGTTTTTCCCTGCAATGGACGGCCGCCGCCGCCCTGGCTGTGGCCTGTGGCGCCACGCTGGCCCAAGAGGTGCAAACCGTCAAGATCGGCCATGCCGGCCCGGTTTCCGGCGGCATTGCCCACATCGGCAAAGACACCGAAAACGGCGTGCGCATGGCCGTGGACGACCTGAACACGCAGAACCTGGTCATTGGTGGCAAGAAGATCCAGTTCGTGATCGCCGCCGAGGACGACGCCGGCGACCCCCGCCAGGCCACCGCCGTGGCGCAAAAGCTGTGCGACCAGAAGGTGGCCGGTGTGGTGGGCCACCTGCAGTCGGGCACATCCATTCCCGCTTCGTCGGTCTACCACAAATGCGACCTGCCGCACATCACGGCATCGGCTTCCAACCCTGATCTGACCAAGCCCGGCTACAAGACGTCCTTCCGCCTCATCGCCAACGACAACGCCCTGGGCGCCGCGCTGGCCCTGTTTGCGGCAGACAGCCTCAAGCTCAAGACCGTGGCCATCATTGACGACCGCACGGCCTATGGCCAGGGCGTGGCCTCGGTGTTCAAGGCCACGGCCCTGCAAAAAGGCCTGAAGGTGGTGGGCGAGGAGTTCACCAACGACAAGGCCACCGACTTCATGGCCATTCTCACGGCCATCAAGAACAAGAAGCCCGATGGCATCTTCTACGGTGGCCTGGATGCGCAAGCGGGCCCCATGCTGCGCCAGATGGAGCAACTGGGCCTGGGCGATGTGAAATATTTTGGTGGTGACGCCCTGTGCACGCCCAAGCTGCCCGAGCTGGCCGGCAAGTCGCGTTCCGTGAAGAACGTGACCTGCGCCACCGGCGGCGCATCGGTGGACAAGATGCAGGGCGGCAGCGACTGGAAGAAACGCTACGACGCCAAGTTCCCCGGCCAGTTCCAGATCTACAGCCCCTACGCCTACGACGCCGCCATGGTGCTGGTGGATGCCATGAAGCGCGCCAACTCGGTGGACCCCGTGGTGTACGGCCCTTTCCTGAGCAAGACCCAGTACAAGGGCGTGACGGCCAACATCAGCTTCATTGCCAAGGGTGAACTGGCCGCGCCTGCCGTCACGCTCTACACCTACAAGGATGGCAGCCGCGTGCCGCTGAACTGACGCGCGGTTGACGTGCACGGGACGTGCCGGGGCTCCCCGGTGCTTTCCGGGGGGTTTGCCACTACAGTGAGGCCCCATGTACCTGCCGCCCCAGTTCCATTCGCACGACCCGGCCCATGCCCGCGCACTGATGCGCGCGCACCCGCTGGCCAGCCTGATTTCCAATGACAACGAAGGTTTTCCCTTCGCCACTCATTTGCCGCTGCATGTGCAGCAGCGCGGTGATGCCCTGGTGCTGCTGGGCCATTGCGCCCGGCCCAACCCGCACTGGCGCTACCTGCAGGCGAGGCCCCAGGCCCTGGTCACCTTCTTGGGGCCGCAGGCCTATCTTTCGCCCTCGGTGTACCCGGATCTGGCCCGGGTGCCCACATGGAACTACCTGGCCGTGCACTGCCGCGTACAGGCGACCCTGGTCGAGGAGCCCGCCGCCAAGGATGCGCTGCTCAAGCAGCTGATTGGTGACCATGAGCCGTCCTATGCCGCGCAGTGGCGCGCCCTGGGCGAGGAATTCGCCCACAAGATGCTGGCGGGCATCGTGGCATTCGAGCTCGAAGTGCTGGATCTGCAGTGCAAGCTCAAGCTCAACCAGCACCGGCACGAATCCCACGCCGCCCTGTACGCGCAGTACCGGCAAGGCAATGCCGATGCCCGGGCGCTGGCGCAATGGATGGAGCGGCTGGGCATGGTGCCCGGATCCGCGCACAACCCGGAGGTCTGAGATGCGTGCTGTTTTTGGATGGGTGGGCTTGGTGGTGGCGCTGGCCATAGTGGGGGTGCTGGCCAAGAAGCAGCTGGCGGCCACGCGCACGCCGGTGCCGTCGCTGCAACTGCCGGCAGAACCCGGCGGTGCAGCCGCCCCGGCGCCTGCAGGCACGGTGCGCGCGCAAAGCCAGCAGGTGCAGCAACAGGTCAGGCAGCAGGTGGAAGGGCTCATGCAGCAGGCCCGGCCCATGCCCGACGATTCCAGGTAATATTTGAATAAAAATGGCCTGCAGCGCATACTCATAAAGCGCTAGCAGCTATTACTTATATAGCAATGCAGTTGCAACAAGACGAGCACTGGATGCGCCAGGCACTGGCCCAAGCGCAGGCCGCTGCACTGGCGGGCGAGGTGCCGGTAGGGGCTGTCGTGGTGAAGGATGGCCAGGTGATTGCCACGGGCCGCAACGCCCCGGTGCAGGGGCACGACCCCACCGCGCATGCCGAAATCGTGGCGCTGCGGGCCGCGGCACAGCTGCTGGGCAACTACCGGCTCGATGGCTGCACGCTCTACGTCACGCTGGAACCCTGCGCCATGTGCAGCGGCGCCATGCTGCATGCGCGCGTGTCGCGCGTGGTGTTTGGGGCCACAGACCCCAAGACCGGCGCTGCGGGTTCGGTGCTCAACCTCTTCGGGCATGCGGCCATCAACCACCAAACGCAGGTGCAGGGCGGGGTGCTGGCGCACGAGTGCGGCGCGCTGCTGAGCGCGTTCTTTCGCCGCCGGCGCGCCCAGCAGCGCGCCGAGGCGCTGGCGCAGCATCCGCTGCGCGACGATGCCTTGCGCACGCCCGAAGCGGCCTTTGCCCATCTGCCCGATTACCCCTGGGCGCCGCATTACCTCAGCGACCTGCCCAGCCTCGCGGGGTTGCGCATGCACTACCTGGACGAGGGGCCCGTGCAGGCACCGCACACCTGGCTGTGCCTGCATGGCGACCCGGCCTGGAGCTATCTCTACCGCCACATGCTACCCGTGTTTCTGGCGGCGGGCGATCGCGTGGTGGCGCCTGACCTGATCGGTTTTGGCAAGAGCGACAAACCCAAGAAGGATGGTTTTCACCATTTCGCATGGCACCGCCAGGTGCTGCTGGAACTGATCGACCGTCTTGATCTGCACAACATCGTGCTGGTGGTGCAGGGCGGGGGCGGCATGCTGGGCCTGACCTTGCCCATGGCCATGCCCGGGCGTTTTGCGGGCCTGCTGGCCATGAACACCTGGCTGGCCACGGGCGATGCACCACTGCCACCGGGCCTGGTGCAGTGGCGCGCGCTGTGCGCCCAAAAGCCTTTGTTCGGCGTGGGGCGCCTGCTGGCGCGCGGCAATCCGCATCTGCGGCAGGGTGAATGTGCGGCCTACGATGCGCCGTTTCCCGACCGCGGCTACCGGGCCGCGCTGCGCGCATTTTCCATGCGGGTGCCGGATCAGCCCGATGCAGAGGGTGCTGACGCTTCCCGGGCAGCGCGAAGCTTCTGGCAGCACGACTGGCAGGGCCGCAGCCTGGCGGTGGCGGGCGCGCAAGACCCCGTTTTCGGTTTGCCCGTCGTGCAGGCGCTGCAGCGCGGCATCCGTGGCTGCCCGCCGCCCATCGTGCTGCCGCAGGCAGGGCACTTCGTGCCCGAGCACGGCCAGGCCCTTGCTGCGCAGGCTGTGGAATACTTCTCTTCCTGATGGCATCACCCTTTAGGCGGTGCACCCCCCTTCTTACGGAGCAGGCCGCTTGTTGGCCTGAACGCTTTGCCCCACCACCACGACCCGTCGCATTGCGCGCACGACCACGGCCCCCAGCACATCTACATCTACTCGCCCGCCGGCTCCATCCGCGACAAGGCCGCCTTCCAGCGGGGCATTGCACGCCTGAAAGCCATGGGCCATGAGGTGGAAGTGGACTCCGACGCCCAGGCCGTGCACACCCGCTTTGCCGGCGACGATGCCACGCGCCTGGCCGCCATCCACCGCGCGGCGGCCAGTGGCGCCGATGTGGCGCTCATCACGCGAGGGTCTTATGGCCTGACGCGCATCCTGCCGGGCATCCGCTACAAGGCGGTGGCCAAGGCCATAGACGCTGGCATGAAATTCGTAGGCCTGAGTGATTTCACGGCGTTCCAGACAGCCGTGCTGGCGCAGACCGGTGCCGTGACCTGGGCCGGCCCCGGTCTGCTCAGTGATTTTGGCGTCGAGGGTGAGCCCGACGACATCATGCTGGCCTGCTTCGACGATCTGCTCACGGGCCACGGCGAGGGTGCGGGCTGGCGCATGGCGCGAGAAAAACCGCAGCCCGACGGCCAGCCCGCAGTGCCGGACCTGTATGTGAAAAACGCAACGCTCTGGGGGGGCAATCTGGCCGTGCTCACCGGCCTGGTGGGCACGCCCTACCTGCCTGTGGTGCGTGGCGGCATCCTGTTCGTGGAGGACGTGGGCGAGCACCCCTACCGCATCGAGCGCATGCTCACACAACTGCTGCATGCGGGCATCCTGGCGCAGCAAAAGGCGGTGGTGCTGGGCCAGTTCACCAACTACAAGCTGGCGCCCCACGACAAGGGCTTCAAGCTGCAATCGGTGGTGGACTGGCTGCGCAGCCAGATCAAGGCGCCCGTGCTCACCAACCTGCCTTTCGGGCATGTGCAGACCAAGGTGGTGTTGCCAGTAGGGGCCAAGGTGTCGCTGTCGGTGGAAGACCGCGATGCGCTGCTGTACTGGGGACACCAGCACTGAGGGCCGGTCAAAGGTGGGTGGGCTTGGGTGCCCCGCCCAGCGCGCGGGGAAGCTGCCCTTGAAACAGCAGTGTCAATTGGGCCAGCGTGGCATGGGCAAGTGCCTCGCCCCGCAGTGGAGTGAGCACGGCGAGCAAATCGCTGCGCAGGTACCACAGCGCCTCTATGTCGCCTGCGTAGCGCAGCCGCATGTTCAGGCGGGCGACGTCACTGCCACTGAGTCCCGCCAGGCACTGGATCATTGCGTACCGGATATCTTCGAGGTCCTGGTTGCGCACCCAGGCTGTCGATGCTGGAGCATCGCGGCCCAGAAGGCCGTGCAGGCTGCTGCGAAGATTGGGCTTGTTCCAGCGCATGAAGAATTGCAGGAATGTCTGAGAGTGGCAGGTCAGGTCAAGTTACGCGGGAGCGAGACGGCGCGCAAGGGGCGTGCTCCTTTTTTTGTATAAAGACAACAGACTGCGCCCTTTTATTTCAATTCACCGACGTGGGAGCCAGCGCGACGATCGGAGGTGGGCCGTTTGCGTGTATGAGACAGGTGCTATGCCATTTAGAGCGTGCGCTGGCGAGTGGCATGCACTAGACTGCTCCAAGCATTGGCAATGAAAGGCTTGTGTCCATGAGTGTGTTTTCGACGGTTGTGTTTGCGGATATCTCAGGCAGCGCGTCGTTGTATGAAACCCTGGGCAATGAGCGTGCCACCGAGGTCGTCACCCAGGTCACCCACTGGATCGGCGGCACGACAGAGGCCCATCATGGGCGCATCGTCAAATACTTGGGAGACGGTGTCCTGGCCATTTTTGGTGACGCAGCCAGTGCTGTTGCCGCTGCGGCGGCCATGTTGCGCGGACACCAGGAGCGGGTGAGCCGCTGGCCCCATCCGCTGTACATGGGCATCCGGGTGGGCGTGGCCAGCGGAGAGGTGGTGGATGTGGAGGGCGATTGCTACGGCGATGCCGTGAACGTCGCCTCCCGCCTGTGCGAGCGCGCCGGGCCCGCCGAGATATGGGCCACGGAGGCCGCGGTGCTGCTGTCGGGTGCCGCGCCCTCGGTGTGGTACCGCAAGCTGGGAATGATGGAAATCCGCGGCAAGGCCGAGATGCTGATGCTCTACCAGGTTGAGTGGCGCGAGAACGAAGAACCAGACTCGCTGACCATGCAGGCCACGCTGGCCAGCCACTTCGCGCCCGTGGACTCGATCCTGGGGCAGATCCAGTTTTCGTGGCACGGGATCGACCGGTCTTTTGCCTCGACCGACGTGCCCGTGCAGATTGGCCGCTCCACCGATGCCCGGTTGTGCATCAACGACCCGCGCGTCTCGCGCCTGCATGCGCGCATCGACTGGCACAACAGCGGCTTTGTACTGACCGATATGAGCAGCTTTGGCACCTGGGTGCGCTTTGATGGCAGCGATGTTCCCGTGCAGTTGCGCCGCGATGCCTGCATCCTGCATGGCATCGGCGAGATGGCCCTGGGGGGGGCGTTCGCTAATTCGAGTGCACCCATCATCAAATTCCATGTGGCCGGAGGCAACGCCCACCTGGGTTGAGCAGGCATGTGCCTCGCCAGGGGCGCCAGGATCGGCTGCGCCGCACTGGACGACGCGCCCCATTTTCACCACAAGATCGAGGAGACAGGCACCATGGTGTGGTTACAGCGTGCAATCGTCGCAGGGGTGGCAGCGGCCTTGCTGGCGGGGGCCGGCGTCACCCTGTATGTGCAGCGTGCTTTTCCGGCGCTGGACGGGCGCATCGTGCTGAACGGGTTGCGCGAGGGGGTCCGCGTGCAGCGCGACGCTGCCGATGTCACGCACATCCGCGCGCAGTCTGCGCAGGATGCGTGGTTCGCCATGGGTTACGTGCATGCGCAAGAGCGCACCTGGCAACTGGAATTCAACCGCCGCGTGATGCACGGCGAGCTTTCCGAAGTCTTCGGGCCCGCCACGCTGGAGACCGACAAGCTCATGCGCGCGCTCGACATCATGGGCCATGCACGCAAGCAATATGCCGGGCTGCCCGCCCACGCCCGCGATGCGTTGCAGGCTTACAGCCAGGGCATTCATGCATTCCACCAAAACCTGCCGCAGGCATTGCCGCCCGAGTTCCATGTGCTGGGGGTGAAGCCCGGCGGTACCACCGGCGCGGTCTGGGAGCCCGAGGACAGCGTGGCCTGGGCGTTGATGATGGCGCTGGACCTGGGCGGTAACTGGGGCAACGAGTTTGCCCGCCTGTCCGTGGCCAGAACGCTGGACACCGGGCGCCTGTGGCAGTTGATGCCGCCCTATCCGGGCGAGCCACCCGCTGCATCTGCCGATCTGGCATCGCTGTACCGGCAACTGGGCATCTACCGGGATGCGCAGGCGCCTTCTGCGCCCGCAGACAGCGGGGGTGAAAAGCCCGTGGCGACGGGCGCCGGGCCGCAAGAGGCCGCGGGGGGCGTGTTTTCGCACGAGATCAGCCAGGGCATGCTGGCCTGGGCGCAGGACCTCACGCGCAATGCGGGCACATCCGAAGGCAAGGGCAGCAACAACTGGGTGCTGGCGGGCTCGCGCACGGTCAGTGGCAAACCCCTGCTGGCCAACGACCCGCACCTGGGCCTGAGTGCGCCGGCCATCTGGTATTTCGCGCGGCTGCAGGCACCGGCGGGTGCGGCTGCAGATGGCACCCCCATCGGTGCGATCGACGCTGTCGGTGCCACCTTGCCAGGGCTGCCCTTTGTGGTGCTGGGGCGCACCGGCAGCGTGGCCTGGGGGTTCACCAACACCGGCCCCGATGTGCAGGACTTGTACCTGGAGCAGATCAACCCCGCCGACCCTGCCCAATACCGCACGCCCGATGGCTGGCGGCCTTTTACGCTGCGCACGGAAACCATTCGCGTCAAGGGGCAACCGGATGTCGTGCTGCCGCTGCGCGCCACCCGCCATGGCCCGGTGCTGAGCGACGTGCAAAAGTCGCATGCCGAGGTGCTGGACTTGCGCAAATACGTGCTCGCGCTGCGCTGGAGCGCGCTCGATGCCGACAACCAGACGGTGCTCGCCGGCCTGCAGAGCAACCAGGCGCAGTCGGTGGACGCACTGTTCCAGGCGCTGGAGCCCTACCACTCGCCCATGCAGAGCGTGGTGGCCGCCGATGTGCAGGGGAACATCCGCTTCAAGGCCATGGGCAAGGTGCCCGTGCGCCATGCCGACAACGATATTCGTGGCATCGCGCCGTCGCCCGGCTGGGATGCGCGCTACGACTGGCAAGGCTGGCTGCCTTCTGCCCAAACGCCCGAGGATGATGGCCGCAGCGGCTGGGTGGCCACTGCCAACCAGCGCATTACCGCGCCCGGCTATCCGCACTACCTCACGCAAGACTGGGTCTTGCCCTACCGCCATGACCGTATTGCTCAGCTGATAGCGGCCACCCCCCGGCATGATGCGGCCGGCATGCAGGCGATTCAGGCGGATGCCTTGTCGCTGGCCACGCAGCGGCTGCTGCCCCATCTGCGCAAGGCTGCGACGCAGCACCCGCTGGCGCCCGCCGTGCAGGCCTTGCTGCGTGATTTTGACGGGGTGATGGACGCCAGCCGGGCTGCGCCGCTGGTGTTTTCGGCCTGGGCAGATGAGCTGGTGCGGGGTGTGATCGCTCCCCGTGTGGGCGACAACCGTTTCAAAGCCACCTATGGCAAACGTGACTACCGTGCTGCCCTGGAGGGCATTCTGGAGCGCAACGATGCCTGGTGGTGCCAGCCCCTGTCGTGTGCCGACCAGTCAAGCGCCGCGCTGGCGCGCGCGCTCGATCGCCTGCAGGCCGCCCACGGCGCCGACCCGGCCCGGTGGCGCTGGGGCGACGCCCACCCCGCGCTCAGCAGCCACAGGCCTTTGGGTAACGTGGCCCTGCTGGCGCCGTACTTTGATGTGAGCGTGCCTTCGCCCGGTGATGCCTACACGGTGAACGTGGGCCAGTACAACGCGGGCGACGCCAAAAATCCCTTTGTGAACCGCCATGCGGCTTCGCTGCGGGCGGTGTATGACCTGGCCGATCTGGAGCAGTCCCGGTTCATCTACCAGACGGGCCAGAGCGGGCTGGTGTTCTCGCCGCGCTACCGCGACATGCGCGCCACCTGGGTGCAGGCGGATTACCGCCACTTGCAGCGCGAGCCCGCGCACATGCGGCACGACCTGCGGCTGGTTCCTGCGCCATAGGGGTCTGTTGAGCCCCGAAGTCTTTGGCTGCGAATCCGGCAAGGCTGACCCGTGCGGCAGCACTCAACATGTGAGGGAATCATGCGGCCAGCGCTTTATGGGTAAGCGCTGGCCGCGATGAATATGGAAGCAAATGGTTCCGTGTCAGGCAGTACGTAGATTACGCCGCTGGAGTGCCCGAACAAGGGGGCAATCCACTGGTCGTAGAACACCTCGGGCGTGTTGATGCAGCCGTAGCTGATGCGTTTGTCCTGCACACCACGGCTGGCCAGGCGCTGCAGGCGCCGCTCGGCGGAGCTGACGCTGCGCACGCGGTGCAGCGAAACGGCGGCGTCGTAGTCGATCCAGACAATGTCTTCGCCGCGCAGGTTGCGGCCGGGCTCGGTCACAAAACGGCCGGCAGGGGTGGTGCGCTCCTCGGGCCGGATCTGGGCCAGCGGGCGCTGGCCGATGCCGGGCACCGAATGGTCGCCGCGCGCCGCGCCCAGCAGCACGGGAGCCGTGCCCAGCCATAGTGCCTGCGCGGAAAAGATGTGGATGCGGGCAGCCAGCTTGTCCACCACGGCAAACGGCAGGCCCTGGTTGTCCCCTGTGCCGTCGATCCAGCGTACCAGCTGGCGCGCATTCTGGCTGGTGCCGGAGGCTGGCCAGGCGCCCTTGGCAGGCTTTTCGTCCGCACGAAGGTCGGCTGGCGCCGCCTGGGCCACAGGCCATGCCGCAGCGGCCAGCGCCGAGCCCAGGCCGCACAGCACGGAGCGGCGGCGCAGGGACGGGGTGGTGCAGAAAAGGGGCACAGTGCCCCCATCGTAGCGGTTGGGCCCGCGCTGGTGCTCAGCAGCCGCGCGTGGCGGGGGGCTGCACCTCGTGCCGGGGCGCGGCGTACTTGCCCAGCTCCCATTTGGCGATGGCGTTGCGGTGCACTTCGTCGGGGCCGTCGGCAAAGCGCAGCGTGCGCGCACCGGCGTAGGCATAGGCCAACGGGAAGTCGTCGCACATGCCGCCGCCGCCGTGCACCTGCATGGCCCAGTCGATCACCTGGCAGGCCATGCTGGGCGCCACCACCTTGATCATGGCGATCTCGGTGCGTGCGACCTTGTTGCCAGCGGTGTCCATCAGCCAGGCGGCCTTGAGCGTGAGCAGGCGCGCCATGTCGATCTTGCAGCGGGCTTCGGCAATGCGCTCCTGTGTCACGGTCTGCTGGGCCACGGTCTTGCCAAAGGCGGTGCGGGAGCTGGCGCGCTTGCACATCAGCTCCAGTGCGCGTTCGGCCAGGCCAATCAGGCGCATGCAGTGGTGGATGCGCCCGGGGCCCAGGCGCCCCTGGGCGATCTCGAAGCCCCGGCCTTCGCCCAGCAAGATGTTGCTGACCGGCACGCGCACGTTGTCGAAGGTCATCTCGACATGGCCGTGCGGCGCATCGTCGTAGCCGAAGACGTTGAGCGGGCGGATGATGGTGATGCCCTGGGTGTCGGCGGGCACCAGTACCATGCTTTGCTGTGAATGCTTGGGGGCTTCGGGGTCGGTCTTGCCCATGGTCACGAACACGGCGCAGCGCGGATCAGCGGCACCCGAGATCCACCACTTGCGGCCGTTGATGACGTATTCATCGCCCTGGCGCTCGATGCGGGTCTGGATGTTGGTGGCATCGCTCGATGCCACCTCGGGTTCCGTCATCGCGAAGGCCGAGCGGATCTTGCCTTCGAGCAGCGGCTTGAGCCAGCGGGCCTTGTTGGCTTCGTCGCCATAGCGCGCGATGGTTTCCATGTTGCCGGTGTCGGGCGCCGAGCAGTTGAACACCTCGCTGGCCCATTGCACGCGGCCCATGATTTCGGCCAGGGGGGCATATTCCTGGTTGGTCAGGCCGGCACCCTCGTAGCCCGACGCTGCCGCGCTGTCCACGGGAAGGAACAGGTTCCACAAACCGGCGGCCTGGGCCTTGGGCTTGAGGTTCTCGATGGTCTGGAGGGCGCTCCAGCGCTTGCCGGCGGCCGTGTTGGCGGCCAGCTCGGCGGCGTAGGCGGCTTCCGCCGGGTAGATGTGGTCGTCCATGAACTGGAGCAGCCTGGCCTGCAGTTCCTTGGTTTTGGGCGAGTAGTCAAAGTCCATGGGGTTCTTCTCCTTTGGTAATCGTGGGGCGGCGCCTGTGCCCTTGTTGCGTTGTCAGCCCCGCTGTGCGAACGACCAGGCCAGCTCGGCCATCGGCCGCGCCGTGTCGCCCGAGGCCTTGGCCTGTGCGTTGGAGGCGGTGCCTGCCTCCACGCGCTTGGCAATTCCTTGCAGGATGGCCGCGATGCGGAACATGTTGTAGGCCATGTAGAAGTTCCAGTCGGCACGCAGCGCCTCGGGCGTGGTGATGCCGGTGCGCTCGCAGTACAGGCGGATGTAGCTGTCTTCGCTGGGAATCCCCAGGGCGGCAAGGTCTTGCCCCGCAATGCCGCGGCCCATTGCCGCCGGGATGTGCCAGCCCATGCAGTGGTAGCTGAAGTCGGCCAGCGGGTGGCCCAGCGTGGACAGTTCCCAGTCCAGCACGGCGATCACGCGCGGCTCGGTGGGATGGAACATCAGGTTGTCCAGGCGGTAGTCGCCATGCACGATGGAAACCTTGCTTGCATCCCGCGCGCTGGCGGGCATGTTTGCGGGCAGCCATTCCATGAGCTTGTCCATTTCGGCAATGGGCTGCGTGATGGAGGCCACGTACTGCTTGCTCCAGCGGCCGATCTGGCGTTCGAAGTAGTTGCCGGGCTTGCCATAGCCGGCCAGGCCCCGGTCGGCAAACTGCACGGTGTGCAGCGCCGCGATCACGCGGTTCATCTCGTTGTAGATGGCGCCGCGTTCGGCTTGCGACATGCCGGGCAGGGACTGGTCCCACAGCACACGGCCCTGCATGCACTCCATCACATAAAAGGCGCGGCCGATCACTGATTCGTCTTCGCACAGCACATGCATGCGCGGCACGGGTACGTCGGTGCCATGCAGGCCGCGCATCACCGCAAACTCGCGTTCGATGGCATGGGCCGAGGGCAGCAGCTTGGCCACGGGGCCGGGCTTGGCCCGCATCACATAGCTGGTGGTGGGCGTGTTGAGCTTGTAGGTGGGGTTGGACTGCCCGCCCTTGAACATCTCCACGGTCAGGGGGCCGGCAAAGCCCTCCATGTTCTGCGCAAGCCAGGCGCTCAGCGCGGCGATGTCGAACGCGTGCTGGTCGGAAACGGGCCGGGTGCCAACAAAATGGTCAAAGTTGCTCATGGATGGCGAGGTGTTGGTTGTGCTTCAGTTGTCGGTTTCGGCAATGCGCATGAGCGCAGCGCGATCGCGCACCACCAGACCACCCGGCTCTATGCGGATCGCGTCCTCGCGTTCCATGGCCTTGAGTTCCTGGTTCACCCGCTGGCGCGATGCGCCCAGCAGCTGCGCGAGCTCTTCCTGCGCCAGTTGCAGTCCGATGCGCATCTCGCTGCCATCCGACAGGCTGGGAATGCCGTAGCTGCGCACCAGGTGCACCAGTTGCTTGGCCAGCCGCGCGCGAAGGGGCAGGGTGTTGAGGTCTTCCACCAGACCGTAGAGTTGCCGGATGCGCCGCGCATGCAGGCGCAGCATGGCTTCGGAGAATTCGGTGTGCGCCGCAAGAATTTTCTTGAAGTCGGCCTTGGCCACACACAGGATCGTGGTGTCGCCGTGCGCATAGGCATCGTGCGTGCGCCGATCGCCGTCGAAGATCGCCACATCGCCAAACCAGATGCCCGGCTCCACATAGGTCAGCGTGATCTGCTTGCCCGAGATGGAGGTGGAACTCACCCGCACTGCACCGCGCGCGCAGGCAATCCAGTCCTCGGGTGGGTCGCCCCGGGCGGCTATGAGGCCGCCGTCCTTGAAGCGTTTGACGTATGCACATCGGAGGATGTCGTGGCGAAGGGAGGGTGAAAGAGAAGAAAACCAGCGACCGGAGTTGATCGCTTCACGTTCATCAATGGTAAGAATCGGGTCGTCCATGGCCTGTCTTGTGTGTGACTGGAAACCGGATCATTGTCGCGTGAGGGACGGACGCCTGCCGTCAGGGGTGTCACCTGCGTGTCTGCGGCCTTCGCAGAAAGCAAAACCCCCCGAAGCCTTGTGGGGCGCCGGGGGGCGTGGATGGGCGAAGAATCGGGCGGCTATTCGTATCTCGGCGTGCGTTTTTCCAGAAATGCCGCGATACCGGCACCTGCGTTGGCATGGTGCAGGTTCTTTACAAAGTGGTCACGTTCGCTGGTCAGGTGCGTGCAGAGCGTGTTGTGGGGCGCCTCGGCCGCCAGTTCCTTGATGCTGGACAGCACGTTGGGCGCCCGTGCGTTGAGCTGATCGGCCAGCGCCAGCGCCGTCGCCAGGGCGCTGCCCGGCTCGGCCAAGCGGTTGACGACGCCCAGGGCGTGCAGGCGTTCTGCCGCAATGCGGTCGCCGCACATGAGGATTTCGGTGGCCAGCTGGCGCGGCAATGCCTGCGCCAGGCTCCAGCTGGCGCCTCCATCGGGCGAGAGGGCTACGTTGCTGTAGGCCATCACGAACACCGCATTGCGGGCTGCCACCACCAGGTCGCACGCCAGTGCCAGCGAGAAGCCGGCACCTGCCGCTGCGCCTTCGACCGCTGCAATGACGGGCTTGGGAAAGGCGCGAATGGTCTCGATCCAGCTGTGCAGGCCTTCGATGCCCTGCACCTGCCCCTGCGGGTCGGCCTGCCGACTGGCTTGCAGGTGCCGCAGGTTGCCACCCGAGCAGAACATGCCGTCCGCCCCTGTGATGATGACGCTGCGCACTTCGGTGCTGCTTTCCGCGACGTTGAGTGCCTCAATGCCTGCGGCATACATGACCGGGTCGATGGCGTTGCGCAACTCCGGGTTGCGGAGTGTCAGAACCAGGGTCTGGCCCTCGCGGGCGGCTTGAAGTTGTGCGGGCATGGGATTTTGCAGACGGGGGTTAATGCTCTTCAACGTGTGCCAGGCTCAGGCCGATGGCCCCTCGCCGGCGCAACCAGGGGCTGGGGCGATACCGTGGGTCGCCATACACCGTTTGCATGTTGAACAGCACTTCAAGGATGTTGGTGGGGCCCCAGCGGTCGCCCATGGCCAGCGGCCCGAGGGGATAGCCGAGTCCCAGCGTGACAGCGGTTTCCAGGTCGCGCGGGCTGCAGATTTGCTGCTGACAGATGTCGCTGGCAATGTTCACGATGGTGGCCACCACGCGCTGGGTGACGAAGCCACCACTGTCGCGGATCACGCTGACGGCCTTGCCGTCGCGGGCAAAGAGGGTGTGGGCTGCGTCGCGAATGTCCACGCGCGTGGCCGGGTTGGTGGCGAGCACCCGCCGCCGCGTTGCTGCGTCGTCGATCAGCATGTCGATGCCGATGGTGCGGGCAGGATCCAGGCGCTCCACAACGGCCACGGTGGTGATGTCGAAACCCAGCGGAGCCACCAGAGAGATGGCTGTTTGCGAGGGCGAGGCGCCCGTTTCGATGGAGGCGCCCAGGTCCTTGAGCAGCTGGTAAAGCTCGGCGCGCCGGGCGGCGCGCGGCGACACCCAGACCGGCGGAATGCTGGTCACATGGGGTACGGCTGGTTCGGCGGGAATCTGCGCGGCGCCGTTGTCGTAGCGATAGAACCCTTCGCCCACTTTCCTGCCGAGCATTCCGCCCGCCAGGCGCTGCGCTGTGATGACGCTGGGGCGAAACCGCGGTTCTTCGTAATACTGGTGGTAGATGGATTCCATGACCGGGTGGGACACATCCAGCGCTGTCAGGTCCATGAGCTCGAAGGGCCCCAGCTTGAAACCCGCCTGGTCGCGCAGAATGCGGTCGATGGTGGCGAAATCGGCCACGCCCTCGCTGACGATGCGCAAGGCCTCGGTGCCGAATCCGCGTCCGGCATGGTTGACGATGAAGCCCGGGGTGTCCTGCGCCTGCACCGGTGTGTGCCCCATCTGGCGCGCGTAGTGGGCCAGCGCCTCGCAAACTGCAGGGGCAGTCTTCAGCCCGCCGATCACTTCCACCACCTTCATCAAGGGCACGGGGTTGAAGAAGTGAAAACCTGCCAACCGCTCGGGCCGTTGCAACGCTGCGCCGATGGCGGTTACCGCGAGAGAAGAAGTATTGGTGGCCAGCACGGCCTGCGGCCCCACCACGGCTTCCAGCTGGGTGAAGAGTGCCTGCTTGGCATCCAGCCGTTCCACGATGGCTTCGATCACCAGGTCGCAAGAAGCCAGATCGGTGGCGGCGGCCACGGGCTGCAGTTGGCTGGCCCAGTGGGCCATCTGCTCACTGGAAATGCGCCCTTTTTCCAGCAGGCGTTGCCATTGGGCCTGAATGCTTTGGCGGGCCGACTCTGCGGCATCCGGCTGCATGTCCAGCAAGAGAACCCGGCTGCCGGCCTGGGCTGCCATCTGTGCTATGCCCCGGCCCATGGCTCCGGCACCGACGATGCCTATGGTGGAAAACTGATTTTGCATGGCGGCATTATGACGTTGGCGTTTCTGTGCACTTGTGTGCAAAAATAACCATGCCAAAAAAAGAAACTTCTGTGAAATTACGTAAATTAATTTTCGGACTCGGGTGTTGGTTGGTTGCCAGTGGTGCAACTGCCATCTCACTGGGGCAAAGCCGGGGATCTGTCATCCTCGGTGCTCCGGTGGATCTCGCCTTCGATGTGCAGCCCGATGCAGGTGCGGATCTGGCCTCGTCCTGTATCACGGCCGACGTGGCATTTGGTGACTCCGCTGTCGCCGACAACAAAATCCGGGTAACCTTCCTGGCGGACTCGCCGGGGCGCTCGCCAGCGGTGCGTGTGCAGGTAGCAGGTTCGGTGAACGAGCCTGTCGTCACGGTGACGGTGTCGGTGGGGTGCTCGGGCAATGTCACCCGTGCTTACACTTTTCTGGCCGATCCGCCTGCGGCGCATGTGCCGGGTCGCATCGTGAACATTGACCAGCTGGCGTCGGCTCCCGCAGCCGTAGCCCGTGATTCCGGCGCAGGCGCAGACCGCACCGTGTCGCCGCCTGCCGTGCGCCGCCGTGCGCAAGCGCCGGTCGAACCCAGAGAACAGGGTGAGGCTGCGGCTGCTGCACCTCCCAAACCCCCGGCCGCCAAGCCAGCAGCCCGCATTGCGCCACCGCGCCCCCCCCGGGTGGTTGCGCCCAAAGCAACTGAAAACGAAGCGCGCACTGCCAAGGCTGTCGCGCCGGAGCGCTCGCGTCTGGTCATGGAGCCGTTGGATGCTTTGGCCGAACCATCGGTTGCCCTGCGGCCTTCGGCCGACATGGGGGCCGTGCCAGCCCAGGCTTCGGCATCGCAACGGCAAGAAGCAGCGGTCGCCTGGAAGGCACTGAACACGCCGGAAGCGGTGCCGCGAGACGACGAACGTGTCCGCGCGCTGGAGGCCGAAATGGCGGTATTGCGTGCGAAATCGACCGCCGAGCGCACTTCGGTGGCGGAGTTGCAGCAGCGGCTGGCATTGATCGAGAGCCAGCGCTTTCCTGCAGGCGTTGTTCACGCGCTGCTGGCCTTGCTGGTGTTGGTTTCGGGCTTGCTGGCCTGGGTCTGGGCCCGGGCGCGCCGCGATGCCCAGCTGGCCATGCACGCCTGGCGCGATTCGGTGGCGTTGAGCGCCAAGGACGGCGATGCCGGTGCGCACGATCCCCATGGCCTGAGGCCGCACCCTCATGACACCTGGGCGCCCGAAGAATCTTCCCCGTTTGGCGAAGATACCTATATCCTGCCTTCGGAAGCGGAGCCCTTCAGTTCCAGCGAGACACCCGCACCCGCCACGCCGGAGCATGCACCGACGCGGGCGCCGGCCGCAGCGGCGGGTTTCCACCGCGCGAGTTCCCCGCATCTCGTCAACCCCGAAGAGCTTTTTGACATCCAGCAACAGGCCGAATTTTTTGTCTCCGTGGGGGAGCACGAGCAGGCCGTGGAGGTGATGAGGCGTTACATCGCCGACCATCAGGAAACCTCGCCTTCGGCCTACCAGGAGCTCCTGTGGATGTACCACAAGCTGGGCCGATCGGATGATTTTTCCCGCTTGCGCGAACAGTTCAGTCGCCATTTCAATGTGCAGGTTCCCGCGTTTTCAGCGTTCAGCCACAAGGGCAGAACCCTGGAGGATTACCTCGATGCACTGGCCGCCATCGAGGCCGAGTGGACTTCGTCGTCCGTGGTGCGGTTGCTCGAGAAGTTTCTTTTCCGGCGTGATGGCAGTGCCGCAGTGGCCCCGTTTGATCTGGCTGCGTTTGACGATCTGCTGCTGCTGCTGGCCATTGCCCAGACCACTCCGGCAAGTGCGCGCGGAGCACCACCTCCGCGTTTGCGCACCACGCCGCTTGCATCGCCGCTGGACCATGTGGCGCCAGTGCCTGCCACTGGCCAATCCCCGGCTCCTGCGGTCGATCTGCCTCTGGATTCGCTCGCCGCCGGCCTCGAATTTGATTTTGGCCAGCATGCACCAGCGGCAGGATTGCCCGGCAAGACCGCCTCGCCGCCCAGCGCAGGCCTGGTTGCGCCGAAACTGGCGCTGGACCTGGATCTGTCCGATCCTCCGCAGCTCACGCTGAGCGACCTGCCACCTGTTCCGGTCACTGCTGCGCCGCGTCCGGGCCAGCCCGTTGGCTTTGGCATGGCCAACGACCTGATGGAATTGCGTCTCGAACTCGAACAGCGCAAAACCGATCCCAAAGTGTGATCTCGGGCCGGGCAGTGTGTAGCCCGGCCGGTGGAAATTTCCGTTCACCGCAATCTGCCGACACGGTGCAGCCACCATGCCCCGCCAATCTCCATCTATCGGGCGGCCCCTGCTGCGGGGCTGTGCACGGCGGCCAGGCGTGCCATCAACTGGCGCGCGGCATCTTCAGGGTCGGGTGCATTGACGAGAGCGCGCACCACGGCGATGGAGCCCACACCGGTGCCCAGCACTTCGCCAAACTGATCGGCGCCAATGCCGCCAATGGCCACCAATGGATAGCCCCGCATGAGGCGCGCATAGGCCGCCAGCCGGCCCAGGCCTTGGGGCACCGTGGCCATTTTCTTGAGCGTGGTGGGGAAGACCGCCCCCATGGCGATATAGCTGGGACCCACGGCATCGGCGCGCAGCATTTCGGCGTAACCGTGCGTGCTGACGCCCAGCCGCAGACCCGATGCCTGCAAGGCTTGCAGCTCAGCGGGCTGCAGTGCATCGAGGTCTTCCTGCCCGAGGTGGACGCCATAGGCGCCGGCCTCGATGGCCTGGCGCCAATGGTCGTTGATGAACAGCAGCGCCTGCGTGCCCTGCACGGCCTGCACGGCGGCGGCCACCTCGCGCGCCACGGCGGCGGGATCGCTGGATTTGTAGCGCAATTGCACCGTGGGTACGCCGGCCCGGGCCATGCGGCCTACCCATTGCGCGTCGGGCAGTACCGCATAAAGCCCCAGCTGCCGGGGACACGCCGTGAAACACAGCGCCCGGGGCAGGGGCTGCAGGCCAAAGTCCGGTGGTTCGTCCGGCCATGGCGTCGGGGCGAAATGGCCTGTGCGCTCGGTGCGTGCCCGCCAGGCGTGGGCAATGCATTCGGCATCGTGCGCGATGAATCCCAGGGCACTGCTGGCCTGCAGTGCCGCCTGGTACACCGGATCTGGCGATGTGGGGGCGGGCGTGGACGGCGCCGGAAAACCGGGAAACGCAGCGGCATGGTGCTGCAGGATGTCCTGCCGCAGGGTGGCGATGTCACTCATGGGCGTGGTGCCAGAAAGGGGTGCCCAGCACCGGGGTGCTGGCCTGGGCGGTGTCCTGGGCGGCCATGGCGCCAGCACGGCGCGCGGCCCGGCCGGCCTGCACCGCATCGGCAAAAGCGCCGGCCATGGTCACGGGGTCTTGCGCCAATGCCACTGCGGTGTTGAGCAGCACGCCGTCGTAACCCCATTCCATGACCTGGCAGGCATGCGAGGGCAGGCCCAGACCCGCGTCCACCAGCAGCGGCACATCCAGGCGCTCGCGCAGCAGCTGGAGCGCATAGGGGTTGACGGGCCCGCGCCCGGTGCCAATGGGGGCGGCCCAGGGCATCACGGCCTGGCAGCCCACGTCCACCAGGCGCTGGCACAGGACCAGGTCTTCGGTGCAGTAGGGCAGCACCTGAAAACCGTCCTTGATGAGCTGCGCGGCCGCTTCCACCAGGTTGAGCGTGTCGGGCTGCAGCGTGTAGTCGTCGCCGATCAGCTCCAGCTTGATCCACGGGGTGCCGAACACCTCGCGGGCCATGTGCGATGTGGCGATGGCCTCCTGCACGCTGTGGCAGCCGGCGGTATTGGGCAGGATGGGCACGTTGAGGCGGCGCAGCAGCTCCCAGAAGCTGTTGCCCGCCTCGGCGCCATGGCTGCCCTGGCGGCGCAGCGATGCGGTGAGCATGGCCGGGCGCGCACGCTGTACTGCGGCCTCCAGTATGGCCGGAGATGGGTAGCGGGCCGTGCCCAGCAGCAGCCGGCTGCTGAAAGACCGGCCGTAAAGAACCAGGGCGTCGTCGGAATGGGATGAGGTCATGGCAAGCGGGGTGTCAGCCACCCGTCACAGGAGAGATGATTTCCACCCGGTCACCCGCCAGCAGCATTTGTTCGGCATAGCGGGTGTTGGGCACGAAGACGGTGTTGACCGCGACGGCAAACGGTGGGCGCGCCGCCACGGCGGTGATGGCGTCGGCCACTGTGGCACCGTCCGGCAGCTCGTGGGGTGTCTGGTTGATCAGGATTTTCATGGGGCCGCGCACTGGTCGTCTCCGGTGGGCAAGGCAAGGTTGAAACGGGAGGCCAGGGGTGACTGGCCGGTGGCCATGAGCTCCAGCACCACATCGAGCATGGCCGGGGCAATCATGAAACCATGGCGGTACAAGCCGTTGACTTCCAGCACCCTTGGGCGCGGCCGGCGAACGGCCGGCAGATTGTCGGGCAATGTGGGCCGGCACTGGGTGGCGATCTCCACGATGCGGGCTTCGGCAAACCCCGTGTGCACGGCATAGGCCGCGCTCAGCAGTTCGAGCGTGGACCGCACGCTGGCCGGTGAAAGGTCTTCCGATTCGATTTCGGTCGCACCGATCACAAAGATATGGTCTTCCTTGGGTGCGATGTAGATGGGGTAGCGCGGGTGCACCACGCGCGTGGGCCGCCGCAACGTGACCTCGGGCGCGTGCACGCGCACCACCTCTCCGCGCACACCGCGCAGGGCAGGCCACTGGCCTCGCGCGCCCAGACCCCGGCAGTCGATCAGCCAGTCGGCCTGTCCGGGGGTGCCCGGAGAGAATTCACCCGGATCGCGGGGCGTGTGCCAGTGGCAGCGAACCCCCAGGCGGCCCATCTCATGCACCAGCGTGGCCAGCAGCTGGCGATTGTCCAGCTGGCCTTCACCGGGCAGGTACAGCCCCTGCATGAAGCGGTGCGCCAGGGTGGGCTCGGCCGCGGCCACGCCAGCACTGTCGAGCACCTGCATCGCGGGCAGTTCGGGAATGGTGGCCTGGGTGGTCTGCAGCAGGCGCTGCAGCCGCTGGGCCTCGGCGGCGTCCTGGCGGTGCCAGACGATCAGCGTGCCTTCCTGCTGAA
The DNA here is from genome assembly GCF_058793725.1 of Acidovorax sp. GW835-FHT14B10. Taxonomy (NCBI): domain Bacteria; kingdom Pseudomonadati; phylum Pseudomonadota; class Betaproteobacteria; order Burkholderiales; family Comamonadaceae; genus Acidovorax; species Acidovorax sp. GW835-FHT14B10. The sequence continues at coordinate 94,777 of NZ_JBXAGC010000001.1, forward strand.
AGAACACCGGCTGCGTCAGCGCTGCCAGCATTTCGCGCCAGCGCGGGAGCGAGTATTGCCCCATGCGCACCACGCCCGGTTCGGTCACCGCGGATTCGGCCAGTGGCGCCAGCATGGCGGCAGCAATGGGTGCGGCGGCATGTTCGGCAGCCGGGCCACCGCTGTCGAAAACCTCGACGGTGTGGCCCTGGCGGGCCAGTTCAACGGCCAGAAGCCGGCCCATCAGGCCGGCACCCAGAATGACAATGGAGGAAGGTTGGGGGTTCATGCGTCCTTCTGTAGCAACAGGAGGACAAAACGGGGCTGTGCCGTTGCTGGAAACTCCCCACGCCAGCATGATCTGGATCGGGTAGCGGAGCCCAGCGCCGAAGCGGCTGTTGAGTGGCTCCAGGGTCTTTCTCAGTCGCGCGCCACGCTGGCGGGACACCCCTGTTTCGTCCGTAGGCAGTCATTACAGCATATCCCTTTGTGCCCCGGATTGACCTGGCGCATAGGTCATAATTTTTGCCATGACCATTCCATCCCGTTCCACTTCCCCGCAGCCGCGCTACGTGCGCGTGCTGTCCATTGCCGGCTCCGACAGTGGTGGTGGCGCGGGCATCCAGGCCGACCTCAAGACGTTCAGCGCCCTGGGCTGCTACGGCATGACCGCCATCACCGCCATCACCGCGCAGAACACGCTGGGCGTGGCGGGTATCCATGGGGTACCGCCTGACATGCTGCGCGCCCAGATCGATGCCGTGGCGCAGGACATCGGCGTGGATGCGGTCAAGATCGGCATGCTGGCGTCGCCCGAGGTGGTGCGCGTGGTGGCGCAGGCCATCCGCACCCACCGCCTTCCCCATGTGGTGCTCGACCCGGTCATGGTGGCCACCAGCGGTGACCGGCTGATCGCCAGCGAGACCGTGCAGGTGCTGGTGAACGAGCTGTTTCCGCTGGCGGAGGTGGTCACGCCCAACCTCGACGAAGCGGCCCTGCTGCTGGGCCGCGCGATCGACGGCATTGACGCCCTCGAAGACGCTGCCCAGGATCTGCTGGGCCTGGGCACGCCCGCCGTGCTGCTCAAGGGCGGGCACCTGAAGGGCGAGCGTGTGGTGGACCTGCTGGCCACGCAGGCGGGCCAGCGCAAGCGCCTCGAAAGCGCCCGCATTGCCACGCACAACGGCCACGGCACGGGCTGCACGCTGTCGTCCGCCATGGCTGCGTTTTTGGCGCAGGGGTATGCCCTGCCGCAGGCCGTGGAAAAGGCCCGCACCTACATCCTGGGCGCCATTGCGGCCGGCGCCGACGTGCACACCGGTCAGGGCCACGGGCCGCTGAACCACGGCTATGCGCCGGTGGCGCAGGTGGTGTTGCGGGTTTGATTGATGGCTGTATAGGAGGTGTTTCATGGCTCCAGTGCTTTATAGGCAAGCGCTGATAGCGATCAAAACGCGAGCGTTCACGGGTTGGCGCGCAGATGGCCCAGGGGGTGGAAAAGGCCGACACCGCCAGCATCCTCCGGGTGGGGACGCACTTTTTTGCATCAGGCCCGCCGTGGACGTGTCACCCAGGCCAGCAAGAGGCTGAACACCAGCGCCGGCAAGGCCGCCCCCAGCCCTGGCAGCACTTTTGGCGCCAAGTGATAAACCGCCACACCCAGCAGCCACAGCACCACGGGCACCGCGTTGACCGGGCGGGCCGCTGCCAGCAGCGCCCCGGCATCGGCACCCCAAGCCAGCCGCCCCAGAATCACACCGAACAGCGGCACGAACACCGAGCTGAGCAGCAGCAAAAACGGCTCCAGGCTGTGCATGGGCAACACCAGCGCCAGCAGCGTGCAGGCTGCGGCCACCACCACGCCCCACTGGCGCACGCTCCAGCGCGGCAGCAGGCTGTGGGCCGAGATGGCGCCCGAATACGCATCGCCATAGGCGTTGTCCACCTCGTCGATCAAAATCAGCGACAGTGCGATCAGACCGCCCTGCGCCAGCAGCAGCGCGGTCACCAGATCCTGGCTGGGCAGCGTCAGCGCCACCAGCACGCCCAGCGCGTAGCACCACATGTTGGCCAGCGCATAGCCCGCCCAGGTGCCGCGCAGCGCCGCACCGCCGTGGCGACCGTGGCGCGCATAGTCGGCCACCAGCGGCAGCCACGAGATCGGCATGGCGATCACCAGATCCAATGCGGGCAGCACGCCCATGCCGCCTTCGCCCTTGCGGCTCCACAGCGGATCAAAACCCTGGGCCTGCGCCAGCGACAGGAACTGCCAGCTCAGCCAGAGCAGCGACAGCACCACCTGCGGCAGCGCCACGCGCGCAATCACCTTGCGCACCAGTTGCACCATCGAGCCGCTGATGAGCAGGATCACCATGCCGCCCCACAGCAGCGTGGCCAGCACGGGCCAGTGCACGCCCACCATGCCACCCCCGAACGCCCCTGTTTGCCGGCCAATGGCCACCGTGGCATCGCGCATCACCACCAGCTCGAACGTGCCCCAGCCAATCAGCTGCACGGTATTCAGCACGATGGGCAACCGAGCGAAGGCGCGGCCATACACCGCATGCATCAGCCCCGCGCTGGCCAGCCCGCTGTCGCAGCCCAGTTGGGCCACCCAGCCCAGCAACCCTGCGCCCACCAGGGAGCCGGCGACGATGGCAATCAACGCTTCCTGGGTGCCCAGCGCGGGCACCAGGTAGGCGCCCACCTGCATCACCAGCAGGCCCACACCCAGGCTGAACCACAGCGAGGCGTGGTCGTGCCAGTGGAAGACGCGCTGGGCGCTGGCGACAGGGGCCAGCGCCTCGTTGGTGGATGCGGTGCGGGGGCTCATGCGGATTCCTTGGCAGTGCGGTATGGTGCAAGGAAGATTCCGGCCACGCCCGGCTGGGCGTGGCATGGCGGACGGGCTTCCCTGCGCGGGGATGATCTCAATCCGGTTCGAAAGGATGCTCTCTCAGCCTGCACTCGGCTATCGGCGCGGGGGCATCCCTGATCGTACCTGCCCAGGTATTCCAGATACGCCGCGGCTTTCTTGCGGGCGGTGATGTCCGCCATCCACAGCGATACAGGGGCAAGGTCGATCATGCCCTCAAGGTCCAGACCAGTTGCAAGACCGTTGGCAATCATTGCCGACCCCAGCGGGGAAATCCTCTGTTTCTGCGGGGCTTGGGAAATCCAGCCGGGCTTCCACTGCAACAGCAAAATCCGCGCAGTCAGTCCCCGGCGACCCCGAGCAGCTTCTGCAACCTCACGCTGCTCGTGGTGTATTCAAGCGGCAGCTTGTGCCCTGCCAGCCACTCGGCCGCGCCGAAGGCGGCGAGGGTGGCTTCGTGGAAGCCGCTCAGGATGAGCTTGCGCTTGCCGGGGTAGGTGATGGCGTCGCCCACGGCGTGGATGCCGGGCGCGCTGGTGGCGAAGGTGGCGGGGTCCACCACGAGCTGCTTGCGCTCCAGCTGCAGGCCCCATTCGGCAATCGGCCCCAGGCGCGGCACCAGGCCCAGGCGCACGAGCAGCAGGTCCAGGGGCAGGCGCAGTGGCGTGCCCTCGGGGGGGGTCAGCTCCAGCGCAGCAAGGCGCCCTTGTGCTTCCACAATGCCGCTGGCCACGCCGATGGCGACCTCGATGCGGCCTGCCGCGCGCAGGGCCTGCAGTTGTTCCAGCAGGGCGGGCGGGGCGTCGAACACGTCGCGGCGGTGCTGCAGCGTGGTGCGGGCCGGCCGCAGGGCCTCGGGGGCGGTGGCGCAGGCAATGGCCTGCTGCACGGCGGGTTCGTCGCCACCGTGCACCACCACGCGTTGGCCGGCGAGGTGGGTGTCTTCATCGATGCGGTAGCGCAGCTGGCCACCCTCGTAGGCCTCCAGGCCGGGCAGCTTGAGCGTGCGCGGCACGAAGGCTCCCACGCCGGTGGCGATGAACACGGCGCGGGCCTGCAGCTGTGTGCCTTGCGCGGTGCCCACAAGAAAACCGCCCTCCGGCTGCGCCTGCAACGTGCTCACCTGCTGGCCGAGGTGGAAGGTGGGAGCGAAGGGCTCGATCTGCGCGCGCAGGCGCTGCACCAGTTCGTGTCCGGTGCAGGCCTGGATGCCAGGAATGTCATAGAGGGGTTTGTCGCCGTACAGCTCGGCGCACTGGCCGCCGGGGTGGGGCAGTGCGTCGATGACATGGGCCCGCAGGCCCTGCAGGCCGAGCTGGAACACCTGGAAAAGCCCAACGGGCCCAGCGCCGATGACGATGGCGTCGGTGCTGGTGCTGGGCATTTCCGAACTCAATGAACCAGAGAGCGCATGCAACGGGCCCCGCCCAGACCCGGGCTGCCGTGCAAGGGCCGCCCCGCCGCATTGGCTGCGCTCCCCTTGCCGCACGCAGCGCGAGAGAAGGGGGAAGGCGCGCAGCGCCACGGGGGGGTGGGCATTATTTCACCAGGTCCTTGACCTTGCCGGGCTTGCCGTTCCACTCGTCAGCATCGGGCAGGGCGGGCTTGCGCTTGGTGATGCTCTTCCAGCCGTCGGCAAAGGCCAGGTCGGCGTTGAGCTTGATGAAGGCGATCTGGTCGGCCGGCAGGTCCTCTTCGGCAAAGATGGCGTTGGCCGGGCACTCGGGGATGCACACGGCGCAGTCGATGCACTCGTCGGGGTCGATGACGAGCATGTTCGGGCCTTCGCGGAAGCAGTCCACGGGGCACACGTCCACACAATCGGTGTACTTGCACTTGATGCAGTTTTCGGAAACGACGTGGGTCATGGCAGGAGTTGTGTGGGTCGGTGGAAACCCTCGATTTTAAAAGCTTTCACCGACGAGATTGAAGGTGCCCTGAAATCAGTGTGGATTCAGGACATGGAGACATATCAATTGACCAGGACGGCGCCGGCAGTTTTGTGGCTGGCCGTGTCCACCAGGATCAGCGATCCCAGGACGCGGGCTTTGCCGAACGCAGCGGCCGGAATGGCCTCTTGCAGCACGAGCTGGACATGGCCGATGGCATTGGGGTCCAGCTGCGTGCTGGGCTCTTCGGCCAGCGTGTTGATGTTGCGCTTGTGCACCACGGCTTTCACCTTGGCCTTGACCCAGCGGTGGCCGTGCAGTGCCCAGTAGACGCGCCCCGCCACCAGGGGTTCGTCGTCCATCCAGGCCACGGTCGTGCGCAGCTCGCGGCTGGCGGGCCATGCGGGCATGGCGGCGGGGGTGTCGCCAAAGTCATCGTCGGCCTGAGCCGCCGCCGTCGTGGGTGTAGCCAGAATCCAGTCGCCGCGCGACACGTCCACCTCCCGGTCGAGCACGATGCCTGCGCTCTGGCCGGCATCCACGCCCATGGGGCGGCGCGCGTGGTCGAGCACCTGGACCACCGTGGCCAGCTGGCCGCTGGGGAATATCTGCACCGGCGTGCCAGGCTTCACATGGCCCGCAGCCACGCGGCCCCAGAACACGCGGCGGCCCTGGCTGGTGTCGGACGAGGACGAGAACTTCTCCACCCATTGCACCGGGAAGGCCAGCGGCAGGCCGGTGTCGGCCGGGGTGTTGGGCAGCAGCTCCAGAATTTGCAGCAGGCTCGGGCCTGCGTAGCCGCACCAGCCGGGTTGGGTATCGACGACGTTCCAGCCCTTGAGGGCCGAGACGGGCACCGTGGCGCGCACGGAGATACCGGCGTCCTGGGCAAACTGCGCCAGCGCGGCGCTGATGTGGCGCCAGGCGGTGGCAGGATCTTCCACAGCGTCGAGCTTGTTCACGGCGAACACCAGCGAGTGCACGCGCAGCAGGTGCACCAGCAGGCTGTGGCGGCGCGTCTGCGGCAGCAGGGCGAGCTGCGGGTTCTGCCAGTCGAGCTTGGTGGCGTCCACCAGCACCACGGCGGCGTCGGCGCTGCTGGCGGCCGTGACCATGTTGCGCGTGTACTGTTCATGGCCCGGCGCATCGCCGATGATGAACTTGCGCTCCTCGGTGGCGAAATAGCGGTAGGCCACGTCGATGGTGATGCCCTGTTCGCGCTCGGCGCTCAGGCCGTCGGTCAGCAGGGCCAGGTCGGTCTCGCCCTGGCGTTGCACGCCGGCCAGGTGGTCCTGCAGCACGGCCTTGCTGTCCACCAGCAGGCGGCCGATCAGTGTGCTCTTGCCGTCGTCCACGCTGCCGCAGGTGATGAACTTCAGCGCGGAAATGTGGTCGTTTTTGGCTGCGGCGCCTGCCGCTACAGCGGTATCAGCTATCAAATGCGTAGTCATCAGAAATACCCGTCTTTCTTGCGCTTTTCCATCGAGGCGTCGGAGGTCTTGTCGTCCATGCGTGTGGCACCGCGCTCGCTCACGTCGGCGGCCAGGGTCTCGATGACGATCTCGGCCGGGGTGGCGGCGGTGCTCTCCACCGGTGCGGTGCAGGTGATGTCGCCCACCGTGCGAAAGCGCACGTCGCGCGTCTCCACCACTTCGCCGTCGCGCGGCAGCGTCAGCTCGGTCACGGGCATCAGCAGGCCCTTGCGGTCCACCACCGGACGCTTGTGGGTGTAGTAGATGCTGGGCAGGCCGATCTGCTCGCGGTCGATGTACTGCCACACGTCCAGCTCGGTCCAGTTGCTGATGGGGAACACGCGGAAGTGTTCATTGGGCTGCAAGCGCGTGTTGAACAGCGTCCACAGCTCGGGGCGCTGGGCCTTGGGCTGCCACTGGCCGAAGCTGTCGCGGTGGCTGAAGATGCGTTCCTTGGCGCGGGCCTTTTCCTCGTCGCGGCGGGCGCCGCCGATCAGCGCGTCGAAGCGGAATTCCTCAATCGCTTCGAGCAGCGTGACGGACTGGTGCACGTTGCGCGATTCGCCGGGGTGGGCCAGGCGCACGGTGCCGCGTGCCATCGAATCCTCGACGCTGCGCACGATAAGGTCGGCGCCCAGTTCCTTCGCGCGGAAGTCGCGGAAGTCCGTGACCTCGGGGAAGTTGTGGCCCGTGTCGATCATGAGCAGCGGGTAGGGGATGCGGCCCGCGCCAAAGGCTTTTTCGGCGCACTTGAGCATGACCAGCGAATCCTTGCCGCCCGAGAACAGCAGGGTGGGGCGCTCGAAGGCGGCGGCGACTTCGCGCAGGATGAAGATGGTTTCTTCTTCCAGGGCGTCGAGATGCGAGTTGTTGAGGTGGTAGCTCATGGGGCTGTTTTCGTTCTTCTGCAGCAGCGCAGCGTCGGTGCGGGCGTTCATGGTCGGCTCCGTGGCGGGTCAGTGGGCAATGTGCAGGCCGCACTCGCGGTTGTCTTCACCCTTGGTCGGGTCCACGTAATCGAAGTTGTTGGGCAGGCCGTGCTTCACGCAGTATTCGTGCAGGTCCCTGGACGACCAGTGCAGCAGCGGCGCCACCTTGATGAGCCCGTCCGGATTGATGCTCACCGGCTCCATCTGCGCGCGCACGGCGGTGTCGGTGGCGCGCAGCGCGGTGAACCACACCCTGGGCGCCGTCTCGCGCAGGGCGCGGGTGAAAGGTTCGAGCTTCACTTCTTCGGTGAAGGCGGCGTGGCGCGGGTCGTCGAGCGCGGGCGTGGCACCATCGACTGCCTCGCGGTGCGCACGCGAGCGGCGCGGCAGGTAGATCTGCAGGTTCAGACCCAACTGCTTCGTCACTTCGTCGGCAAAGCGGTAGGTGGCTTCGGTGTTGTAGCCGTTGTCCATCCAGACCACCGGCACATCGGGCTGCACGCGCGTGACGAGGTGCAGGATCACCGCCTCGAACGGGCGGAAGTTGGTGGTGACGATGGAAGACTGGCCCAGGCCCAGCGCCCATGCCACCAGGCCGGGGGCGTCGTGGCCGAATGTGGCGTTGACCTGCGCGAGGTCGATGCTGCTGTTCCCGGAAGCGCTCATGCCGCCTCCCGTGCAAACAGGGGGCGCGGCTCGTTCACATCGCCCTGGTAGAAACCGCCAAAACGCGCGAACTGGCGCTCGGCCGCAGCGGCGTCCACCCCCTCGGCCAGCACGGCGCTGCTGAAACCACTGCGGTGCATGTGCACCAGCTGGTCGATCAGCACATCGCCCGTGGCGCGGATGTCGCCCGCGAAGCGGTAGCGCCGGCGCAGCAGCAAGGCCTGGCTGTAGGCGCGGCCGTCGGTGAACTTGGGGAACTGCAGCTCGATGCGCTGCACGCCTTCGAGGGCACCGCTGGCCACCAGTTCGGCCAGATCGGCATCGTTGGTGATTTGCAAGGTTTTTTCGGCCTCAGCGCCTGTAGATAAAGCACCAGCAGCTATTATTTTCATGGTCATCATCGCTCTCAGTCTTGTTCTGCCAGGGCTTCCTGGTCGGCCTTGGGGTGGCGCGCGGCGTTGGCGGCCTGCTTGAAGGGCTCGTGGCCTATGCGGCGCAGCGCGTCGATGAACAGCTCGCCCGGCTTGCGCAGCGCGCGGAAGGTGGCGAGCAGGGTCTCGATCACGTCGGGCACTTCGGCGGCCGTGAACGAAGGGCCGACGACCTTGCCGCCAATCGCGGGGCCGGACAGCGTGGTGCCGTCGGAGCCGCCGAGCGTGATCTGGTACCACTCCTTGCCGTCCTTGTCGACACCCAGAATGCCGATGTGGCCGCTGTGGTGGTGGCCGCAGGAGTTGATGCAGCCGCTCATGTGCAGGTCGATGGGGCCGAGGTCGAACAGCTCGTCCAGGTCCTGGTAGCGCTCGGTGACGGCCGCGCCGATGTGCAGCGAGCGTGCATTGGCCAGCGAGCAGAAGTCGCCGCCGGGGCAAATGATCATGTCGGTGAGCAGGCCGATGTTGGGCTGCGCCAGGCCCAGCGCGCGTGCCGCGTCGTACAGCGCGGGCAGGTCGCTTTCATGCACCCAGGGCAGCATCAGGTTCTGCTCGTGCGTCAGGCGCGCCTCGGCGGCGCTGAACTGCTCGGCCAGCTGCGCCAGGGCTTCCAGCGTGGTGGCGTCGGCGTCGCCGGTGGCAAAGCCAGGGCGCTTGAACGACAGGGTGACGGTTTTCAGGCCCGGCAGCCGGTGGCCGCGCACGTTTTGCTGCAGCCAGCGCTGGTACAGCTGGCCCTGCGTGTTGACCTTGGACGGCAGGTTCGCGGCTTGCAGTGCGGGCACCACGAAATTGGCGGTCACCCGGTCGAGTTCGACCTGCGTGATGGTGTGGGGCGCGCCATCGAGTTCCACGATGTCCCTGTATTCCTTCTCCACCGCGTCGATGAAATTCTGGCCTTCGCTCTTGACGAGGATCTTGATGCGCGCCTTCCACTTGTTGTCGCGGCGGCCGTAGCTGTTGTAGGTGCGCACCACGGCTTCGATGTAGTTGAGCAACTGGTCCCAGGGGAGGAATTCGCGCACCACGCTGCCGATGATGGGCGTGCGGCCCATGCCGCCGCCCACTTTCACCGTGAACCCCATGCTGCCGTCGTCGGCGCGGCGCGCCTGCAGGCCGATGTCGTACCAGCCGGTGGCGGCGCGGTCTTCCTCGGCGCCATTGAAGGCGATCTTGAACTTGCGCGGCAGGTAGCTGAACTCGGGGTGCAGCGAGCTCCACTGGCGCGTGATTTCGGCAAACGGGCGGGTATCGACGATGCTGTCCTCGGCGATGCCTTCGAGCGCGTCGCAGGTGATGTTGCGGATGTCGTTGCCGCTGGTCTGGATGCCGTGCATGCTCACGCTGGCCAGCAGGTCCATCACATCGGCGGCGCGGGTGATGGGAATCCAGTTGAACTGCACGTTGGTGCGCGTGGTGAAGTGCCCATAGCCATAGCGCAACGGCGCTGCGGGCAGCGTGGTGCCGGGCTGCGCGTCCTGCAACGCGTCTTGCGTGGCCTGGGCATGCGCCAGCAGCTCCGGCGCGGGTTGGTCGTACTCGCGCGCGATGTGGGCCAGCGTGCGCAACTGCGTGCTGCTGATTTCGCCGTAGGGCACGGCAATGCGCGCCATGGGCGCGTAGCGCTGGATGTACCAGCCGTTTTGCAGGCGCAGCGGCAAAAGCTGCTCGTCGGTCAGTTCACCGCGCTGCCAGCGTTCGATCTGGTCGCGGAACTGCTCGGCGCGCAGTTTGACGAATTGCTTGTCGAATGGGGTGTATTGGTACATGGGGCAACGAGTCTCTTAAATCAAAACGAGTTTGGCGCCCGCCCAGGCGAGCAGCACGGAAAGGGCCGAGCGGATGAGGCGCTCGGGGGTGCGTGAAACCAGGCGTGAGCCCAGCCAGATGCCGGGCAGCGAGCCGGCCAGCAACTGCAGCAGCAGGGGCCAGTCCACCGAGCCCAGCGACGCATGGCCCAGGCCCGCCACCAGCGTGAGCGGCACGGCGTAGGCGATGTCGGCGGCGATGATACGCGGCAGCGGCAGGTGCGGAAACACCAGCAGCAGCACGGTGACGCCGATGGCGCCGGCGCCCACCGAAGTGAAGGTGACCAGCGTGCCGATGACGGCGCCCAGCAGCACCGGCAGGCTCCAGTGGCGGGGCTTTGCGGCATTGGCTGCGTTGGCGCGGCGGGCAGCCAGTTCGGCCGCCTGGCGCTGGGCCGAGAACACCAACACCTTGTAGGCGGTGGCGGCGGCCGTGAGCAGCAGGGCAATGCCCAGCGTGCTGGTCATGAGGTGCTGCGCCTGCGCCGTGGCCGGCCCCATGCGGTGCAGCAGCCACAGCGCCGCCAGTGCCGCCGGAATGCTGCCTGCGCACAGCAGGCCCACCACGCGCCAGGGCACCAGGCGCTGGCGGGCCATGCTCACGGTGCCACCCATCTTGGTGAAAGCCGCGAACAGCAGGTCGGTGCCAATGGCCAGGTGGGGTTTCACGCCAAAGAAGAAGATCAGCACGGGCGTCATCAGCGAGCCGCCGCCCACACCGGTCAGGCCCACGATGAGCCCGACGGCAAAGCCCGCAAAAACAAACGCGAAATCATGCATGGCTGCGACTGTAGAGGCGCAGCTTATGAAAACAAACGATTGTTTTGTGCTGCCCTTATGCGAATAAGCTTATGCACAAGCTGTGGTGCGGTTTGCGAGGGTTTGATGCCGCTGCGGGCCTTGTTTTCTCTCCGGCCCGGGCCAGCAGCCTCCGTGCATGGGCCGCCCTGCCTGTGCGGGCTTGACGGCGCTTGAAGGGCTGGTCTGCTCCTGGCTCCTGGCCCCTGGTGGTTGTGCGGAGGCGCGCAGCACCCTGTTCACTTCTCCAGCCGCTCCGTGCCCATGGCGCGTGCCAGGCGCGCATCCAGCGGCAGCGGCTCTGCATTCAACAGCGCGGCCAGCAGCTCGCCGCACAGCACGGCCCGGGTGAGCCCGCGCGCGCCCATGGCGGTGCACACCCACAGGCCGGGCAGGGACTGGGTATCGACGGGGCCAACGATGGGCAGGCGGTCGGTCGAGGTGCAGCGCACGCTGGCCCAGGCGCGCACGGCTGCGGCATCCGAGGGCGATGTGCCGGCAAACGCCGCCTGCAGCGTGGGCGCTGCGCCGGGCAGCAATTCCTGCAGGCGCCGCCAGTTGGTGGCATGGGCCGAAGCCGCTTCTGCGGGAGTCAGCGGCAAGGTGTCCACATCCCGTTCAAAGGTGGAGCCCATGTGCCAGGCAAGGCCCACCTCTCGCGGAACATGGGCGACCAGGCCGCCATTTCCGTTGACCGGAAAAGGGGGCAGGGCAGTAGCACCCGCGTCTTGCAATCCCCACGACAACTGGCCACGCACGGACTGCAGCGCAAGGGCGGGCGCCGACGAAGCCGCGAGCAACGCATTGCAGGCAGGGCCTGCAGCCAGCACCACGCATTCAGCCTTGGCAATGGCGTGGCCGTGTTCATCCAGTGCCTGCCACTGCCCGGTGGCGGAGCCGTCTGTCCCCGGGTTGCGCTGTAGGCGCGCTACCGGCGTACCGGGGCGCCACTCGATGCCGGGCTGCGCCAACAATGCGCGGACCAGGCGCGCGGGTTGCACCCAGCCCGCTTTCGCATGCCAGCAGGCGGGGGTGTCTTGCGCCAGGCCGGCGGCTTGCAGAATGGGCGCACTGGCTGTCTGGCTCCAGTCGGCACCCGGGCCTTGTTGCCAGCCTTCGGGCAGACCCAGGTTCCGCTCGGGCCGGCGTTCCAGCACGCCGCAAGGATTCCAGTCCACGCCCTGCTGCAACAGCGCCTTCGACTGCTGCAGCATGGCGCGCACGCCACTGCGCGACACGCGCGAAAAAACGTTGTCGTCCGGTGACAGATGGGGGGCGAACAGGCCCACCGGCAGTCCGGAGGCCCCCGCCGCCGGTGCATCCCCCATGTCCAGCACCTGCACCTGCCAGCCGCGCCGCGCCAGGCTGGCTGCCGTGGCGGCGCCTGCCAGGCCTGCGCCAATCACCATGCAGCGGGCCGGTGCCGTGTGCACGGGGTGGGCAGGGGCGGTGCGCGAAGTGCGCGGCTCCCACTGTGGATCGAAGGTGGCTTGCAGGTTGTCGCGCTTGGGCGGCACGCCCGGCACCTTCTCTGCATTGAAGCCGCATTGCGTGAGGGCGTCGCGCACCGAGCGCGCAATGGTCCAGGTGGCCAGGCGCGTGCCCCGGCGGCAACAGCGCGCCACGGCCTTGAGCGTATGCAGGTTCCAGAGATCCGGATTGCGCTGGGGGCTGAATCCGTCCAGATAGACCGAATCCACGGTCCATTCCTGCTGGCGCAGCACCGTTTGCGCGTCACCGATGCACAGCGTGAGCAGCACGCGCCCGCCGTCAAACGTGAGGCGGTGTACGCCGGGCAACAGTCCCCAGAACTGGTCGTGCAGTTCCTGGGCCAAGGGCGCAAGTGCCGGATGGGCCGAGGCAGCACGCAGCAGATCTGCGGCACCGACGGGCCAGGCCTCCGTCGAGATGAAGTGCAGCAGGCGGGGACGCTGCGCATCGGCCCGCCATGCAGCCCAGGTGACCAGAAAATTCAGCCCAAAGCCGAACCCGGTTTCGAGAATGCGCCACTGGGCCTGCCCGGCCCAGGCCGCCGGTAGCCCGCAGCCGTGCAGGAAAACCTGGTGCGCCTGGTCCAGCCCACCGTTTTCACTGTGGTACCGGTCGCTGAAGCGGGGGCTGAACGGGGTGCCGTCCGGTAGCCAGTCAATGGGTTCGGACATGGGACGGTGTGAAAAAAGACGCAGGAGCCTGGTGGCGCGCAGGCCGAGGCCTGACCCGGACCGTCACCTGATGACTGTTGAAAGTCAAACCACTTTTGCAGCGCTGCACTCCGTTACGCGCTGGGCGGAACATAGCCCGCCGCGGCGTCTGCGCCGCCGCCAAAGAAATGGTTCTCCATCTGGCGGGCCAGGTATTGGCGGGCGCGGGCGTCGGCCAGGTTCAGGCGGTTTTCATTCACCAGCATGGTCTGGTGCTTGATCCAGTCGGCCCAGGCCTGCTTGCTGACGTTCTCCCAGATGCGCTTGCCCAGTTCACCGGGGTAGGGCGGGAAGTCGAGGCCTTCGGCTTCCTTGCCGAGCTTGATGCATTGAACGGTGCGTGCCATGGGGTTTCCTTGTGGTGGGGTGAGCACACAGTGCTCGCTAAGATGTTTTGGATATAAAAAACTGAAATCTTGGTTGTTTCAGTTTTGAAGAGGGCCTTTCGGAATGCGTTGCATCGGTGTTTCGCACCGCAACCCATTCCCGACAAGAGGCCTTCCCTGAACTTTCACCGCAACTTTATCAAGTTTCCCTTCGCTGCCGCCCTGGCGGGTGGTTTGGCCCTGACGGCATCGCCGTCGTTTGCACAGTCTGTGACGCTGCTCAATGCCGACAACGCGGGCTTCGACCAAATCTATGCGCGGAAATAAGGGGCGGATGTGCACCGGGTGATGGACAACTGCGGCAGGCACAGGAAGCTATTCAATATGTAGTTTTTTGCCGGCTGGGCTCAGCGCTTCGAATCCGGCGGACTGGCCGGCGGACGCGGGGGGGCGAACAGATCCCAGCTGGCCATGAACAGGGCGGCAATCGCGGGGCCGATGACAAACCCGGTCAGCCCGAACAGGGCCATGCCGCCCAGCGTGGAGATCAGCACCACATAGTCGGGCATCTTGGTGTCCTTGCCCACCAAAATTGGGCGCAGGATGTTGTCCACCAGGCCGATCACCCCCACTCCATAGAGGACCAGCACCATGCCCTGCGCCACGGCGCCAGTGGCCAGGAAATACAAGGCCACGGGCCCCCAGACCAGTCCTGCGCCCACGGCGGGCAGCAGCGACAAAAAGGCCATGGCCACGCCCCAGAGCACGGGGGCCTGGATGCCCAGAATCCAGAAAATCAGGCCGCCCAGCGCCCCTTGCGACGCTGCCACCACGATGTTCCCCTTCACGGTGGCCCGGATCACGGTGGTGAACTTGTGGGCCAGCTGGTGCTTGTGCTCGGTGCCGAGCGGCATGGCGTGGCTGATGCGCGTGGCCAGCGCCGCGCCATCGCGCAGCAGAAAGAACAGCAGGTACAGCATCACGCCAAAGCCCACCACGAATTCCAGGGTGTTCTGCCCTACGCTGAGCGCCTGGGTCGCAAAGAACTGGCTGGCCTGCACCGCCACGGACGACAGTTTTTCCTGCAATTCGGCCAGGGTCGTGAGGTTGAAACGCTCCAGGAGGCCGGTGGCCCAGGCGGGCATCGCGGCCAGGATCTGCTGCAGGTACTGGCCAAAGTTCAGCTGACCTGATTTGAGGCGGTCGTAGATGCCCGTGGCTTCCTGGACCAGGGTCACGGTGATCAGGGTCATGGGCAAGATGACGACCACCAAACACAGCGACAAGGTGGCAAGGGCTGCCAGGTTGGGGCTGCGGGGCATGCGCCGCAACAGCCGGCGATGCAGGGGGGCAAACAGGATCGCCAGCACCACCCCCCAGAAAACGGCGCCATGAAATTGCCACAGAATGGCCCCGAAGGCGAGCGTGACCAGGGTCAGGAGAATCAGGAACACGCGGTTCTCAAAGGGGGGGGATGGCATGGGCGTCGGCTGGCAGATGGAATGCCCGCACTGTACGCGAGTGAATGATGCCCGCCTGGCGCGCCGGCCCCGGGGGCGGGATAAATCCCGGATTCTTGGCAGGACCGGTTGGTGGTTCGGTGGCACAATACGCCCCGTACCAAAGGCCCTTCCCCAGCCACAGTCGCATCCGCCAATCGGTCCAGCCGTGTCGCGGAAGGTTTCTCAACCAGCTAATGCTTCCCCAAGGGAAGCGGAGGTCAGCGGAATATGAGCGATACGACATCCGTCTATCAAGCCTACCAAGGCAATACCTACCTCTTCGGCGGCAATGCGCCCTATGTCGAAGAGATGTACGAAAACTACCTTGCCAACCCCGGCAGCGTGCCCGACACGTGGCGCGAGTATTTTGATGCGCTGCAGCATGTGCCGGCCGTGGACGGCTCCAACGCCCGCGACGTTCCCCACCTGCCCGTGATCAACGCCTTTGCCGAGCGTGCAAAGCAGGGTGGCACCAAGGTGGTGGTGGCCAGTGCCGACGCCGAAATGGGCCGCAAGCGCACCGCCGTGCAGCAGCTGATTGCCGCCTACCGCAACGTGGGCCAGCGCTGGGCCGACCTGGACCCCTTGAAGCGCACCGAGCGTCCCGCCATTCCCGAACTGGAGCCGTCGTTCTACGGCTTCAGTGATGCCGACCAGGAAACGGTGTTCGACACGAGCAACACCTTCTTCGGCAAGGACAAGATGCCGCTGCGCGAGCTGCTCAACGCGCTGCATGAAACCTACTGCGGCACCATCGGCGCCGAGTACATGTACACCACCAACCAGGCGCAAAAGCGCTGGTGGCAGCAAAAGCTGGAAGGCATCCGCAGCAAGCCCCAGTTCAACGCCGACCGCAAACGCCACATCCTCGATCGCCTCACGGCTGCCGAAGGGCTGGAACGCTTCCTGCACACCAAGTACGTTGGGCAGAAGCGCTTCTCGCTCGAAGGCGGCGAGAGCTTCATCGCCGCCATGGACGAGCTGATCCAGTCGGCCGGCGCCAAGGGCGTGCAGGAAATCGTGATCGGCATGGCCCACCGCGGTCGCCTGAACGTGCTGGTGAACTCGCTGGGCAAGATGCCGGCCGACCTGTTCGCCGAGTTCGACCACACGGCGCCGGAAGACCTGCCCAGCGGCGACGTCAAGTACCACCAGGGCTTCAGCTCGGACGTGACCACGTCCGGCGGCCCGGTGCACCTCTCGCTGGCCTTCAACCCCTCGCACCTGGAGATCGTCAATCCCGTGGTCGAGGGCTCGGTGCGCGCCCGCATGGACCGCCGCGCCGACCCCCAGGGCAGCCAGGTGCTGCCCGTGCTGGTGCACGGTGACTCGGCCTTCGGCGGCCAGGGCGTGAACCAGGAAACCCTGGCGCTGGCCCAGACCCGTGGCTACACCACCGGCGGCACGGTGCACATCATCATCAACAACCAGATCGGTTTCACCACGTCCGACCCGCGCGACATGCGCTCGACCGTGTATTGCACCGACATCGTCAAGATGGTCGAGGCCCCCGTATTGCACGTGAACGGTGACGACCCCGAAGCCGTGGTGCTGGCCACCCAGCTGGCGCTGGAGTTCCGCATGGAGTTCCGCCAGGACGTGGTGGTGGACATCACCTGCTTTCGCAAGCTGGGCCACAACGAGCAGGACACCCCTGCACTGACCCAGCCGCTGATGTACAAGAAAATTGCCCAGCACCCCGGCACGCGCAAGCTGTATGCCGACAAGCTGGCCGCCCAGGGCATGGGTGCCACGCTGGGCGACGACATGGTCAAGGCCTACCGCGCCGCCATGGATGCCGGCAAACACACGGTCGACCCGGTTCTGACCAACTTCAAGAGCAAGTACGCGGTGGATTGGTCGCCCTTCGTGGGCAAGAAGTGGACCGACGCCGGCGACACCGCGATTCCGCTGACCGAATGGAAGCGGCTGGCCGAAAAGCTCACCACCATTCCGGACAGCGTGGCGCCGCACCAGCTGGTCAAGAAGGTGTACGACGACCGCGCCGCCATGGGCCGTGGCGAGGTCAACGTGGACTGGGGCATGGGCGAGAGCATGGCCTTTGCCTCGTTGGTGGCCAGCGGCTACCCGGTGCGCCTGTCGGGCGAGGACTCGGGCCGTGGCACCTTCACGCACCGCCACGCCGTGATCCACGACCAGAACCGCGAGAAGTGGGACACCGGCACCTATGTGCCCCTGCAGAACGTGGCCGAGAACCAGGCGCCGTTCGTCGTGATCGATTCCATCCTGTCCGAAGAAGCCGTGCTGGGCTTCGAGTATGGCTACGCCGGTTCCGACCCCAACACGCTCGTCATCTGGGAAGCGCAATTCGGCGACTTCGCCAATGGCGCGCAGGTGGTGATCGACCAGTTCATCGCCTCGGGCGAGGTCAAGTGGGGCCGCGCCAACGGGCTGACGCTGATGCTGCCGCATGGCTATGAAGGCCAGGGCCCCGAGCACAGCTCGGCACGCCTGGAGCGCTTCATGCAGCTGGCCGCCGACGCCAACATGCAGATCGTGCAGCCCACCACGGCCAGCCAGATCTTCCATGTGCTGCGCCGCCAGATGGTGCGTGACCTGCGCAAGCCGCTGGTCATCATGACGCCCAAGTCCCTGCTGCGCAACAAGGATGCCACCTCGCCCCTGTCCGAATTCACCAAGGGCAGCTTCCAGACGGTGATCCCCGAGCAGAACGATGCCATCGACAAGAAGGCCGACAAGGTCAAGCGCGTGATCGCCTGCTCTGGCAAGGTGTACTACGACCTGGTGAAGAAGCGCACCGAGAACGAAGTGACCGATGTGGCGATCATCCGTATCGAGCAGCTGTACCCGTTCCCGCACAAGGCCTTTGCTGCTGCGCTCAAGAGGTATCCGAACGCCACCGACATCGTCTGGTGCCAGGACGAGCCGCAGAACCAAGGCGCCTGGTTCTTCATCCAGCACAACATCCACGAGAACATGCTCGATGGCCAGAAGCTGGGCTACTCGGGCCGCGCAGCGTCCGCTTCGCCGGCCGTGGGTTATTCGCACCTGCACCAGGAACAGCAAAAGGCGCTGGTCGAAGGCGCGTTTGCCAAGCTCAAGGGTTTTGTCCTGACCAAGTAAGGCCGGCAACCCCTCTCCAGAACAAAACCCATTCCGAAAGAACTGATATGGCTATCGTAGAAGTCAAAGTACCGCAACTGTCCGAATCCGTGGCCGAGGCCACCATGCTGACCTGGAAGAAGAAGGCCGGCGAGGCCGTGGCCGTGGACGAGATCCTGATCGAGATCGAAACCGACAAGGTCGTGCTGGAAGTCCCCGCACCGGCTGCCGGCGTGCTGGCGGAAATCGTCCAGGGCGACGGCGCCACCGTGGTGGCCGAACAGCTGATCGCCAGGATCGACACCGAAGGCAAGGCCGGGGCAGCCGCACCTGCTGCAGCAGCGCCTGCGGCGGCAGCGGCACCTGCCGCCGCAGTGGCCGTGGCAGCTGCGGCGACCGGTGGTTCGAAGGCCGATGTGGCCATGCCTGCCGCCGCCAAGCTGCTGGCCGACAACAACCTGTCGGTGGGCGCCGTGGCGGGCACGGGCAAGGATGGCCGCGTGACCAAGGGCGACGTGCTGGCCGCCGTGGCCAGTGGCGTGAAGTCGACGGCCGCCGTGATCCCCACGGGCGTTCCCACCAAGGCGCTGGCGCCGGTGGCGGCACCTTCGTCCACGCTGAACCTGGGCGACCGCCCCGAGCAGCGCGTGCCCATGAGCCGCCTGCGCGCCCGCGTGGCCGAGCGTCTGCTGCAGTCGCAGTCCACCAATGCCATCCTGACCACGTTCAACGAAGTCAACATGGCGCCCGTGATGGAGCTGCGCAAGAAGTTCCAGGACGCGTTCACCAAGGAACACGGCACCAAGCTGGGCTTCATGTCGTTCTTCGTGAAGGCCGCCGTGCATGCGCTCAAGAAGTACCCGGTGCTGAACGCGTCGGTGGATGGCAATGACATCGTGTACCACGGTTACTTCGACATCGGTATCGCCGTGGGCTCGCCCCGTGGCCTGGTGGTACCCATCCTGCGCAACGCCGACCAGATGAGCTTTGCCGACATTGAGAAGAAGATCGCCGAATTCGGCAAGAAGGCGGGCGAAGGCAAGCTGGGCATCGAGGAAATGACCGGCGGCACGTTCTCCATCTCCAATGGCGGCACCTTCGGCTCGATGATGTCCACCCCCATCATCAACCCGCCGCAGTCGGCCATCCTGGGCGTGCATGCCACCAAGGACCGCGCCATGGTCGAAAACGGCCAGGTCGTGGTGCGCCCGATGAACTACCTGGCGATGTCGTATGACCACCGCATCATCGACGGCCGTGAAGCCGTGCTGGGCCTGGTGGCCATGAAGGATGCGCTGGAAGATCCGTCGCGCCTGCTGTTCGACATCTAAGCACTGCAATGCATCGACCCACCTGCGCGGACCGTTTTGCGGTCCGGCCCGCCGGTGGGTCTTTCACCCACTGACTGAGTGAGATTTTTCATGAGCAAACAATTTGACGTCGTCGTGATCGGCGGCGGCCCCGGTGGCTACATCGCTGCCATCCGTGCAGCGCAGCTGGGCATGAACGTGGCCTGCATCGACGAATGGAAGAACGCTGCGGGCGGCCCGGCCCCCGGCGGCACCTGCACCAATGTGGGCTGTATCCCCTCGAAGGCGCTGCTGCAGTCGTCCGAGCATTTCGAGCATGCCAACAAGCACTTTGCCGACCACGGCATCACCGCCACCGGCGTGAAGATGGACGTGGCCAAGATGGTGGCCCGCAAGGACAGCGTGGTCAAGCAGAACAACGATGGCATCCTGTACCTGTTCAAGAAGAACAAGGTCAGCTTCTTCCACGGCCGTGGCTCGTTCGTGAAGGCTGCCGAGGGCGGCGGCTACGAGATCAAGGTGGCCGGCGCTGCCGAAGAGATCCTGGTGGGCAAGCAGGTCATCGTTGCCACCGGCTCCAACGCCCGTGCGTTGCCCGGCGCGGAATTTGATGAAGTGAATATCCTCTCCAACGACGGTGCGCTGCGCATTGGCGCGGTGCCCAAGAAGCTGGCCCTGATCGGTTCGGGCGTGATCGGCCTGGAGATGGGTTCGGTCTGGCGCCGCCTGGGTGCGGAAGTGACGGTGCTGGAAGGTCTGCCCACCTTCCTGGGTGCCGTGGACGAACAGATCGCCAAGGAAGCCAAGAAGGCTTTTGACAAGCAGGGGCTCAAGATCGAGCTCGGCGTGAAAGTCGGCGAGATCAAGAACAGCAAGAAGGGCGTCAGCATCGCCTACACCAACAGCAAGGGTGAAGCCCAGACCCTCGATGCGGACAAGCTCATCATCTCGATTGGCCGCGTTCCCAACACCATTGGCCTGAATGCCGAAGCCGTGGGCCTGCAGCTCGACGAGCGCGGCGCCATCGCTGTGGACGGCGACTGCAAGACCAACCTGCCGGGCGTGTGGGCCGTGGGCGACGTGGTGCGCGGCCCCATGCTGGCGCACAAGGCCGAAGAAGAAGGCGTGGCCGTGGCCGAGCGCATGGCGGGCCAGCACGGCCATGTCAACTTCAACACCATCCCCTGGGTGATCTACACCAGCCCCGAGATCGCCTGGGTGGGCCGCACCGAGCAGCAGCTCAAGGCCGATGGCGTGAAGTACAAGGCCGGCACCTTCCCGTTCCTGGCCAATGGCCGCGCACGCGCGCTGGGCGACACGACGGGCATGGTCAAGTTCCTGGCCGATGCCACCACGGACGAAATCCTGGGTGTGCACATGGTTGGCCCACAGGTCAGCGAACTGATCTCCGAGGCGGTGGTGGCCATGGAGTTCAAGGCCAGTGCGGAAGATATTGCCCGCATCTGCCACGCGCACCCGTCCTTGAGCGAAGCCACCAAGGAAGCCGCCCTGGCGGTGGACAAGCGCACGCTGAACTTCTGATTGTTTTGCGTCGAATCGGCTGCTAGCGCTTGTTTATAAAGCGCTAGCAGCTATTTATTTTATAGCTGCATAGTTGCTGGGCAATTTCAACGTGACTGTCAAACAGACCTATCTCGCAGAACTTGCCGCGAAAGGCTTTCAGAGCGACCCGGCGCAATTGCGCGCGGTGGACGCCTTGCAGCGTTGCGCCCGCGACTGGGCTGCCTACAAGTCGCGCCGCTCCAACGCCCTCAAGAAGATCGTCAACCACCCCGAGGTTCCGCGTGGCGTTTACATGTATGGCGGGGTGGGGCGTGGCAAGAGCTTTCTCATGGATTGCTTTTTCAATGCCGTGCCGCTCAAGCGCAAGGTGCGCCTGCATTTTCACGAGTTCATGCGCGAGGTGCACCGCGAGCTGGCGGCCCTGCAGGGCACGCAGAACCCGCTGGATGTGCTGGGCCGGCGTATCGCCAAGCGCTACAAGCTGATCTGCTTTGATGAGTTTCACGTTGCCGACATCACCGATGCGATGATCCTGCACCGCTTGCTGGCGGCGCTGTTTGACAACGGGGTAGGCTTCGTCACCACCTCCAACTTCAAGCCCGATGGGCTTTATCCCGATGGCTTGCACCGCGACCGCATCCTGCCGGCCATTGCACTGCTGAACGCAAAGCTGGAGGTGGTGAACGTGGACAACGGCACCGACTACCGGCGCCGCACGCTGGAGCAGGTGAAGCTCTATCACACGCCCCTGGGCCCGCAGGCAGATGCCGAGATGAACGCTGCCTTCGATCAGCTGGCCGAAGTGCATGACGAAGACCCGGTGCTGCACATTGAGGCGCGCGAGATCCTGGCGCGGCGCAAGGCGGGGGGCGTGGTGTGGTTTGACTTCAGGACGCTGTGTGGAGGCCCCCGCTCGCAGAACGATTACCTGGAGATCGCCACGCAATTCCACACGGTGTTGCTGTCGGATGTGCCCTACATGCCGGTCAACATGGCGTCGCCTGCGCGGCGCTTTACCTGGCTGGTGGACGTGCTGTATGACCGGCGGGTCAAACTCATTTTGTCGGCCGCCGTGCCGCCAGAACAGCTCTACACCGATGGGCCGCTGGCCCACGAGTTTCCGCGCACGGTGTCTCGGCTCCACGAGATGCAGTCCAAGGAGTTTCTGGCGCTTGATCGCCGCACTGTTGACACGGGACTGACGTAATGAAAAGCGCTTGGGCAATCTGGGGTGTGGTGTGTGTGATGGCTGGGCCTGCCATGGCGCAACCGTCGGCATCTGCGCCGCCGCAAGGCCGCCACAGTGCCGAGCAGGCGCAGCGGCAGGCCGAGCGCGACCGAATCCTCCAGGAGCGCCAAGCCATCATGGCGATCCGCAAGCGTCAGGAGGCCGCGTGCTATCGCCGGTTTGCGGTGGAAGACTGCCTGCGCGACGCGCGGACCGAGGCGCGCAATGCCGAGCTTCCATTGCGCGCGCGCGAGTTGCAGCTCAACGACGCGGAGCGCAAGGAAAAGGCCGCAGAGCGGCTGCGTTCGATTGAAGAAAAGCAGCGCGTGGCGCCGGACCGCTCGCAACCCCAGGGTGCGGCCCGTGGGGCGGGGCGTCCGGCCACCGGTGTGGAAGATTTGCGCACGCAGCACCAACGCGAGGCGCAACACAGGGCGCAGCAGCAGCGCAGCCGCCAGGAGTCCCATGCTGCCGGCAAGGAACAGCGCGCCACGCAAAGCGCTGAACGCGCGGCCGCCGCGCGCGCGCGCCATGCTGAAAATGTGAAATCGGCGCAGGAGCGGCGCGAACGACTGCAGAAAATGCAGGCCGAAGCAGCCGCCGCAGGGCGCAAGCCGGCTGCACCCTTGCCCGCCTCTTCAGGGCTTCCGTCCGCTCAGCCCTGAGCGTGGTGGGGCGCTGATGGCTTGCACGCGCCAGGTGCGTGCGCTTGGGCGCTGTGCGCTTCAGGCGTTTCCGGCGGACAGTGGGACCAGTCGTCCGATCTTCCTTTCTTCGACCAGGGTCTCGATCTTCACAATGACCAGCGACAGGTTGTCGCCGCCGCCGCGTGCGCGGGAGCGCGCCTTGTCGATCAGGAATTCGGTGGCCTCGCGCGGCGACAGCGAATCCACCACCGAGGCCAGTTCGGTGGGGGAAAAATAGTGCCACACGCCATCGCTGCAGGCGAGCAGGACATCGCCCGGCCGCAATTGCTGGATGGTGTGGGTGGTGATGGGCGGGTCGCTTTCGGTGCCCAGGCAGCCCACCAGAATGTTGGAGTGCGGGTGGATGTTGGCTTCGGCTTCGGTCAACTCGCCGCGATCGACCAGGGCCTGAACATACGAGTGGTCACTCGAGCGAAAGGTCAGCCTGGCCCCCTCGAAGTGGTAGATGCGCGAATCGCCTGCATGGACCCAGTGGCAGTCCCCGCGGGGGTTGATCAGGAAAGCCGCGATCGTGCTGTGCGGTTCCTGCTCGGATGAAATGGCCGTGAGGCGGATGACGATGTGGGCCTCTTCCACCATGTTCTTGAGCATGGCGGCGGGGTCGTCGGTTTCCGGCGAGTACCGTTCGAACAGCTGGCGTGCCGTCATCATCACCTGGTCGGAGGCCTTGCGCCCGCCACTGCGCCCGCCCATGCCATCGGCAATCACACCGAGCACGCATCCGTTGTAGCGGTCGTGCGAGATCAGGGCCACCTGGTCTTGCTGGTATTCACGGTCACCCTTGTGGATGCCGGTCGATGCGATGAGGCGGAACGCTTTGGTCATGCTGGTGATTGTGGGGGGCGGCGGCGCAAATACCCATCGGTGAGGCGTGTCGGAGCGCGTATTATCCGCTCGCGTGTGGCATTTTTGCCATGCCCATGGGCGCATGGCGCCGCCACCGCCTTGAAATCGAACCACCACTCCTTGCCCCGCCAACTGATAGATCTGCGCATCGCCCATGCCGATCTGGACGCCCGCATCGACCACGGCGCGCGGGAGGCGGCGCCTGACGAGTTTTCGCTCAGGCGCCTGAAGAAGCGCCGCCTCGCATTGCGCGATGCAATCGACCGCCTGGAGCGTGCGCTCCAGCCCCAAGAACCTGCGTGATGGGTCTTGCGGACGCAGTGCATGCGGCATTCCAACCCGAAGGGGTGCTGTCGCGAACGGAGGGCCACTACCGCGCGCGCGCGGGGCAGATACGCATGGCGGATGCGGTGGCCAGAACCATCGAGCTCGGTGGCGCCCTGGTGGTCGAAGCCGGCACGGGCGTTGGCAAGACCTTTGCCTACCTGGTTCCGGCGCTGCTCAGTGGCGAGCGGGTGTTGCTTTCCACGGCCACCAAGGCCTTGCAGGACCAGCTTTTTGCCCGGGACCTGCCTCAGCTGGTCTCTGCATTGGGCTTGCCGGTACGCACGGCACTGCTCAAGGGGCGGGGGAGTTACCTGTGCCTGCACCGCATGGAACAGGCACGGCAGGACACCGCGCTGCACGATCGCAACGTGCAGCGGGTGCTGGCGAAGGTGGAGGTCTGGTCGCACAGCACGCGCTCGGGTGATCTGGCGGAATTGCCAGGTCTTGACGAGCGATCGCCCGTCATCGCGCTGATCACCTCCACCCGTGAAAACTGTCTGGGCGTGGCGTGCTCTCGCTTTCGCCAGTGCCATGTGCACATCGCCCGGCGTGAAGCGCTGGCCGCCGATGTGGTGGTGATCAACCACCACCTGTTCTTTGCCGACGTGGCCGTGCGGGAGTCGGGTATGGCCGAGTTGCTGCCGACTGTGCGGGTCGTGGTGTTGGATGAGGCACACCAGATCAATGAAATCGGTGTGCAGTTTCTCGGCACGCACCTGTCCACAGGGCAATGGTTGGATTATTCCCGTGATCTGCTGGCGACAGGTTTGCAGCACGTCCGCGGCCTTGCGGACTGGAGCACCCTGGCGGCACACCTGGAGCGGGCGTGTGGCGATCTGCGTATTGCCGTGGGACCGAGGGGGCCCGGCGCCAAGCTGCGCTGGACTGGCGAAGTGCCCGAAACCGTCACGCCTGCAGGCTGGCATGCGGCCCTTCGGGGCATGGCATCGGCGTGCGCGCAAGCGATGGAAGCGCTGGACCCTTTGAGCGAGGTGTCCCCTGATCTCGTCCGGCTGTATGAGCGTGGCTCGGAACTGTTGGCGCGCCTGGGGCGGTTTGCAGCGCCCTGCAGTCCGGACGCCGTGCGCTGGCTGGACGTGGGCGGCCAGCTGCGGCTGGTGGAGTCGCCGCTGGATATCGCGCAGACGATGCAAACCCGCGTGCTTGTTGCGCCCGCTGAATCCGACGCCGCAAAAGATGACGGCGACGGATGGCCGGCCCCCGCGCAGCATGCGGGCCGGGCCTGGATTTTCACGTCCGCCACCCTGGGGGACGATGCCGGGCTGACATGGTTCACCGAGCGCTGTGGCCTGCCGAACGCTGAAATACTGCGTGTTGACAGCCCGTTCGACTATGCATCCCAGGCGGCGCTGTATGTGCCCCGGCAGTTGCCAGAGCCGTCTGATCCCGGCCATGGCCTGGCAGTGGCCGGGCTGGCTGGAGCGGCTGCCAGCCGCCTTGGTGGGCGCACGCTGGTTCTGACCACGACGCTCAAGGCCCTGCGCGCCATCGGTGATGCGTTGCAGGCCCGTTTCAGCACCCTGGAAGGGCCGGAGGTGCTGGTGCAGGGCGACCGGCCCAAGCGCCAACTCATGCAGCGCTTTCGCGAGGGCGCCTCTGGCGGCGGGCGGGGTTGCGTGCTGGTGGCTTCGGCCTCCTTCTGGGAGGGCTTTGATGTGCCTGGCGATGCCTTGCAGCTGGTGGTCATCGACAAGCTGCCTTTTCCACCCCCTGGCGACCCGCTGATAGAGGCACGCAGCCAGCGCATCAAAGCCGCTGGCGGTCGCCCGTTTCAGATGGTTGCCGTGCCCGAGGCGGCTGTTGCGCTCAAGCAAGGCGCAGGGCGGTTGATCCGGAGGGAATCAGACCGCGGTGTGCTGGTCGTGTGCGACACGCGGTTGGCCACCATGGGCTATGGCAAACGGCTGATGCGCGCGCTGCCGCCCATGCGCGTTCTTGAAAACCCAGAGGGATTGGAGGCCGCGCTGGATGCGCTTACCAGAACTTCCACCACGGATTGGACCTGGTCGTGACGGTACCCGTGGCGTAAGCGCCCTGGGGGTAGGAGGCTTGCATGACCCGGCGGGCATCATCACGCAGCTGGGTCATTCCCAGTGCATCGTAGGACTGGATCAGGATGTACAGGGCTTCTTCAAGTGCGGGAACACCCTGGTAGTCGGCCAGTGCAGCCTGGGCGCGGCCGATGGCCGCCACATAGGCACCGCGCTGGAAGTAGTAGCGGGCAACGTGGACTTCATACTGGGCCAGCGAATTGACGATGTAGGTCATGCGCTGGCGAGCGTCTTTTGCGTAGCGCGAATCAGGGAACCGTGTCGCCAGTTCGCTGAACGACTCGAAGGAATCCTTTGCGGCTTTCTGGTCGCGTTCGGAGAGATCCTGCTGGGAGATCCATGAAAAAAGACCCAGGTTGTCGTTGAAGTTGACCAGGCCTTTGAGGTACAGCGCGTAATCGAGCGCAGGACTTGCGGGGTGCAACTTCATGAAGCGGTCCAGCGTGGCGATGGCCTGCGCCTTTTCACCGCCCTTGTACTGCGCATAGGCTTTGTCCAGCTGGGCCTGCTGGGCCAGGGGCGTACCTGCCGCACGGCCCTCCAGTTTTTCAAGCAGGGGCACGGCCTTGTCGAAAGCGCCGCCGCTCAACTCGTCCTTGGCTTCCGAGTAAATGCGGTTGGGGCTCCAGCCCGCTGTCTTGTCTTCCGGAGTGCTTGAACAGCCCGCGAGCAAGCCGGCGGTCAGCAGGGCAGTGATAAAAGGCAGGGGGGCACGCAGCATTGCAGGCAGCTTTCAGACAAAAAGTGAACGTGTGTCCCGTGAGGCGCTGCACCGGCGGTCGCACCGGCATGGTACGGCTTGGCCCGCGGCGCAATCTCAACCGACACCGGCATTGTACCGACGGTGCCTGCCGGGTCCCGTTTGCCTGAAACGGCTATTGCACGAGCCGGGCCAGGTGGGCTTCCTACAATGGAGCCCATGTTTGTACACCTGCGCCTGCACACCGAATTTTCCGTCGTTGACGGCACCAATCGCATCGATGACCTGGCCAAGGCAGCGGCCAAGGATGGCCAGCCTGCATTGGCCATCACCGACCTCAACAACCTTTTTGGCGCCATCAAGTTCTACAAGGAGATGCGCGGCAAAGGCGTCAAGCCGATTCTGGGCGCTGAAATCTTTCTGGAAGGCGAGGCGGGTGCAGCGCCGTCGCGCATGCTGGTGCTGGTGCAGGGGCGCCAGGGCTATCTGAATCTGTCCGAATTGCTGGCACGCGCCTGGACCCGCAATGTGTCCAAAACCCACGCCGTCTGCACCTGGGAGTGGCTGGAGGAACTGGGCGAAGGGCTGATCGCGATCTCGGGCGCCCAGGCAGGAGCGGTGGGGCAGGCCCTCATGAAAGGCGATGACGCCGGGGCGGCGCGTCTGGCGTTGCGGCTGGCGGGCATCTTTCCCCACCGTTTCTACGTGGAGTTGCAACGGGCCGGCCGTGCCGACGACGAGGCCCATGTGGTGGCGGCTGTGCAGCTGGCGGCACGGCTGCATCTGCCTGTGGTGGCCACGCATCCCGTGCAGTTCGCCACTGCGGACGATTACGAGGCCCATGAGGCGCGGGTGTGCATTGCCGAGGGCGAGATCCTGGGCAACCAGCGTCGGGTGCGCAAGTTCACGCGCGAGCAGTATTTCAAGTCGTCGGCGCAGATGCAGGCGCTGTTTGAGGACCTGCCCGCCGCGCTGGCCAATTCGGTGGAGATTGCCCGTCGTTGCAACATCACCCTGGTGCTGGGAAAGCCCCAGCTCCCCAATTTTCCCATTCCCCCCGTGAATGGGCAGGTGCTGTCGGTGGAGGACTACTTTCGCCATGTGTCCTTCGAGGGGCTGGAGGAGCGCCTTCGGCTTCTTTTTCCCGACGAGACCCGGCGCAATGGGCAGCGACCCCGCTATGTGGAGCGGCTGGAGTTCGAGCTCAACACCATTCTCAAAATGGGGTTTCCCGGCTACTTTCTGATTGTGGGGGACTTCATTCAATGGGCCAAGACGCACGGCTGTCCCGTGGGGCCGGGCCGGGGTTCCGGCGCGGGGTCGCTGGTGGCCTACGCACTCAAGATCACCGATCTGGACCCGCTGGAATACAACCTGCTGTTCGAGCGTTTCCTGAACCCGGAGCGGGTGTCCATGCCCGACTTCGACATTGACTTTTGCCAGGCGAACCGCGACCGCGTGATCGACTATGTGAAGGACAAATACGGCAAGGATGCCGTCAGCCAGATTGCCACTTTCGGCACCATGGCCGCCAAGGCCGCCATCCGCGACGTGGGCCGGGTGATGGACATGAGCTACACCTTTTGTGACGGTATTTCCAAGCTGGTGCCCAACAAGCCGGGGCAGTCCTACACCCTGCAATACCCGCCCGAGACCAAGAAGGAGGGGGACAAGAACAACTACGCGCTGGAGCTGGAGCCCCTGCTCTACGAGCGGGTGCGCAAGGAGGACGACGTCAAGACCATCATCGAGATGGCGCAGAAGCTCGAAGGCATGACGCGCAATATCGGCATGCACGCCGGGGGTGTGCTGATCGCGCCGGGCAAGCTCACCGATTTTTGCCCGCTGTACCAGCAACCGGGCAGCGAATCGGCCGTGAGCCAGTACGACAAGGACGATGTGGAGGCCATCGGCCTCGTGAAGTTCGACTTTCTGGGCCTGGCCACGCTCACCATCCTGGAGATCGCGCGCGAGTTCATCATCCAGCGCCACAAGGGCCAGGAGAACTTCGCTTTCGAAACCATTCCGCTGGACGATGGTCCTACCTACCGGCTGTTCTCCGATGGCAAGACCGAGGCCGTTTTCCAGTTTGAAAGCCGCGGCATGCAGGGCATGCTCAAAGAGGCGCGACCCAGCCGTCTGGAGGATTTGATCGCCCTGAATGCCCTGTACCGCCCTGGTCCCATGGACCTGATACCCAGCTTCGTGAACCGCAAGCACGGCAAGGAGGTGGTGGAGTACCCGCACCCGCTGGTGGAGCCCGTGCTGGCAGAGACCTACGGGATCATGGTGTACCAGGAGCAGGTGATGCAGACCGCCCAGGTACTGGGCGGCTACAGCCTGGGCGGCGCCGACATGCTGCGCCGTGCGATGGGCAAGAAAAAAGCGGAGGAGATGGCCGAACACCGCGCCATCTTTCGCAAGGGCGCTGCCGAAAAGAGCATCAGCCAGGAGAAGGCGGACGAGGTTTTCGACCTGATGGAGAAGTTCGCGGGCTATGGCTTCAACAAGTCGCACGCCGCCGCCTACTCGCTGCTGGCCTACCACACGGGCTGGCTCAAGGTGCACTACACGGCGGAGTTCTTCTGCGCCAACATGACCGTGGAAATGGACGACACCGACAAGCTCAAGGTGCTGTTCGAGGATGCGGTCAAGAACTTCGGGATGACCTTCGAACCCCCAGACGTGAACCGGGGCGTGTACCGGTTCGAGCCTGTGACCGACAAGGTGATCCGTTACGGCCTGGGTGCCGTCAAGGGAACGGGGCAGCAGGCCATCGAGGCCATCGTCGCCGCCCGTGAGGGACGGGGCGAGGGGCCGCAGGGCTCCACCACCGGCCCCTTCAAGAGCCTGTTCGATTTTTGCGTACGGGTAGACCGGGCACGCCTGAACAAGCGCACGGTCGAGGCGCTCATCAAGGCAGGGGCGTTTGATGCGCTCCATCTCAACCGTGCCGCGCTGGTCGCTTCGATCGACCGGGCTTTTGACTTTGCCGCGGCCACGCTGGCCAACGTGAACCAGGGTGGGCTCTTTGACATGATGGGCGAAGACGCCCACGGATCGAGCACGCAGGAGCCCGATCTGGTCGACGCAGTGCCCTGGGGCATCAAGGAGCGACTCACCCAGGAGAAAACGGCGGTCGGCTTCTACCTGTCGGGCCACCTGTTTGACGAGGTGGCGCAGGAGGTGCGCCGTTTCGTGCGCACGCAGATCGATGAATTGCTGGACAGCCGCGAGCCCCAGGTTTTGGCCGGCATCGTCAGTGACTTCAGGGTGATCAACGGCCAGCGGGGCAAGCTGGGTCTGTTCCGCCTCGATGACAAATCCGGCGTGCTGGAGGCCTCTGCCGACGAGGCCTTGCTCAACACCTACCGTAACCAGCTCAAGGAAGATGAGTTCGTGGTGATGATGGGCCGCCTGCAGCTCGACCACTTCAGTGGCGGGCTGCGGGTGAAGGTGCAGCAGGTGTGGGACATGGCCGGAGCGCGCGCCCGGTTTGGCAAATACCTGCATGTCGTGGTGGGTGATAAATCCCCTGACGTACCAGGTCTGGTGCGGGAGTTCCCTCCACGCCGGGAGGAGTCGGAGC
Source organism: Acidovorax sp. GW835-FHT14B10 (assembly GCF_058793725.1). NCBI lineage: Bacteria > Pseudomonadati > Pseudomonadota > Betaproteobacteria > Burkholderiales > Comamonadaceae > Acidovorax > Acidovorax sp. GW835-FHT14B10. Next base: position 125,043 of record NZ_JBXAGC010000001.1, read on the forward strand.
AGGGCGATCTGCTGCACGGGCTGCGCGTGCGCATGGGGGTGCGCTGCGTGGCAGAGCAGGGGGCCGCGGTGGCCGAACTCCAATTGGGTGACGCCAGCCGCTTTTACCCTACCGATGCCGCGCTGGCGGCCTGGAGCGCAGGGGTGGGAACCGGCTCGGCCACGGTGATCTATGAGTGACCCCTGGATGGGGCGGCGTGCATGCGCCGGCGGTTGTAAAAACCGCAATCGTCCTCAGATGACACCGGCTGCAGTGCAACGAATGCATCGCTAGAATGAATTTCATGGCAACAAAACCACCTTCTCCCCCCACCGCGCTGCCCTCCACCCGGCCAGCACAGGATGATGGCGGTTCGGTCGTGCTCGAAAGACGCGCGCAAAAGACCCAGCCGCCCCATATGTACCAGGTGGTCATGCTCAATGACGACTACACGCCCATGGAGTTCGTGATCGTGGTGCTGCAGGAGTTTTTCAGCAAAGACCGCGAACAGGCCACCCAGATCATGCTGAAGATCCACCTCGACGGCAAAGGCGTGTGCGGCGTGTATTCCCGCGATGTGGCCGCCACCAAGGTGGACCAGGTGCTGGAGGCCGCGCTCAAGGCCGGCCACCCCCTGCAATGTGTGAGTGAGCCTGTTGAATAACGGGTTTCTCATCCCGATCTAAAGTTATCCCTTCCACGCAAGCACAAAGGAGTTCACATGATTGCCCAGGAACTGGAAGTCAGCTTGCACATGGCCTTTGTTGAGGCCCGCCAGCAGCGCCACGAGTTCATCACCGTGGAGCATCTGTTGCTTGCACTGCTCGACAATCCCAGCGCAGCGGAGGTGCTGCGCGCATGTTCGGCCAACATCGATGATCTGCGTTCATCGCTGTCGAATTTCATCAAAGACAACACGCCGCAGGTCGCAGGGTCTGACGAGGTGGACACCCAACCCACGCTGGGCTTCCAGCGGGTGATCCAGCGTGCCATCATGCACGTGCAATCCACGGGGAACGGCAAGAAAGAGGTGACGGGTGCCAACGTGCTCGTGGCCATCTTCGGAGAAAAGGATTCGCATGCGGTGTATTACCTGCACCAGCAGGGCGTGACGCGCCTCGATGTGGTCAACTTCATCGCCCATGGCATCAAGAAGGGCGAGCCGCCAGAGCCCGCCAAGGCCGAGAACCAGGCCGAGGGGGAAGAGGGTGGCAGCTCCGAACGCAACGAGAAAGCATCGCCGCTGGAGCAGTTCACCCAGAACCTGAACCAGCTCGCCAAGGACGGCAAGATCGACCCGCTGATTGGCCGGCACTACGAGGTGGAGCGCACGATCCAGATCCTGTGCCGCCGCCGCAAGAACAACCCGCTGCTGGTGGGCGAGGCGGGCGTGGGCAAGACCGCGATTGCCGAGGGCCTGGCCTGGCGCATCACGCAGAACGACGTGCCCGAGATCCTGGCAGAGGCCACGGTGTACTCGCTGGACATGGGCGCGCTGCTGGCGGGTACCAAGTACCGCGGTGATTTCGAGCAGCGCCTCAAGGGCGTGCTCAAGTCGCTCAAGGACAAGCCCAACGCGATTCTGTTCATTGACGAGATTCACACCCTGATTGGTGCCGGCGCGGCGTCGGGTGGCACGCTCGATGCATCCAACCTGCTCAAGCCGGCGCTCTCCAGCGGCCAGCTCAAGTGCATCGGTGCGACCACCTTCACGGAATACCGTGGCATCTTCGAAAAAGACGCGGCACTGTCGCGCCGTTTCCAGAAGGTGGACGTGGTCGAGCCCACCGTGGCCGAGACCATCGACATCCTCAAGGGTCTCAAGTCGCGCTTCGAAGAACACCACAGCGTGAAATACGCGGCGGCCGCCCTGCAGGCTGCGGCCGAGTTGAGCGCCAAGTACATCAACGACCGCCACCTGCCCGACAAGGCGATCGACGTGATCGACGAAGCCGGCGCTGCCCAGCGCATCCTGGTGCCCAGCAAGCGCAAGAAGACCATCGGCAAGGCCGAGATCGAAGAGATCGTGGCCAAGATTGCGCGCATTCCGCCCGCCAACGTGTCCAACGACGACCGCGGCAAGCTCCAGACGCTGGAGCGCGACCTCAAGAGCGTGGTGTTCGGCCAGGACAAGGCGCTTGAAGTGCTCGCCAGCTCCGTGAAGATGGCGCGCTCGGGCCTGGGCAAGGGCGACAAGCCGATTGGCTCGTTCCTGTTCAGCGGTCCCACCGGCGTCGGCAAGACCGAGGCGGCCAAGCAGCTCGCCTACATCATGGGCATCGAGCTGATCCGCTTCGACATGTCGGAGTACATGGAGCGCCACGCCGTGAGCCGCCTGATCGGTGCGCCTCCGGGCTACGTGGGCTTTGACCAGGGTGGCCTGCTCACCGAGGCCATCACCAAGAAGCCGCACGCGGTGCTGCTGCTCGACGAGATCGAGAAGGCGCACCCGGACATCTTCAACGTGCTGCTGCAGGTCATGGACCATGGCACGCTGACGGACAACAACGGCCGCAAGGCCGACTTCCGCAACGTGCTCATCATCATGACCACCAACGCGGGCGCCGAGACCATGAACAAGGCGACCATAGGCTTCACCAACCCGCGCCAGGCGGGCGACGAGATGGGCGACATCAAGCGCCTGTTCACGCCCGAGTTCCGCAACCGGCTGGATGCCATCGTCAACTTCAAGGCGCTTGACGAGCAGATCATCCTGCGCGTGGTGGACAAGTTTCTGCTGCAGCTGGAGACGCAACTGGCCGAGAAGAAGGTCGAGGTCACCTTCACCGACCAGCTGCGCAAGCACCTGGCCAAGAAGGGCTTCGACCCGCTGATGGGCGCACGCCCGATGCAGCGCCTGATCCAGGACACCATCCGCCGGGCGCTGGCCGACGAACTGCTGTTTGGCCGCCTGACCGAAGGCGGGCGTCTCACGGTGGACATCGAGCTCAAGACCGATGACAAGGGCGTGGAAACGTCCGAGGTGCTGCTGGACATCCAGCCGCTGCCTAAGAAAGAGCGCTCGGCCAAGTCCGAACCCGCCGAACCCGAGGAAGCCACGGCGGATTGACGCAGTGCAGTGGCTGCGCCCGCCGGCGCGGTCGCTGCCGCCCGCAAAAAAGCCCACGGTGTCTGCCGTGGGCTTTTTTACGTGGCGCCCGGTGTGGACCGCAGAGTGCACTGTGGCACCCTTGCCATTCAGGGGGCCTGCAGGCGTTGCAGCAGTTCCACGGTGGGGTAGCCGTCCTGCGCCGTGCCGATGCTGCGCTGGAAGGCCCGCAGCCCTGCGCGGGTGGCGGGGCCCATCACGCCGTCCGAGGTGCCGGCAGCAAACCCCCTTTGGTTCAGTGCCTCCTGCAGTGCCTGTGTCTGCGCGCGCGACAGCGGCTCCAGATCGCGGGGCCAGGCGCCCGCGACCGCTGCGCCGCCGCCGATCTGTTGCGACAGCAGCGCCACCGCGAGCGCGTAGTGGATCGAGTTGTTGTACCGCAGGATGGTCCGGAAATTGGCCCCCACCAGAAATGCCGGACCGCGGGCACCCGCCGGAGCCACGATGGAGGCCGCGTCCAGGGCCGGCAGCCTCTGGCCGTCGAGCGCTTGTATGCCCTCGGCCTCCCATTGCGCGGTGGTTTGCTGCACCGACAGATCCGCCCGGGCATGGTCGAACGCTGGCGGGAGCCGCACTTCGGCACCCCAGGGCTCGTGGGCCTGCCAGCCGGAGCGGGACAGAAAGTGGGCCGTGGAGGCCGCCACATCGGGGATGCTGCCCCAGATGTCGCGGTGCCCATCGCCATCGGCATCCACGGCGTAGGCCAGGAACACCGAGGGCAGGAACTGGGTGTGGCCCATGGCGCCAGCCCAGGAGCCCACCATGCGCTCGGCGGTGATGTCGCCCTGGTCCACGATGCGCAGGGCCGCCAGCAGTTCGACCTGTGCCCAGGCGCGGCGCCGGCCATCGTAGGCCAGCGTGGCCAGCGCATCCACGGTGTGGAAGCTGCCAAAGTTGCTGCCGTAGTTGCTCTCCATGCCCCAGATGGCGGTGATCACCGTGGCGGGCACGCCGTAGCGGCCGGCCGCTGGCTCCAGCGCTGCGTGGTGCTCGGCCAGCTGGGCCTTGCCCTGCGCGATGCGCTGCGCCGAGACGGCTTTTTCGAGGTAGGCCCAGGGCGTGCGGGTGAATTCGGGCTGGGCACGGTCCAGCTCCACCACGCGGGGTTGCCATTGCGCGTTGCCCAGCACGTCGCGCACGGTGCCGGCCCGGATGCCGGCCGCAAGGGCCTGCGCAGAAAACGCGGCGCGCCAGGCGGCAAAGCCTGCGGCGTGCTCTGCATCGGCTGGGGTGCCGGCGCTGGCGGCCGCTGGCAACGTGGTGCTTGCCGTGAGGGGCTGGCTGGGGGGCATTGGCGCGGAGGTGCAACCTGCGAGGGCCAGGGCCGCAACCAGTGCGGCAGGCCGTAACGTGGATGCCAGGGCCGGGCAATGCGGCAGGAAAGAGGGAGGTGCTTGGATACGGTGCATGCGCCATTGTCCCGTGCGGCAGCGCCCGTGTCTTGCTGCACGCGTGGCATGCCCGAAGGGTCTGGTTGGCGTGTTTACTATTATTTTGATAGCTGTCAGTGCTTGATGTGCAAGCGCTGTAGGTCAAAAAGTCACAAATCCCGGTTACAGTTGGAATTTGGCGCTTGTGATGCCCCTGCGCACTCTTTTTCAGCCTTTGTTTGTCCACCGACCATGGCCTCCCACACCTTTCTCTGGCACGACTACGAAACCTTCGGTGCGAACACCCGGCGCGACCGGCCGGCGCAGTTTGCGGCCATCCGCACCGACGCCGAGCTCAACGAGATCGGCGCGCCGCTGATGCTCTATTGCCAGCCGGCCAACGACTACCTGCCCGATCCGCAGTCCTGCCTCATCACCGGCATCACACCCCAGCTGTGCCTCGAAAAAGGCGTGCCCGAGCATGAATTCGCCGACCGCATCGAGGCCGAATTCGCGCAGCCGGGCACCATCGGCGTGGGCTACAACACCATCCGCTTCGACGACGAGATCACGCGCTTCATGTTCTGGCGCAACCTCATCGACCCCTATGCGCGCGAGTGGCAGAACCAGTGCGGCCGCTGGGACCTGCTCGATGTGGTGCGCATGACGTATGCGTTGCGCCCCGACGGCATCCAGTGGCCCCGCAAGGAAGACGGCACACCGAGCTTCAAGCTGGAGCATCTTTCCAAGGCCAACGGCCTGCTGCACGAGGCCGCGCACGATGCGCTGTCCGATGTGCGCGCCACCATCGCGCTGGCGCGGCTCATTCGCCAGCACAACCCCAGGCTGTTTGACTTTGCCCTGTCGCTGCACAAAAAGGAGCGCGTGGCCGCCGAGTTGCGCCTGCCCGCCACGGCGCTCACGGCGCGGCCTTTTTTGCATGTCTCGGGCATGTTTCCGGCCGAGCGCGGTTGCCTGGCGGTGATGTGGCCGCTGGCCAGCCACCCTACCAACAAGAACGAGCTGATTGCCTGGGACCTGGCCCACGACCCGCGTGCGCTGGCGACGCTGGGCGCCGACGAGATCCGGCTGCGCCTGTTCTCCCGGGCGGCCGATCTGCCGGAAGGCACCACGCGCCTGCCCATCAAGACCATCCACCTGAACAAGTCGCCCATGGTGGTGGGCAATGTGAACACGCTCACGCCCGCGCTGGCGCAGCGCTGGGGCATGGACCTGGCCCAGGCCGCGCAGCATGCCGACATGGCGCGGGCCCTGCCGGACATGAGCGGCATCTGGCCGGCCGTGTTTGCCCGCCCGGCCGAGCCCGCCCCCGATGTGGACCAGGACCTGTATGGTGGATTCGTCGGCAACAGCGACCGCCGCCACCTGAACGATCTGCGCACACTGAGTGGCGCGAAACTGGCCGCCGCGCGCACCGGCTTTGACGACCCGCGCCTGGCCGAGCTGGTGTGGCGCTACCGGGCCCGCAACTTCCCCGGCACCCTGTCGCCCGAAGAGGTCGAGCGCTGGGAGGCGCACCGCGCCGCCTGCCTGTTTGACGGGGCGGGCGGGGCGCGCACCGTGGAGCAGTTGTTCACCGAAATCGACCAGATCTCGGAGACCGCCGACGACGACCGCACCCAGGAGATCCTGGGCGCCTTGTACGATTACGCCGAGCACATCGCGCCGGAGAGATAGCCCCCTGAGTCGCTGCGCGCCTTCCCCCCCGAGGGGGGACGCACCCGGTGGCCTGGCGGAGCCAGTTCCACGGGTGCGCTGGTATCAGGGCGTGCCAGTGTCTATCGCCGTGCCTTGCACGTAGACCAGTAGAAATAGCCGCAGATTTTTATGACGACACCCCACAACCACCAGTTCACCACCCAGATCGTGCATGCCGACCGGCTGGGCGGTGCCGCGCATGGCGCCATCCACCAGCCCATCCACACCTCGGTGCAGTACGGGTTCGAGCAGGTCGAGGACCTGATCGCCGTGTTCCAGGGCACCGCCAAGGGCGGCTTCAACTACGCCCGCCAGGGCACCCCCACCACGGCCGCGCTGGAGGCCAAGCTGACGCAGATGGAGCAGGGCCAGGGCAGCATCGTCTTTGCTTCCGGCATGGCGGGCATTTGCGCCATTTTTCTCACGCTGCTCAAGGCGGGTGACCATCTGGTGGCCAGCAAGTTCGTGTTTGGCAACACCAACAGCGTGTTCGGCACCCTGGCCGACCTGGGCATCGAGGTGACCACGGTGGATGCCACGGACGCCGCCCAGGTGGCTGCCGCCATGCGGCCGCACACGCGCATGGTGTTTGTCGAGACCATCGCCAACCCCGGCACCCAGATGCCCGACCTGGAAGGCATCGGCGCGCTGTGCCAGGAGCGCGGCCTGCTGTACGTGGTGGACAACACCGTGGCCTCGCCGTACCTGTTCCGTCCGGGCACGGTGGGGGCGGGCCTGGTGGTGCATTCGCTCACCAAAAGCATCGGTGGGCAGGGCGACGCGCTGGGCGGCACCGTGATCGACACCGGCGTTTTCGACTGGGGCCGCTACCCCAACATCTTTCCGGCCTACCGCAAGGGCGATGCCAAGGGCTGGGGCCTGCAGCAGCTGCGCAAGAAGGGCCTGCGCGACATGGGCGGCACCTTGTCATCCCATGCCGCGCACCAGATGGCGCTGGGCGCCGAGACGCTGGCGCTGCGCATGGACCGCACCAGTGCCACCGCATTGGCGCTGGCCCAGTGGCTGGAGCAGCACCCGGCCGTGGCGCGGGTGCATTACCCGATGCTGGCGTCACACCCGCAGCATGCCCAGGCCAAAAAGCACCTGAAGGCGGGCTCGTGGCTGCTGTCGTTTGAACTGCGCGACCCCACCCAGTGCCTGCCCCTGTGCAACCGCCTGCAGCTGCCCGTCAAGGCCACGGGCCTGGCGGACACGCGCACGCTCATCATCCCGGTCGCCCATACCATCTTCTGGGAAGCGGGCCCCGAGGTGCGGGCCGCCATGGGCATTGGCGACAGCATGATCCGCCTGTCGGTGGGCCTGGAGGAGTTGCAGGACCTGCTGGCCGACTTTGCGCAGGCGCTGGCCTGAAAGCAGGTGATGTGCTCTTGAATGAATCGCTGATGGCACTTGATCTGTAAGCGCTGGCAGCCAATTTGGCTTGAAATTCAACCAAAAAACCGGTAGCACACCCCAATCGCTGCTATCACCCCTGCCAGCTCAGCCAGCAGCGCGCAGGCCACCGCATGGCGAGCGCGCTGGATGCCCACCGCCCCGAAGTACACCGCCAGCACATAAAACGTGGTTTCGGTGCTGCCCTGGATGGTGGCGGCCACCAGCGCGGCGAAGCTGTCCACACCCTGGCTCTGCATGGTTTCGATGAGCATGGCGCGCGCCGCGCTGCCCGAAAATGGCTTGACCAGCGCCGTGGGCAGGGCATCGACGAAGCGCGCATCCATGCCCAGCACCTGGACGCACCAGCGGATGGCGTCGAGCACATAGGCGAGGGCACCCGAGGCGCGGAACACCCCCACCGCGCAGAGCATGGCCACCAGGTAGGGCAGCAGGCCCTTGGCCACCTCGAAGCCCTCACGGGCGCCTTCGATGAAGGCTTCATAGACCGCCACCTTGCGCCAGGCGCCCACCACCACAAAGAGCACGACCAGGGCAAACAGCGTGAGGTTGCCCAGCAGTGAGGACAGCTGCGCCAGGGCTGCCGCCGACAGCGTGGCCAGCAGCGCCATGAAGCCGGCCAGCCCCAGCGCCAGCGGCAGCAGGTAGGCCAGCACCACCGGACTGAACAGCGGCAGGCGCTGCACCACGGCCACGCTGACGAGCCCCACCAGGGTGGACGCCGACGTGGCCAGCAGGATGGGCAGGAACACCAGTGTCGGGTCGGGCGCGCCCTGCTGCATGCGGTACATGAAGATGGTCACCGGCAGCAGCGTGAGCGACGAGGCATTGAGCACCAGGAACAGGATTTGCGCATTGGTGGCGGTGTCGGGCTGCGGGTTCAGCTCCTGCAGCGCGCGCATGGCTTTCAGTCCCATGGGCGTGGCGGCGTTGTCCAGCCCCAGCGCGTTGGCGGCAAAGTTCAGTGTCATCAGGCCCAGGGCCGGGTGGCCGCGCGGCACGCCGGGCATCAGCCGCGCAAACAGCGGCGCCAGCCAGCGCGCCATGGCGTTGACGATGCCGGCCTTCTCGGCAATGCGCAAAAAACCCAGCCACAGGGTGAGCGTGCCAAACAGCAGCACCATCACCTCGACCGACAGCCTGGCCATGGCAAACAGGGCCTCGACCATGGCCGCAAAAATCTGGGCATGGCCGCCGACCAGCCATTGGGCCAGGGCGGCCACTGCCGCGGTGACAAAAAAACCCAGCCAGAGGATGTTGAGCAAGGGAAAAAACTCCGTGTGGACCGAAATGTGTTGGGCGGCCGGCCCGCAGCCGTCCTGATCGCCACGCCCACCTGGGTGGCGAACCCGGCCATGGAGAGGTTAACCCGCATTTTTGCCTGCAAACGCGCAACGGACAGGGCAAATCGCCGGGTGGTACCCTACAGGGTTCGGTTGCGTGCCCGGTTTTGGTTGAAAAAAACCAGCGCGCATTCGCCCCACGACAAAAACCAGGCGCCATGGATCCATTGAACCGGTTCATCGAGCGCCACAACACCAAGGAACATCCGCCATGGGCGCCCAGTGGAAAGCAAAAGGTAAGGCACAAGTCGCAGATGCCAGAGGCAAGCTGTTTGGCAAGCTGGCCAAGGAAATCATGGTGGCTGCGCGCGGCGGGGCCGACCCGGCCGGCAACTCGCGCCTGCGCCTCGTGGTCGAGCAGGCCCGCAAGGTCTCGATGCCCAAGGACACGCTGGAGCGCGCCATCAAGAAGGGCGCCGGCATTGGCAGTGAGGCCGTTCACTTCGAGCATGTGATCTACGAAGGCTACGCCCCGCACCAGGTGGCCGTGATGGTCGAGTGCCTGACCGACAACGTGAAACGCACGGCGCCCGAAATGCGCGTGCTGTTTCGCAAGGGCCAGCTGGGCACATCGGGTTCGGTGGCCTGGGACTTCGACCATGTTGGCATGATCGAAGCCGAGCCCGCGGTTGCCGGTGCCGACCCCGAAGAAGCCGCCATCGAGGCGGGTGCGCAAGACTGCGAAGCGGGCGACGAGGCTGGCACGACCACCTTCTGGACCGACCCCGCTGAACTCGACCTGGTCAGCCGTGCACTGCCGGCGCACGGCTTCACAGTGTTGTCGGCCAAGCTGGGCTACAAGCCCAAGAACCCGGTGAACCCCGCCAACCTGACGCCGGAGCAGCTGGAAGAGGTGGAAAGCTTTCTGGCCGCCATTGACGCCAACGACGACGTGCAGAACGTCTTTGTGAGCCTGGGCAGCTGATCGCCCGGGGCTGGCCGTTACCCCGGCCCGCGCTGGGTTTGTGCTTTTTTGGGCAACCATTCCATGACCGCTGACCATTACGCAGCCCTCGGGCTGGGCGCCAACGCGTCGTTGTCCGACATCAAGAAGGCTTTTCGCCAGAAGGCGTCGTTCTATCACCCCGACAGGAACGACGCACCCGGTGCCGCGCAGCGCTTCCAGGCCGTGCAAAAGGCCTACGAGGTGCTGGCTGACGACGAGGCCCGCCAGGCCTACGACGACAACCGCCGCCGCAACCTGCTGGACGACCCGCTGCAGACCGCACAAGAGATCTGGCAAACCTATTTCAAGAGCATTCTTCCGTCGTGAAACTTTCCCCTTACTTTTATGACTTGCGTTCGGCCTACCAGGCCGAGCTGGATGACCTGGTTTCGGATTCGGAGGGCAAGGACGTGCTGCGCAGGCGGCTGGCCGAAAAGCGTTCCGAGATCGGCTTCCTGGTGAAGATGATGGCGCTGGCCCCCGAGATGGTGGCGGTGGTCTTTCACCAGGGTTTCCGTTTTGCCAAGCCTGCGGTGATGGAGCATGTGCTCGGCCAGGGGGCGGACAAGCTGCCCGAGTGGGGCACGCTGACGGGCGCCGTTGCGCTGGAACCCTGGGCCGCCAGCCTGGCTCAAACCGTGCTGCGCGAGCCCGGTGGCCCGGCCTTCATGGTCGTGGCGGCGGGGCTGGAGTATCTGCACCAGCATGCGCGCCTGGCCCCGGTACCGGCGCAGGGCGAGGCCGAGCACGATGGCGACGAAGAGGCCGCCGAGCACGACGATGACTACAACGCCCTGAGCGCCGACGATGCCGCCGACCCGCACAACAGCCGCACCCGCGAAGAGGCCAGCGCCCACTGGCTGGCCGAGGCCGGCTTTGATCGCAAAGACTGACAAGACCGAGATTTCCTGCCCATGAACCACCTGGCCCTCATCACCAAAACCACCAGCCTGATTGCCGCGGGCGACATCGTGGGTGCCGAATCGGCGCTGGCCGAGCTGGCCGACACCGAAGGCGACAACGCCCTGATGGTCGTGCTGGACCAGCTGGCACCGAAAGACGTGCTGGCCGTGATGCGCGAGTACGACGACTCCAAGGCGTCCGTCGTCAACCTGCTGGTCACACCCGAGCAGTTTGCGCGCGCCATGGTGCTGGAAAAGCAATACAAGGACCTCACCCACACGCACCTGCGCAACATGGTCAACGCCGTCATCTTTCGGGACGATGCCGACCCCGTGGAGTTCTTGACCTCCATTGGCGACCTGGAAGGCGGCGCCGAGGCCCTGGCCAACTACTTTGCCGAAAAATGGAGCCGCATCGAGGCCTTTGCCCGCACCGGCACCTTCGACGCCACCGAAGATTACGGGCTCACCCTGACCGATGACGAACTGCTGGCTTCCGGCTACGTGCAGCCCCGCATCGACCAGGACGAAGTGGCCGACCGCGACTGGATGCAGCTGGCCTGGCTGCTGCGCTATGAATGCCGCGATCTCTTCATCGAAACCCTGCTGGTGCTGCGCGCCAAGGCCCGTGCCCATGACATGGGCCTGGAAGAGGGCGACGAGCCGGCCGAGGAAGACGACGGCAAGTTCGAGACCAGCGACACCGACCGCGGCAAGGCCACCCCCGCAGCGCGCACGTCCGACGAAGAATCCGCTATATAGATAACAACCCCTGAGGCGCTTTGCGCCTTCCCCCTTCCCGCCTCGCTCTGCGAGGCGGGAAGGGGGACGCCGCCAGCGCGGCGGGGCGGCCCTTGCGCGGCGGCCCTGGCCTGGTCCGTGCCAGTTTCGTGACGCCGCGACGACGCGCAGCGCGATGGAAAGCTGAATGACATTGCCTGACACACCACACACTGATCTGCCTGCCGCAACCCATGCTCTGCAACTGCACGACGCCCGCCCGTTCTTTGAAAAAGCGCTGGTGCATGGCGTGCAGCACGGCATCCTGGATGCCGCCCGGCTCGATGCCATTTGCACCGATGCGCCCAAAGGCATGGTGCAGATCGCCCGCTATTTCGGCAGCGAGTTTCTGCGGCCCGAGCTGGAAAAGGCCCGTGACCGCATGGTCAACCTCATCAGTCTGTATTTGCTGGAAAGCACGGGCGGTGATCTGACCCAAGCCGCCATCTCGCTGCGCGACCACTCGTTCCTGTCGCGCTCCAAGGGCGGCTCCGACATGCTCAAGCGCCTGATCGCCCTGCCCGAGAGCAGCAATTTCGGCATGGCCGGTTATGCCGATGCCCAAACGCCGCTGCTGGCGCTGTGGTCGCTGCGCAGCCATGCCGATTACCGGGCCGAGCTGGCCCGCCGCAGCCAGATTGCCAGCGCCATCGGTGCCGCCCAGTGGCTGGCCGAGCAATACGACCTGGATACCGACGAGCTGGAAGCCACCGGTGCCGATGCCGAGGCCGTCATCCGCACCGGCCTGCTCATGCAGGCCCTGGCACCCAAAGCCATGCACCTGGGTGAGTGGCCCAACGCCGTGGCCCTGGAGAAACGGGTGACGGCGTTGCGCAAGAAAAAGCTGGCAGCACCCACGCAGCTGCGGCTGCCCGCTGGCGTGCCTGCGGATCTGCGCGCGGTGATGCAGGCGCAATGCGCCGCCGTGCTGGCCGACCTGCCCAAACTGCTCGATTCGGCTGCGCCGCTGCGCGCTCTGCTGCGCCCCACCAGCGTATTTCGCGCCCGCTATTTTCTGCTGGACGACCCGCTCGCCGAGGTGGACCAGTACCACCGCAGCCTGGATGCGCTGCAAGAGGGCAGCGAGCCGCCCCAGCCTGCCAGCAAGACATGGATGAAGACCACCCAGGGCAACGAAGACGAGCATTCGCTGCTGACGCTGTTCCTGTGCCTGGCCGCAGGCGCCCCCCCAAAGACCTTGCTGACCGAAAAAACCGCTGCCAGCCTGGTGCGCAAGATCCGCAAGAACGGCCTGCAGCCCGAGCTGGCCACCGCGTTCATTCGCAGCCATGCGCCGGGCGCGTACCAGGCGGACTACATCGGCCTGTGGAACAGCTTTGTGCAGGAATCGGCCAAAACGCTGGGCAGCGACATGGATTACCAGATGCACGACGCGCTGGCCTTGCTGCGCCGCGAGTGCCATGTGGCGGGGTGACGCGGCGTGCTGCCGGAGCGATCCGGGCGCTTGACGGGGGCTGGCACCTGTTGTGGTGCGTGTGGCCCATGCACACCATGGCCCGCGCCATGGCGGTGCGGTGCGCCTTGATGGCGCACATGGGCGCAACCTGCTCGGGCACGTAGCGTTCATGCGCATCTGCTGAGCCATCGGGGTGTGCATACAATTGCATACGCATTTTCTGGCGTGCTTTTCCCGCCGGCCCGCAACACACGGTGGATTCCTCAGGCCGTTTCGCGCACAGCCCTCCGCCCTTCCCATCCTCCGTGCACAGTCCCACGCTCGTTATCGTCGCAGGCATCCTCGCGGTGCTGGTCACCACGGTGCTTTATGCCGTGTGGCACTTCAACAAGGGCATTCCAGGCTTGCGGCTGTGGACACTGTCTTTTCTGAGTGCGTCGGTGTTTTGCGCCATTTTGCTGGTGCGCGTCCACGCGCCAGAGGTGCTGTCAGTGGTGCTGTCAGTGGTGCTGGCGCAGGCGTTCATCTCCGTGGCCGCCTACCTCTACCTTCTGGGAAGCCGTGCCTACATGGGGCGGCGCCCCTTGCCGCCTGGGTATGCGGTGACGGCCATCGCTGCCGTGATGGCGCTGGCGGCGTATTTCACGGTGGTGCAGCCACACATGGGAATCCGGTTTGCGCTGGCGGGATCGGTTGCTGGCGTGTGCTTTTTGCTGACCGCCCACACCCTGGCGCGGGGTGGCTTTCGCAATGTGCCGGCACGCTATCTGTTGGCCCTCTTTGCGGGCCTGCATGGGCTTTTTCTGTTCTTGCGTCCGCTGCTGTTCAGGCTGGCCACGCCCGAAGGGGGTGCTGGCGTCAACATGGTGGCGCTGCTGTCGCAGTTCGTGGTGCTGGAAGCCACTTTGGCCTTGGTGATGATGGCATTTGGCACGCTGATGCTCACCAATGAATACACTACCAGCGAGTTGCGCCACCTGGCCGAGATGGACCCGCTGACCAATGTGTTCAACCGGCGTGCGTTCCTCACGCTGCTGGACAAGGCCATCAGCAGCGCACAGCGCACGCCGTCCGGTCTTTCCGTGCTGGCGATGGATCTGGACCATTTCAAAAAGATCAACGACACCTGGGGGCACAAAAGTGGCGACGACGTGCTGCGCCACTTTGTCCGCCTGGCCACCGGTTGCCTGCGCAATGAGGACGTGATGGGGCGGCTGGGTGGCGAGGAGTTCGCCATTTTTCTGCCCAATGCCGACAGCGAGGGCACCCGTGTCGTGGCCGAGCGCCTGCGTGCCATGGTGGCCAGCCAGCCTGTGCTCACCGACCGTGGCCCCATTGGCTTGACGGTGAGCATCGGAGCTACGCATTACCTGCCCGGCGATTCGTCAGACGCCCTTTTGCAGCGCGCAGACGAGGCCATGTACCTGGCCAAGGAGCATGGGCGCAACAGGGTGGAGGTACTGGCTCTTTGAGCGCAGCGCGAGTTGATCACGGATGGGCAACGCTGGCCAGGGCGCCATGACCGGGATGGCTGGTGCCTTGGGGCGGGCGCTCTGTGCACCCTGGATGCTTCAGAAGTCCATGACCAGCGAGGCGTGCAGGCTGCGGCCAGGCTGGGTGTAGGCGTCGTTCACGGTGCTGGCGGCTGCCAGGCCGTACACGTCGGGCCAGAGCCAGTATTTGCGGTTCGTGAGGTTGTGCACGGCAACGTTGAGCCGCAGATCCTTGCGCAGACGCCACTGCGACGACAGGTCGAGCGTGGTGGCCTGCCCGATGGTGAACTGGGTGTTGGGTGCCTTGACGGCCGAGGCACTGTCGATGTCGCTGGCCTTTTTGGCGCCGTGGTAGCGCAGGTCGGCGCGCAGGCCCCAGGCGGCCGTGTCGTAAAGCACGCCCAGGCTGATCTGCTGGGGATCGATGGAGTTCAGCGGTGCACCGGTGGCACGGTTCACGCCCTTGGCGCGCCCCCAGCTGAAGGGGGTGCTGACGCGCCCGCCCGCCATCGGACCCCAGTCGTAGAGGCCTTTCACCTCGATGCCCGTGATGCGGGCCCGCTCGGTATTGAGGGTCTGGAACACGCGCGGGTCTGCAGCCGTGCCCGTGCCGCGGATGAGCACGGTGTCCAGGATGAGGTGGGAGTAGTGGTTGGCAAACACGGTGGCGTCGAGCTTGAACCGGTCGAACCGGCCGCGCACTCCCAGCTCCACGCCCCGGCTTTTTTCGGGTTTCAGGTCTGGGTTGGGGATGATGGTGACCTGCTCGGCAGCGTTTTCATAGTAGCCATTGATCTGCGCTGCATCGGGCGCGCGGAACCCCGCGGCATATTGGCCGAAAACGCTCCACTGTGCGGTGGCGCGGTACAGCACCCCGAACTTGGGCGACAGCGCCGAACCCGAGAGCGACTGGCCCGGCTGGGCTGCAGGCGGGTAAAACCCGCCCTGGCTGGTCACGTCGAGCGCAAAGTGGTCCCAGCGCAGCCCGGGTGTGATGCTCCATTGGTCGATCACGGATTCGGCCTGTATGTACACCGCGCTGCTGGTTTCGCGGGTGTCCGGAAAGCGCTTGAGGGGAAACACCTCCGGTGGCAGGGGGGCCAGGCCGGTATAGACGTTGCGGATGTCGCTGCGGATGTGGTCAATGCCGTAGGTGAGCCTGTGCGCCCAGCCGCCGGGTGAGCGCAGTGTTTTTTCGGCCTGCAGGCCTGCCTGCCAGGTGTGCTCGGTGTACGAGTTGTCGCGAACGCGCAAGGGCAGGGTGTTGCGCACGCTGGTGCCCACCTGGCGGGAGCTGGCGTGCTGCACCGCCAGCACCGTCTGCAACTGGTCGACCCAGTCGGCCCCCAGGGTGTAGCGGCCATCCCAGGTCAAGCGGCTGCGCTCCATGGTGCGGCTGGAGTTTTCGTCCCGTACGGCGCCGGCGATGGTGGCTGCACTGCCCGTCAACGGCAGGGGTGCACGGCTGGACAGCAGGTTCACATCGGCCTGCTTTTCCACATGTTCCAGGGTCAGTACATGGCGCTGCGCGGCCGAGGGGCGCACCACCACCTTGGCCAGCACGGCGTTGTTTTCGTTGTGCTGCGGATTGGGTGTGGTGCGGCTGGTGTCGGAGGTGTCACGGGTGCCCATGTTGTCCATGGCGTGCGAGCGGCGGGCGTTGGCGGTGATGAGCCATTGCACGGTGTCGCTGGCGGTGCCCGCAACCGTGGCGGCCAGCGCACGGCCATTGTCATCGCCGCTCCAGCCCGAGGAGATGCGCCCGCCCAGCTGCTGGGGCGGCTCGCCTTGGGCGTTGGTCAGAAAATCTGCCGGCTCGTGGGTGATGAAATTGACCAGGCCAGCCATGCCATCCGAACCATAGAGCGCCGATGCCGGCCCGCGCACCACTTCGATGCGCTTGAGCAGTTCCATGGACAGGTATTCGCGGTCGAACGTGGTGGTGCGAAAGGCATAGCTGCGGGGGATGCGAATGCCGTCCACCAGCATCAGCACGCGGTTGCCGCCCAGGCCGCGGATGTTCAGGCCCACATTGCCATCGCGGCCGGTGCCCACCGTGTTGGCTCCGCCCACCGTGGTGCGTGGCAAAGGGTGCTTGACGGACATGTTGGGCAGGTCGCGCAGGGCTTCGCGCACGTCGCGGCTTTGCTGGTCGCTCAAGGTGCGCGCGTCGATCACATCGATCGACAGGGGCAGCTCGTCGCTGAGCTGCTCGCTGCGCGAGCCGCTGACCACGACCTCCCCCATTGCCGGTACCGCCTGGGCGTGCACAACCCCGCCGGGCAGGCAGGCCGCGAAAGTGGCCAGCGCCAGGGCGTGAAGGGTGCCCACGGTGTGGCTTTGACGCGAAACCGGGGGAGGGGGGGAAAGATGCGGTTTCATGGGTGTTGGTTTCTTGTATCCGTTGTCGAATTATTGGTGTGTCTCGGTGTGAATGATGCAAGTTAAATGGTTGTTTGACACGCATCAAAGTGGGCCCGGGACACCCGTCGAAGAATGGCCGCCATGTCTGCCGAAACCATATCGTCGCAGCCCTCGGCGGGCGATCCTGCAGGATGGAATGAGCGTATGGGCTGTGAAAAAAAAGGAGTTTCCATGACAACCCGAAAGCTGGCGCGCCTTGCGGCCCTGGCACTGTCCACTCTGGCACTGGCCGCTGCGGCACAACACAAGGAGGGCGCATCGGCCCCCGAGGTGAATTACCAGGCAGGTACTTCACCTCTGGCCGATGTGGCCATGTACCAAAGCTCGAATCCCAAAGCGCCCAAGATGACGCAGGCCGAGTTCGACCGGGCCCGCCAGATCTACTTTGAACGTTGCGCTGGCTGCCACGGCGTGCTGCGCAAGGGTGCCACCGGCAAGCCACTGACGCCCGACGTCACGCTGCCCAAGGGCACGGACTACCTGAAGGTGTTCATCGCTTACGGTTCACCCGCCGGCATGCCCAACTGGCAGACCTCGGGCGAGATGACCGAGGCCGACGTGGACCTGATGGCACGCTACGTCCAGCAGGACCCTCCAGTCCCACCAGAGTACGGCCTGGCGGACATGAAGAAAACGTGGAAGATCGTCATTCCTCCGGAGCAGCGTCCGAAGAAGAAGATGAACAACTACAACATCACGAACATCTTCTCGACCACGCTGCGCGATGCGGGCGAGATCGCACTGATCGATGGTGACACCAAGGAAATCATCAGCATCATCAAGACCGGCTACGCGGTGCATATCTCGCGCATGTCGGCTTCGGGCCGCTACCTGTTCGTGATCGGTCGTGACGCCAAGGTCAACATGATCGATTTGTGGATGGAAAAGCCCGACACGGTGGCCGAAATTCGCACCGGCCTGGAAGCGCGTTCGGTCGAGAGCAGCAAGTTCAAGGGCTTCGAAGACAAGTACGCGATTGCCGGCACCTACTGGCCACCGCAGTTTGTCATCATGGATGGCGACACGCTGGAACCCCTGAAGATCGTCTCCACCCGTGGCAACGTGGTGGGCACGCAGGAATACCACCCCGAGCCGCGCGTGGCCTCCATCGTGGGCAGCCACTTCAAGCCCGAGTTTGTCGTGAACGTCAAGGAAACCGGCAAGACCCTGATGGTGGACTACTCCGACCTGAACGCACTGAAGTTGACTGAAATTGGTTCGGCACCTTTCCTGCATGATGGCGGCCTGGACTCCACCAAGCGCTACTTCATGGTGGCTGCCAACAACAGCAACAAGATTTCGGTGTTCGACCTCAAGGACAGCAAGCTTGCGGCCATTGTCGATGTGGGCAAGATTCCCCACCCCGGCCGTGGTGCGAACTTCAACCACCCGAAATACGGTCCCGTATGGGCTACCGGCCACCTGGGCGACGAAACGATCTCGCTGATCGGTACCGACCCCAAGAAGTACAAGCAATATGCCTTCAAGGAAGTGGCCAAGCTCAAGGGTCCTGGCGGCGGCGCTTTGTTCATCAAGAGCCACCCCAAGTCCAACCACCTGTATTCGGATGCACCTCTGAACCCCGATCCGAAGATCTCGCAATCGGTGGTGGTGTACGACATCAAGAACCTGGACAAGGGCTATGTCACGCTGCCGATCGCCGAGTGGGCCGACATCAAGGACGATGGCGCCAAGCGCGTCGTGCAACCTGAATTCAACAAGGCCGGCGATGAAGTCTGGTTCTCGGTGTGGAGTGCCAAGGACAAGATCAGTGCCATGGTGGTGGTGGACGACAAGACGCTCAAACTCAAGAAGGTCATCAAGGACCCACGCCTGATCACGCCGACCGGCCACTTCAACGTCAACAACACGCAGCACGACGTGTACTGACGTGAAAGCGCCACCGCGGAGCCGCTGGGCTCCGTGGCGGTGGTCACAACAAAAACCGCCGGCAGGAGCATTTCCTGCCGGCGGTTTTTTTATGGAGTTAGTGGACTATTTGGTGCCAAAAATGCGGTCACCCGCATCACCCAGGCCGGGCAGGATGTAGCCATGGTCGCTCAGTTCTCGGTCGATGGCGGCGGTGAAGATCTGCACGTCGGGGTGGGCTTTTTGCAGCGTGGCAATGCCTTCGGGCGCGGCCAGCAGGCACACGAACTTGATCGAACGGGGGTTGAGCTTCTTCAGGCGTTCCACGGCGGCAGCGGCCGAGTTGCCGGTGGCCAGCATGGGGTCGACCACGATGATGTCGCGTTCTTCCATCTCGGACGGCATCTTGAAGTAGTACTCCACGGGCTGCAGTGTGGCCGGGTCGCGGTACAGGCCGATGTGGCCCACGCGGGCACCGGGCACCACGTTGAGCATGCCGTCCAGAAAGCCGTTGCCGGCGCGCAGGATGGACACCAGCACCAGCTTCTTGCCATCGATGACCTTGCCGGTCATGGTCTCCAGGGGGGTTTCGATCTGCACGTCCTGCAGCGGCATGTCGCGCGTGACTTCATAGGCCATCAGCGTGGACAGCTCGCCCAGCAGGCGGCGAAAGCTGTTGGTGCTGGCTTCCTTCTTGCGCATCAGCGTGAGCTTGTGCTGGACCAGGGGGTGGGTGATGACGGTGACGGTGCTCATGGGCGAAAGACCTTGTGATTGTGGTTTTGTGGGTGATGGGTGGTGCAGAGTCAGTCTGCCAGAAAGCGGGCATAGCGCGCCATGTCCACGTTGCCGCCGCTGATCACGATTCCCACCCGGGCGCCGCGCACGTCCACGCTGCCGTTTCCCGCGCCGGCAAAGGCGAGGGCGCCGGTGGGTTCGACCACGATCTTCATGCGTTCGGCAAAAAAACGCAGGGCCTGCACCAGTTGTTCGTCGGTGGCGGTGACCATGTCATCTGCCAGGCGCTGGATGATGGGGAAGGTGCGCTGGCCCAGCGCCTGGGTTTGCGCACCGTCGGCAATGGTATGCGGCGTGGCGATCCGCACGATATGGCCCGCGCGGTAGGACTGTTGCCCGTCGTTGCCCGTCTCGGGCTCCACGCCCACCACGCGGCAGTGCGGCGCCAGTGCCTCGGCGGCCAGCAGGCTGCCCGCCAGCAGGCCGCCACCACCCACGCAGACGAAGAGGTAGTCGAGGTGGGGCACTTCTTCCAGCAGCTCCTTGGCGGCGGTGCCCTGGCCCGCGATGACGTGCGGGTGGTCATAGGGCGGCACCAGCGTCATGCCGCGCTCCTGCGCCAAGCTCCAGCTGATGGCCTCGCGGTCTTCGGTGTAGCGGTTGTAGGTGATGACCTGCGCGCCATACCTGCGCGTGGCGGCCATCTTGGCGGCGGGGGCATCTTCGGGCATGACGATCACGGCGGGCATGTCCAGCAGCCGGGCCGAAATGGCGATGGCCTGGGCATGGTTGCCGGCCGAGAAAGCCAGCACACCGCCCTTGCGCTGCGCATCGGTGAACTGGGCCAGGGTGTTGAAGGCCCCACGAAACTTGAAGGCGCCCGTGCGCTGCAGGTTTTCGCACTTGAAGAACAGCTGCGCGCCCAGCCGCTCATCGGCGGTGGTGGAGCGCAGCACTGGCGTGCGGTGCGCCATGCCATGCAGGCGATGCGCTGCATCGGCCACGTCGGCGTAGGTGGGCACAGACATGGGCACGGAAACGGGTGTCTGGGTCATGGCGGCATCCTTGGGCAGGCGCGGCGCTGGGAAGCGGCAACCACGCTGCCGCATCATAGCCCGTTGCGATGCCGTTTCAAGCAAAAAAGCTTTACAGCGCTTGTCCCGTAAGCGCTGGTAGCTATCTATTTTGATGAATCTGGGCTCAACCCTGTTCGCTGAAGCGCTGCAGCGGGGCCAGCGCCGGGAAGTCGCCCGCCCGCTTTTGCTTCATGGCCGTGACCGATTCGCGCACATGCTGGTTGCTCCAGATGGCGCCCTGCAGCCAGCCCATCTGGCGCAGGCTGTCCTCCACGGAATGGTCGCGGGCATAGTTCACCGCCTGCTTGGTGCCCCAGATGGCCACGGGGGGCTTGCTGGCGATCTCGCGTGCGCATTGCAGGGCGGCGGCCAGCATGGCGTCCGGCGTGTCGAACACTTCGTTGACCAGGCCGTAAGCCAGGGCTTTTTGCGCGCCCAGGCGGCGGCCCGTGTAGGCCAGCTCCTTGACCACGCCCAGCGGGATCAGCTTGGGCAGGCGCTGCAGCGTACCCACGTCGGCCACCATGCCGATGTTGATCTCCTGGATGCAGAAGAACGCATCCTGCGTGGCGTAGCGGATGCAGCCCGCCGTGACCATGTCCACCGCACCGCCGATGCAGCCGCCGTGGATGGCCATGATCACGGGGATGCGCAGGCTCTCGATGCGGGTGAAGGTGGCCTGCATGTCGGTGAGCAGGTCGAAGATGGCGGCGCGGCCCTCGGGGCTCTGGTCGTCCATGGCAATGGCGCCGCCGAAGGTTTCGAGCGCCATGCCCGCGCTGAAATGCTTGCCGGTGCTGCTGATGACCAGCGCCCGCGCCTCGCCCGCCTGGTGCAACTGGGTCAGCACCCCATCGAGCTCGCGCCAGAAGGTAGGGTGCATGGTGTTCATGGCCTCTGGTCTGTTCAGTACCAGATGGGCCACGTGGTCGGTGGTGCTCAGGGAAAAACAGGTGAGGGGGTTCATGGACGTGGAATGTAGGCCTGCGGCGCTGCTGCGCACCGTCGCGTGGGTGACTTCCCATGAGATATGCCTCTGGCGCTTGTGCGCAAACGCTGGAAGCTATGAAAACAGGAGTAATGTGCTGAGCCAGAGCGCCGCAGCGCCCAGGCCACCTGTCGCATCAACGCCGCTTGCCGCCTCCGAAGATGCCGCCCAGCACGCCACGCAGGATCTCCCTGCCCAGCGAGGTGCCCATGGTGCGAACAGCCGACTTGGCCATGGTCTGGGCCAGACCGTCGCGCCTACCGCCGCGCGGCCCCGTGCTGCCAAACAGCACTTCGTTGAGCCCGCCCATCAGACCGCCGCCTTCTTCGGCGGGTGCCCCACCGGCGCTCTTGCCATTGCCATTGGGCGCCTGCGCTGCGGCCTCCTCGGCGCGGCCCTTGAGTTTTTCGTAGGCCGATTCGCGGTCCACCACCTTGTCGTACACCCCGGCTACCAGCGAGCTGGCCATCAACGCCTGGCGCTGCTGCGGCGTGATGGGGCCGAGCTGGCTGCCGGGCGGCAGCACAAACACGCGTTCGGTCACGCTGGGGCGGCCTTTGGCATCCAGAAAGCTCACCAGCGCCTCGCCCACGGCCAGCTCGGTGATGGCGGTTTCGATGTCGAGGCCCGGTTTTTGGCGCATGGTGGTGGCCGTGGCCTTCACGGCCTTCTGGTCGCGCGGGGTGAAAGCGCGCAGCGCATGCTGCACGCGGTTGCCCAACTGGGCCAGCACGCTGTCGGGGATGTCCAGCGGATTCTGGGTGACGAAATACACGCCCACGCCCTTGGAGCGCACCAGGCGCACCACCAGCTCGATGCGCTCGATGAGCACCTTGGGCGCTTCGTTGAACAGCAGGTGGGCCTCGTCGAAGAAGAACACCAGCTTGGGCTGCTCGGGGTCGCCGATCTCGGGCAGTTGCTCGAACAGCTCGGACAGCATCCACAGCAGGAAGGTGGCATACAGGCGCGGCGAGTTCATGAGCTTGTCGGCCGCCAGGATGTTGACCACGCCGTGGCCGTCCACCGTCTGCATGAAGTCCTGGATGTTGAGCATGGGCTCACCGAAGAACTGGTCGCCGCCCTGGGATTCGATCTGCAGCAGGCCGCGCTGGATAGCGCCCACGCTGGCGGCGCTCACGTTGCCGTATTCGGTGGTGAACTCCTTGGCGTTGTCGCCCACGTACTGCAGCATGGCGCGCAGGTCCTTCAGGTCCAGCAGCAGCAGGCCGTTGTCGTCGGCGATCTTGAAGACCAGGTTGAGCACGCCCAGCTGCGTCTCGTTGAGGTTGAGCATGCGTCCCAGCAGCAGCGGGCCCATGTCGGACACCGTGGCGCGCACTGGGTGGCCCTGTTCGCCAAACACGTCCCACAGCGTGGTGGGGCAGGACTGTGAGGTGGGCAGTTCCAGCCCGCGATCCTTCAGGGTGGCGGCCAGCTTGTCGCCGATCTTGCCGCTCTGGCTAGCGCCGGTGAGGTCGCCCTTCACGTCGGCCATGAACACCGGCACGCCGATGCGCGAGAAATTCTCGGCCAGGGTCTGCAGGGTCACGGTCTTGCCGGTGCCGGTGGCGCCGGTGATGAGCCCATGGCGGTTGGCCAGGCCGGGCAGCAGGTGGCATTCAATCGTGCCATGTTTGGCAATCAGCAGGGGTTCGGCCATTTAGGGTTTCCTCGAAGATCGGTGGCGGGCAAAAGTAAAATCGCGGCCACTAGATTAAATCAATACCAAAGGACTTCCCGTGGCAGGACACAGCAAATGGGCGAATATCCAGCACCGCAAGGGGCGCCAGGATGAAAAACGCGGCAAGATCTGGACCCGCATCATTCGTGAAATCACTGTGGCTGCCCGCGCCGGTGGCGGCGACCTGTCTGCCAACCCCCGTTTGCGCCTGGCTGTGGACAAGGCCAAGGCGGCCAACATGCCCGCCGACCGTATCAAATACAACATCGACAAGGCCACGGGCAACGCCGAAGGCCTGACCTACGAGGAAATCCGCTACGAAGGCTATGGCATTGGTGGCGCGGCCATCATGATCGACACCATGACCGACAACCGCGTGCGCACCGTGGCCGAAGTGCGGCACGCGTTCAGCAAACACGGTGGCAACATGGGCACCGAAGGCTCGGTGGTGTTCCAGTTCAAGCACTGTGGCCAGCTGATTTTTGCCCCTGGTACGAGTGAAGACAAGGTGATGGAGGTGGCGCTGGAGGCGGGCGCCGACGACGTGGTGACCGACGACGACGGCGCGGTGGAGGTGTTGACCGCCCCGGCCGACTTTGAAGCCGTGAAAAATGCGCTGGAGGCCGCAGGCCTGATCCCCGAAGTGGCTGGCGTGACGATGCGGCCCGAAAACACCATCGAACTGACGGGCGACGATGCTGCCCGCATGCAAAAGCTGCTGGATGTACTGGAAGACCTGGACGATACCCAGGAGGTTTACCACAACGCTGCTTTATGAAGCAGCGCTGCGTTCCCGCCATTTTTTTCTTGCACTGACCTGTTTCCCCACTGATATTCCCCGAACTCCGCCCAGCGGTCGAGCGCTGCGCGCCGGGGTTCACCAAAGGCTCCTATGAAAGTACTTGTGATTGGTGGCGGCGGCCGTGAACACGCGATGGCGTGGAAACTGAGCCAGTCCCCCAAGGTGACCAAGGTGGTTGTGGCGCCCGGCAATGGCGGCACGGCCCTGAACCCCAAGCTCGAAAACGTAGCGATCTCCGACGTGCGCGAACTGCGTGCCTGGGCCCAGGCCGAGAAGATCGGGCTCACGGTAGTGGGCCCCGAGGCCCCGCTGGCCGCAGGCGTGGTCGATGAGTTCCGTGCCCACGGCCTGCGCATCTTCGGGCCCACCAAGGCCGCCGCGCAGCTCGAAAGCTCCAAGGCGTTTTCCAAGGCCTTCATGCGCCGCCACGGCATTCCCACGGCCGATTACGACACCTTCACCGACCCCGCAGCAGCCCACGCCTTTGTGGACCGCCTGGGCGCGCCCATCGTCATCAAGGCCGACGGCCTGGCGGCCGGCAAGGGCGTGGTGGTGGCCATGACGCTCCAGGAGGCCCACGACGCCGTGGACTTCATGCTGGTGGACAACAAATATGGTGTGGCGCACAACGAAGGTGGCGCGCGCGTGGTGATCGAGGAGTTCCTCGAAGGAGAGGAAGCCAGCTTCATCGTGCTGTGCGACGGCAAGAACGTGCTGGCGCTGGCCACCAGCCAGGACCACAAGCGCCTGAAAGACGGTGACGAAGGCCCCAACACCGGCGGCATGGGCGCGTATTCGCCCGCACCCGTGGTCACGGCCGACGTGCATGCCCGTGCCATGCGCGAGATCATCCTGCCCACCATCCGGGGCATGGAAAAGGATGGCATTCCGTATACCGGCTTCCTGTATGCGGGCCTGATGATCGACGCCAAGGGCCACCCCAAGACGCTGGAGTTCAACTGCCGCATGGGCGACCCGGAAACGCAACCCATCCTCATGCGCCTCAAGAGCGATTTTTGCGACGTAATGGCCGTTGCGGCCGACGGCAAGCTCGACCAGATGGAACTGCAATGGGACCGTCGCACCGCACTGGGCGTGGTGATGGCTGCCCATGGCTACCCAGAGAATCCGCGCAAGGGCGATGCCATCACCGGTCTGCCCGCCGAGGCGGACGATGCGGTGGTGTTCCATGCGGGCACGCAGCTGAAAGACGGCGTGGTCAGCGTCACGGGCGGCCGTGTGCTGTGCGTGACGGTTCTGGCCGACAGCGTCAAGCAAGCGCAGCAGCGTGCCTATGACGTGGCGCGCGGCATTCACTTTGACGGTGCGCAATACCGCCACGACATTGGCTTTCGCGCCCTGAAAAGCTGATGGCAGACGCTCAGACCTTGAACCCCGCCGACACGGTGACCCGCGTGCGTGCCTACCTGGTGGGCCTGCAGGCGCGCATCACCGAGGCACTGGAGACCGTGGAAGGCGAGGGCGGTGCCCGCTTTCTGGCCGACGCCTGGCGCAAGCCGCCCGGCGAGCCGCTGCAGGGCGATGGCATCACCAAGATCCTGGAAGGCGGCCGCGTGTTCGAGCGTGCGGGCTGCGGCTTCAGCCATGTGCGTGGTCCGCAGCTGCCGCCTTCGGCCACGCAGCACCGGCCCGAACTGGCGGGAGCGCCGTTCGAGGCCATGGGCGTGTCGCTGGTGTTCCACCCGCGCAATCCGTATGTGCCCACGGTGCACATGAATGTGCGCATGATCGCGGCCGGGCATCCAGGGCAGGCGCCGACCTGCTGGTTTGGCGGTGGCATGGACCTGACTCCGTACTACGGCTTCGAGGAAGACGCGGTGCACTTTCACCGTACCTGCCGCGATGCGCTCAGTCCCTTTGGCGGCGACAAGTACCCGCGCTTCAAGCAGTGGTGCGACGAATATTTCTATCTCAAGCACCGCAATGAACAGCGTGGCGTGGGCGGGGTGTTCTATGACGATTTTGCGGAACTGGGCTTCGAGCAAAGCCTGGCGATGACACAGTCGGTGGGTGATGCCTTCCTTGGCGCCTACCTGCCCATCGTGGAAAGGCGCCAGAACTTGCCGTTTGGCGAGCGCGAGCGCGACTTCCAGCTCTATCGCCGGGGCCGCTATGTCGAGTTCAATCTGGTCTGGGACCGGGGCACGCACTTTGGCCTGCAGTCGGGTGGGCGCACCGAGTCCATCCTGCTGTCCATGCCGCCGCTGGTGGCCTGGTCGTACCAGCGCTCGGACGCTGCCGATTCGGCCGAAGCCGACCTCACGCGGCGCTTTCTGGTGCGGCGCGACTGGCTGGGCCGTGGTGCTGCCACCGCACCCTGAAAGCCGCGAAAAGCGTAAAAGCTATAATTTCAATAGCTGCCTGCGCTTTTGACACCAGCGCCAGAGGCCAAAAACACCTCAAACTGCCGCAGCGCCCGAGCACAACACCAGCGCCACACCCAAGGCGCAGCCCGCTGGCTGTACGCTGCGTTGCACGCTATATTGATTCCATTTCCTCTCTAATCACCGCCTGATGACCACCTCCACCAAATCGGAAACCGCCGCCAAAAAAGACGTCACCAAACTCCAGCGCGCCATCGTCGATGGCCTGGAGGACGTCAAGGCGCAAGACATCCAGGTCTTCAACACCGAGCATCTCTCGCCGCTGTTTGAACGGGTGATCGTGGCATCGGGCACCTCCAACCGCCAGACCAAGGCCCTCGCCGCCAGCGTGCGCGATGCGGTCAAGGAAGCCGGTTTCTCCAAGCCGCGCATCGAAGGCGAAGACAACGGCGAATGGATCATCGTGGACTGCGGCGCCGCCGTGGCGCACATCATGCAGCCCGCCATCCGCCAGTACTACCGCCTGGAAGAGCTGTGGGGCGACACGCCCGTGCGCCTGAAGCTCGGCGCGGCCAAGCCCGTTTCCAGCGCCGCCACGCAGCTTGCCGAAAAGAAGTCGGCCCAGAAGACTGCCAAGTCGGACGCGAAGGCCGCTGGCAAGTCGCCCGCCAAGAAGGCAGCGGCCTCCACGGTAGCCGCCCGGTCGGGCAAGGCCACGGTCAAGGCCGTCGCCAAGACCGCAGCAAAGACCGCAGCAAAAGCACCTGCCAAAGCCATAACCAAGGCTCCCGCAAAGAGCAGCAGCGCTGCCAAGGCTGCACCAGCCAAGGCGCCTGCAAAGCCGACGACTGCTGCCAAGAAGCCTGCAGCCACCAAAGCCCCGATCAAAACTGTGGTGGTGAAGCCATCTGCCCCACGCAGCAAGACCGCTGCCGCGGCCAAGACCAGTGCCAAGCCCACAGCGGCGCGCGCTGGATCCGCCACCAAGCCCGCAGCCAAGAGGGCACCGGGCCGCAAGTGATGGGCGCTTCGGCCCGCCTGCATTCCCTGTTTGCGCACAGCGCCTGACCTGCCATGAAGCTGCTGATCGTGGCCGTGGGCCAGCGCGTGCCCGACTGGGCGCAAACCGCTTATGACGACTACGCCAAGCGGTTTCCGCCAGAGCTCAAAATCGAACTCAAAGCCGTCAAGACAGAACCCCGTGGCTCCAAGACGCTGGAGACGCTCTACGCCGCCGAGCGCGAGCGCATCGAAGCCGCCATCCCCCGTGGCACACGCGTGGTGGCGCTGGACGAGCGTGGCACCAACCTCACCACCAAGGCGCTGGCCGAGCGCCTGAGGGGCTGGCAGCTGGGCGGAGACGACGTGGCCCTGGTCATCGGCGGCCCCGACGGGCTGGACCCGGCCTTTCGCCAGGGGGCGCATGAGCGCATCCGCCTGTCCGACCTGACCTTGCCCCACGCCATGGTGCGCGTGCTGCTGATAGAGCAGCTGTACCGCGCCTGGTCGGTGAATGCCGGGCACCCGTACCACCGCGAATGAGATCGGGACCACGGTTTGGATCGTTCACTCTATTTTTGATAGCTGCTAGCGCTTGATGAATAAGCGTTGTGGCCGGTTTTTCTATAAATCTGTTCATGCCCGACTTCATCTACCTTGCCTCCCAGAGCCCACGCCGGCGCCAGCTGCTTGAACAGCTGGGTGTGCGCCATGAACTGCTGCTACCCAACGTGGACGGCGACGAGCCCGAAGACGCCGAGGCCATGGAAATGGTGCTGTCCGGCGAAGCACCGACGGCTTATGTGGAGCGTGTCACAGGGCTCAAGCTCGACGCTGCCGTGGCGCGGCGGGCGCGCCGGGGGTTGCCCGATGCGCCCATTCTTTGCTCCGACACCACCGTGGCGCTGGGCCGCACCATCTACGGCAAGCCAGACGACGCTTTGCATGCAGCGCGCATGCTGGCCGAGCTGGCCGGCCACGAGCACCGCGTGCTCACCGCCGTGGCGCTGCAAGTCGGCCCCAGGCGCCTTACGGCCCTGTCCGTTTCGCGCGTCACCTTTGCCGCGATGACGCCCGCGCAGATCGACGCCTACGTGGCCACCGGCGAGCCGCTGGGCAAGGCAGGGGCGTATGGTATCCAGGGCCGGGCGGCGGCGTATGTGGAGCACCTGGCAGGCAGTTATTCGGGCATCATGGGCCTGCCCATGTACGAAACGGCGCAACTGCTGCGTGCCGCCGGGTTTGCCATCTGAGAACAACATGCAACAAGACATTCTGATCAACTGGTCCCCCCAGGAAACGCGCGTGGCCGTGGTGGAGCACGGCGCCGTGCAGGAGCTGCACATCGAGCGCACGCTGGAGCGGGGCCTGGTGGGCAATGTCTACCTGGGCAAGGTCTCGCGCGTGCTGCCGGGCATGCAGTCGGCCTTCATCGACATCGGGCTGGAACGCGCGGCCTTTTTGCATGTGGCTGACGTGTGGCAGCGCCAGCCGGATGGTGAGCCGCCTGCGTTTGCGCGCAAGAGCGAGCCGCAGGTGCCGATCGAAAAGCAGGTGTTCGAAGGCCAGGCGCTCATGGTGCAGGTCATCAAGGACCCCATCGGCACCAAGGGCGCACGCCTGTCCACGCAGATCAGCATTGCGGGCCGCCTGCTGGTGTTTCTGCCACAGGACGACCATGTGGGCGTGTCGCAGAAGATTCCGCCTGCCGAGCGCGATGCGCTGCGCGCGCGCCTGCAGGCGCTGGTGGGTGATAAGTCCACAGGCGGTGGCGGCGGCTTCATCCTGCGCACCAATGGCGAGGACTCCACCGACGCAGAGCTGGCCGAGGACATTGCCTATCTGCGCAAGACCTGGGCGCGCATCAAGGAAGCATCGCTCAAGTTGCCCGCCATGTCGCTGCTGCACCAGGACCTGGATCTGCTGCAGCGCGTGCTGCGTGACCTGGTGGGCGACCACACGCAGACCATCCGGCTCGATTCGATGGAGCAGTTCCAGCGCCTGCGGGCGTTCGGACAGGAATTCATGCCCGCAGCCGCCGGCAAGCTCCAGCACTACAAGGGTGAACGGCCCATCTTCGACCTGTACGCCATTGACGAAGAGGTGGCCAAGGCCCTGGGCCGTCGTGTGGATCTGAAGTCGGGCGGCTACCTTATCGTGGACCAGACCGAGGCGCTCACCACCATTGATGTGAATACCGGTGGCTATGTGGGCGCGCGCAATTTCGACGACACCATCTTCAAGACCAACCTGGAAGCCGCGCAGGCCATTGCGCGCCAGCTGCGCCTGCGCAACCTGGGCGGCATCATCATCGTGGATTTCATTGATATGGTCCGTGAGGACCATCAGGAGGCCGTTCTTTCAGAGTACAAGAAACAGCTTGCGCGCGACCGGGTCAAAACCATGTCGGGCGGCTTTTCTCAATTGGGCCTGGTGGAGATGACGCGCAAGCGCACCCGTGAATCGCTCGCACACATGCTGTGCGAACCTTGCAGCGTCTGCAGGGGGGCCGGTCAGGTGAAAACCGCACGCAGCGTTTGCTACGACATACTGCGCGAAATTCTGCGCGAGGCTCGCCAATTCAACCCGCGGGAGTTTCGCGTAGTGGCGTCGCCGCGGGTTGTTGAGCTTTTTCTGGATGAAGAGAGCCAGCATCTCGCGGGTTTGAGCGATTTCATTGGCAAACCAATCTCACTGCA
The DNA here is from genome assembly GCF_058793725.1 of Acidovorax sp. GW835-FHT14B10. NCBI lineage: Bacteria > Pseudomonadati > Pseudomonadota > Betaproteobacteria > Burkholderiales > Comamonadaceae > Acidovorax > Acidovorax sp. GW835-FHT14B10. The sequence continues at coordinate 155,135 of NZ_JBXAGC010000001.1, forward strand.
AGCTGAGAATGCCATGGGACAAGAGCAGTACGACATCGTCCTGCTTTGACGACTCACGGGGTGCCACTCCGTTTCAGTTGCCATGTATAAGTGATTGTTCTGTAAGGAGTTTTCGGTAGGTAAGCTGTCTTTTAGTGTCACGGAGTGCCACCCTGTTTCAACAAAATTGGGTGACCTGATGGGTGACCAGCCGGACGATCCGGCCAAGCCCGTCGGCACTAGGAGAACGAACATGGCAAGCAAAGGCGGGCTGCTTTCTGACCTACAGCTCAGGCAATGGATCAAAGCGGGCAAGCCGCTATCGATGAGCGACGGCGGGGGGCTGATCTTCACGTTGTCGGCCGCAGGCAATGCGGCGTGGGTACTGCGATACCGACACGGCACACGACGACCCGAGATGACCCTTGGGCCCTATCCGGCCATCGGTCTGTCCGAAGCGCGGACGATGGCCCTGGTCAAGCGGGCCGAGATCGCACAAGGCAAGAACCCGATGGCCGAGCGGATCAAGGCCAAGGCAGCATTGGCGAAGGACTGGACGGTCCGTCAACTGATCCAGGACTATCGCCAGAAGGTACTCGTCACGTTGGCCAAGAGCACACGGGTCTGCTACTCACGCCACCTCAAGCGCATCGAAAACCGGTTTGGCTCGCTCAGCGTGCGTGAAGTCGAGTCCAGCGACATCGTGGCACTGATCGACGACAGCAAGCTCACCTGGGGTGAGTCGAGCCTCCTGCACATCACGGCCAAGTGCCTGTTCACCCATGCCTGCGGCAAGCGCCTCGTCAACGCCAACCCCTGTGTGGGCATCATGATCAGTGCTCTGCTGGGCCCCAGACCACCGGTTCGCAAACGCTTGATGCTGACCCGCGAGGAACTGCACCTGCTGCTTAACGCGCCGATGCGCCGACCAAACACACTCGCAATCCGCATCCTGCTGGCAACGGGCGTGCGAGGAGCAGAACTCTTCACGGCCAAGTGGAAGGACGTGCATCTCGACGAGGCCCGTTGGCACATTCCCGCGAGCAAAACCGGGCCGGCCATGGATGTGCCGCTCGCCCCGGAGCTCATCGATTGGTTCAAGGAACTGCGTACGTTCGCCTTCCGGTCGGCCTATGTTTTGCCGGCGAGGGCGCACAGCCGTACTGAGCGAAACGGAGGCGACACCCATCTGAGCAAGGACACCGTGCGCGAGTCGATCGACTACTGGATCAAGCAGTACAAGCCCCAAGTGCGCCGCTTCACGCCGCATGACCTGCGCAGCACGATGAAGTCCCACATGCGCGCACTCGGTGTTCCCAGAGATATCTCCGAGATGTGCCTGAACCACAAGCTCACGGGCGTGGAGGGCATCTACGACCAGCACACCTACTACCCGGAGCGTCGGCAGGCGCTGCTGACCTGGATGCAGTTCCTGATGGACTGCGAGGCGGGAGATGGGAGCGTTGTCAAGGAACTGGAGTTGATTGTGTAGAGCAGTTTGCCGGTCGGCTTCGTGGCTGCACTTATGCTGCAGCGTCAGCGAAGAAGAGAGGGACCTCTCAAGAAACACCAGATAGCTGATTGATTTTCCTGGTGTTTTCAAGCGGGGTTGTCGGAAGGGACGAGCTGCATGCCCATGGCCTTGGCCTTCTGGGCGAGGTTGTGCAAGACCCGTTGGCGGTAGCGCTCCTCGAAGTAGTCCTGCCCTCGGTCGGTGTATTCCTGACCGTGGGTGAGCATGGCGTAGATCAGTCGGGCCAGCTTGTGTGCCGCTGCTGTCACGGCCTTGGGCTTGTCCATGCGTGCGCACATACGCCGGTAATAAGCCCCCGGCGCCGAGTGGCTCGAGCGCAAGACCGCTGCCGCCAGACGCAGCGCTTGGGCCGCACGGTTGGCGCAGCGCTTGGTCTTGCCGCTCATGACCTTGCCTCCGGTGATCTTGGTGCCCGGACACAGGCCCAGCCAGGAGGCGAAGTGTTTGTCGCTGGGGAACTTGCCCATGTCCGCGCCCACCTCGGAGACCACCACCAGCGCGGTGATCACATCGATGCCGTCGATGCGCGTGAGGTCCACGCCGCACATCTGGAAGAGCTGGGTGCGCAGATCGAACTTCGGGGCATTGCGGGCGCGCCCGCGCTTCTTGCCTTGAGCCGGTTCGTCCTCTCGCACATGCAGGGCCTGCAACTGCGCCTGAATCTGCGCGTCGCACTCGGTCAGCTGGGTGCCACAGAAGTCAAACGCGTCCAGCGCCTGCCTCAAGGCAAAGAGGTGCTCGGCGCGCCAGCTACCTTGCAGGCTCCTGGCGATCTGTTCCTCGCTGGCGCGGATGCGCGCGTTCCTGAGCTTGGCCAGGGCCTGCCCATCGCGCTCACCGGCGACGATGGCGTGCAGGATCTTCTGGCCGCTCTCGCCGGCCACGTCTGCGATGACGTTGGCCAGCTGGATGTTCATCTGCGTCAGGGCCTTTTGCATGTGCTGCACGAAGCGGCCCTGGCTGCGCAGCAGCATGGCGCGTTGGCGGGAGAGACAGCGCAGCACGCAAACCTGCTCAGCCGGGCGGAAGGCGCCGCGCAGCAGGCCAAAGCTTGCGTATTCCACGCCATGGCGGACACGATTCCACGCTGATGGCGGACAGTGTTCCAGCGGGATGGCGGACACCGTTCCACGGTGAAGGCGGACAGCATTCCAAACTGATGGCGGACACCTGAGGGGTGTTCTGAGTGACCCGAACGCGGCATACGCTGCCCGGTTTTTTGACCGGAACCAGCGATGCCCACACCCAGGGTCACCATGAGCAAGATACGACACACACTGCAACTGCTGCACGGCGGTGCCTTGAGCACCCGCCAAATCGGCGCCGCTCTCGGCATCTCCAAATCCACTGTCAGCGAAATCGCCAGCTACGCGCGCGTGGCCGACGTGGACTGGGCGCTGGCCCAGACCTTGAGCGACGAAGAACTCCAGGCCCGGCTCTACAAGCCACCGGTGCCCCGCGCGTCGCGCCACCTCGAGCCCGACTGCGCCCGCATTCACATTGAGCTGCGCCGCCCCGGCGTCACACTGCAACTGCTGTGGGAGGAATATCAACAGCAGCACGCCGGTCAGGCCTACAAGTACAGCGCCTTCTGCGAGAAGTACCAAGCCTGGTCCCGGCGATTGAAGCGCTCCATGCGCCAGACCCATGAGGCCGGCGACAAGCTCTTTGTGGACTACGCCGGTCAGACAGTGCCCATCGTGGACGCCAGCACCGGCGAGATAACGCAGGCCCAGATATTTGTGGCGGTGCTGGGCGCCTCGAACTACACCTATGCGTGCGCCACCGCCAGCCAGAAAGCCACCGACTGGGTGGCCGGCATCATGGCTGCGCTGGAGTTCATCGGCGGCGTGCCCCGCTTGCTGGTGCCCGACCAGCCGCGTGCCTTGATGGCCCGTCCTGACCGCTACGAGCCGACCTCGCACCGCCTGCTCGAAGAACTCTCCGCCCATTACGGCCTGCCCGTCATGCCCGCGCGCCCAGCCAAGCCACGCGACAAGCCCAAGGTGGAGGTGGGCGTGCAGGTGGTCGAGCGCTGGATTCTGGCGAGGCTGCGCCACCAGACCTTCTTCGGCCTGGCCGCGCTCAACCGGGCGATTGCCGCCTTGCTGGCCGACTTGAATCAGCGCCCGTTCAAGAAGCTGCCCGGTAACCGGGCCAGCGCTTTTGCCGAGCTCGACCGGCCAGTCCTGCGCCCACTGCCGGTCACGCGCATGGCGATTGCACGGTTCAAGAGTGCCCGGGTCAACATCTTGTGTGGCGTTGCCAGTTCTGTGGCCTTGACGCCGTACAGCGGCCTGTAGCGCGGGCGTAGCTGCCTTGATGGCCACAGAACTTTGGGCTACAGCGAGCGCAGGAACTGCATCAAGTCGGGTTCGATTCGTCGCCGGGTTGCCTTGCCCGAGGGCTCCAACTGGGCCACTGCGCGAGACTTCACTTCCAGATCGATCTGCGCGTAGATGTTTGTCGTACTCAGCGAGACATGCCCCAGCCATGCGCGGATGGTGTTGATGTCGACGCCGGCACGCAGCAGGTAGGTCGCTGTAGTGTGCCGGATGGTGTGAGGGCTGACGCGTTTGGCCTTGATGGCAGGAAACTTCTCCGAAATCCGGCGCGCATATCGCGCCACCAAGTCATGGACACCAAACCGTGTCATCGGTCGGCCGCAACGGTTGAGGAACACCGGCTCGGTGGACGGGCGCCCCGCGATCAAGGAGGCCAGTTCACGGGCCGTTTGGGGCCACAGCGGGCAGAGCCTGATCTTGCCGCCTTTGCCATGCAGTGAGACGAACGCATTGCGCGCCCCGTCAGACTGCGCAAGCTGCACGCTCCCGATCTTGACGTGCGCTGCCTCGTCAGCGCGAGCGCCCGTGTTGTAGAGGAACAGAAGCAAGGCATGGTCACGCATGCCCTGGGGCGTGTGCGCATCTGCCGCGGCCAGCAGGGCATCCATCTCCGGCTTCTCCAGGTACGCGATCTGAGGGCTGGCAAACTTCCTGAAAGGGATCGCAAGCACGCTTGCGGACCATTGCAGGTGTTCCGGCCCGTACTCACCCACGAAACGCGCGAACATGTGCAACGCGGCCAGCCGTTGATTGATGGTCCTCGCACCGACGCCCTTGGTAGTCGTCGTCGACGGCAAGAACGCGGTGAGCATCTCGCGACTGAGATCATCCACGCTCAGCTGGTCCACACGTTTGTGCGTCGCGCGAGCTGCGAAGCGAAGAAGCTTGGCCAGCGTGTCCCGGTAGCTGAGCTGGGTGCTTCTGGCCACTGTTCTGACGGTCACCAAGTACTCCGCCAGGAAGCGTTTGACCCAGGGGCCGAGTTGGTTCGCGGTGTTCATGGCTGATCGCCCTGCAGCGTCGCGTAGCGCTCGAACCGCGCAGAGGCCTCGACGAGCAACTCCGGCGTCAACGGCAAATAGACCTGGGTGGCTGCGATGCTGACGTGGCCGAGATACGTCGACAGCAGCGGCAGCAGCTTCTGGACATCGGCACCCTCCCTGTACCAGGCCGTCAATCGGCGAACGGCAAAGCTCGCCCGAAAGTCGTGCAGCCGAGGCAGATTGGGCAGGTCGTCGTTGCGCCGCAGACCAGTCATGGACCGAAGCCTGGCGAACGCCCGGCGTGTGCCGCTTCCTGTGAGTGGTTCGCCGTCTCTGCACACGAGCAGCGGCGAGGCCGGATCGGCGCCGCGCGATGGGTGCAGCGCATCGACATAAGTGCACAAGATTCGAACCAGATCAGGTCCGATCGGGACCAAGCGCGTCTTGTAGAACTTGCTCTCGCGCACGATCAGCAGGTTCTGCTCCAGATCGACATCGGCCAGGGTCAGATGCAGCGCTTCGCTGAGCCTCAATCCGGTTCCCAGCAAGAGCACAAGCAAGGTGCGAAGACTGTACCGTTCGATGCGCGATGTCCGAAGGGAGTCGATGGCGCCGATCAACCGAGCGACATCGTCATCGGTGTAGATGTAAGGCCGAAAGACCTGGCGACACCGCGGGGTGTGCATAGGCAGCGGCATGTGCGCCACCATGGACCGGACGAAGGCGAAGCGAAAGAAGCCCAGCAAGGCCGAATGCTTGCGGTGCCAGTACCGTGTCAGTGGTCGGGTTCCGTCGAGAAAGGTTCTCACCTCGGAGGTCAGGATCGTCTCCAACTCGCGTTCGCCACCAATCGACTTGGCGAACATGCGCAGCACACCAGCGATGCTGGTGCCGGCACAGCCACGGGCTTGGAGCTGTTGGATGTACAGAGCTTGGGCGTCGGCGAGCTTCACAGGAATCTCCTCAGATCGACGTCTGCGACACGGCGCAGGCCATGGAGGTCGACCTTCGCGTACACCGCAGTGGTGGAAGGATGGCGGTGGCCGAGGAAGTCCCCGATCTCCTTCATGCTCATCCCGCGCGCCAGCAGGCGGGTCGCGCAGGCGTGTCGCAACGCATGGGGACCATGGTGTCTGAGACCAGGATCCATCGGCCTCAGGCGCCGGCTGACCACTTGCCACAATGCACTCGTGCTCAATGGCAGGTATGGCGCGCGCATCTGCAGGAAGACTTCGCGCCGATCTGTCTTCGGTCGGACGGACCGTATGTACGTGGCAAGCGCCTGCGCTGTAGGGTGCGCCAGCGGATAACACTCGACACGCGCGCACTGTTTGGAGCGATGGACCCGAATGATGGCGTTCTCCCAATCGAAGTCATCCAACGACAGCCGCTGGACTTCGGACGCGCGCAGACCGTACAGAGCGAAAAGCATCATGATGGCGCGATCACGGACCACGCTGTCGGTCTCTCCCTGCATCGCGTCCAGCAGGCGGCAGACCACATCCCAGGACGGACCCATGGGAAGTTGCTCACCTTGGTAAACGCGCCCCGGTCGAATCGCTGCGGCCAGGCCGGGCAGGCAATGATGGCGATCTTCGAGAAAGCGGACGAAGTTGCGCAAGTCATAGGTGTACGTCTGCATGGAGGAGCGGGTCAGGCCTTCCTGGCGGCCTTTGAAGACCAGGATCTGATCCACGTCGCGCCAGCCGAACCCGACCACGTCGCGTCCCTGTTCTGCGAGTAGCCGAAGGAACTCTGCGGCGTGCCCGCAGCGGGCACGAACTGTGACCGGAGAGAGGTTGCGCTCCTCGAGCATGAAGCGCGCGTAGGCTTCGATCTGTTCACTGCCCGGATGGTTGTCAACGTTCGCCTGCAGGAGTCCAAGGAAGCGAAACCAGCCCCGCGCGGTGCACCGCAAGGCAATCTTGGTCGCATGTCCGGGGATCTTGCGGCTGTGTCGGCGGGTGATCCATCGATCCACCGCTGCTTCGACTTGCTCTGTCGTGATCGGATTCGGCAACGTCCACCGCAGCATCTCCCCAATGCACAGCATGCCGTCCGCGTATCGGATCAACGTCTTGTGTGCGGACCCGACGTCGCGCAGATGCTCCAGGTACAGGAGTCGCTCCACAAGGAGCGGTGCTGCGGTATGGCGCACAACGGCGGCGGTGCGCTTGAACAACTCGTCGAACATAGGTGACCCCTTCTGGAACAGTGGATGGAGGACCCATGCTGCTCGTGCCAGAAGTTCTGTGGCCATCGTGACGGCCACGCCCGCGCTACAGGCCGCTGTACGGCGTCAAGACCACAGAACTGGCAACGCCACACAAGATGTTTTCTGTGGTCGACCACAGAAAACATCGACTACCACGTCGAGCTCGATGGCCACTACTACTCGGTGCCCCACGCCCTGGTGGGTCAGACGGTGGAGCTGCGCATCACGGACGCCACCGTCGAAGTCCTGCACGGCAACAAGCGGGTGGCCGCCCACGCGCTCAATGGGCGCAAAGGCGCTCACACCACCACGCCTGAGCACATGCCGGCCTCGCACCGGGCGCACCTGCAGTGGACGCCGGCCAAGCTCATCGCCTGGGGCGAACGAATAGGTGCTGCCACCGCCGCCGTGGTGCGCTGGCAGATGGAGCACCGAGCGCACCCCGAGCAGGGCTACCGCTCCTGCCTGGGCCTCATGCGCCTGGGGCGTGAGTACGGGGCAGAACGGCTGGAGGCGGCCTGTGCACGGGCGCAGTCAATTCGCTCGCCGTCCTACAAGAGCGTCGCCTCCATCCTGAGTTGTGGCCTGGACCAGCGTCCGCTGGACACCCCCATCCCCATGCAGGTCAGCTTGCCGCTGCACGAGAACGTGCGCGGGCCGGGCTACTACCACTGAGACACGGAAATAGAGAAAGAACAAGCATGCTCAACGAACACACCCTCAACCAACTACGAGCACTGCGCCTGGACGGCATGGTGGCCGCCCTGAACGATGCCGCCATCCACATCACCGCCAGCGAGCTGCCCTTTGAACAACGCCTGGCCCTGCTGGTGCAGCGTGAGGTGGACTGGCGTGACAGCAAACGCCTGGAACGCCTGTTGAAAGCCGCCCGCCTGAAGGTCTCCGGCGCGTGCCTGGAGGACATCGACTGGCGGGGCAGTCGGGGCCTGAGCCGGGAGGTCATCACCAGCCTGGCCGGCGGCGACTGGCTGCGCCATGGTCACAATGTGCTGCTCACCGGCGCCACCGGTTGCGGCAAGACGTGGCTTGCTTGCGCGCTTGGGCAGCAGGCGGCGCGCCTGGGGTTCTCTGTTCTCTATGCTCGCGCGCCGCGCCTGCTGGAGGAGCTGCATGTGGCCCATGGGGACGGCAGCTTTGGCAAACGGCTGGCGCAACTGGCGCGGCTGGACCTGCTCATCCTGGACGACTTTGGCATTGCACCGATTGCCGCGCATGAGCGAAACGACTTGCTTGAACTGCTGGACGACCGGGTGGGCTCACGCTCGACGCACATCACCAGCCAGTTGCCGGTGACGGCCTGGCACGCCTGGCTGGATGAGCCCACGCTGGCCGATGCCATCCTGGACCGCATCGTGCACGGCTCGCACAAGATAGGTCTCAAAGGCGAGTCGATGAGAAAGCTGGCCAAGGCCGCCTGACCATCCCGCCCAAACGCCATTCCACGCTGATGGCGGACACTTCGGCTACGATTTGGGCGTCACTCAGGACATCCGCGCAAGGTGTCCGCCATCGCATGGAACGCTGTCCGCGATGGGAATGGAATCACTGTCCGCCATCAGTGGAATGCGCAAAAGCTCATGAGCTGCTGCAGCCACTGGCAGTCCAGCACATCGCTCTTGCGGCCCGAGACGTTCTTGACGTGGCGCGCGTTGACCAGCAACACCGTCAAGCCGCGCGATTCGAGCAGTTCGTACAGAGGAATCCAGTAGACCCCGGTGGACTCCATGGCCAAGGTGTCCACGCCGCAGGCGTCGAGCCAGTCGGCCAGGCGGTGCAGGTCGGCGGTGAAGCTGGCGAACTCGCGCACGGGCTCGTCGTCGCGGTCCGGTGGCACGGCTACGAAGTGCGCGGCGCTGCCGATGTCGATACCGGCGGCGTTGGGGTGGGTCAGAGAGATGGCCGCCTGTGTGGTGGGCCGCTTGTGTTGTGCCATGGCATCCTCCATCATGAGAAGTGGAACGTGACACCGGCTCGGGTACGTCGTCTTGATCACTCTCTCAAACGGGATGCCTGCGCCAGACCGAAGAGGCCTGGCACAGGCTCACCAATGTCGATGACGCAGCCCATGACCAAGCTCAGTCGCGGGCAATGTGTACCATTGCTGTGTCGGCCTTCGCCGGTGCTGCGTTCCACCTTCTCACATTGCGCGCGCCAACGCCAGGTGTTTCTTCGGAACGATTTGCGGCGCGGGCGGGCCGATTACTTAGTCTTACTGTGTCATAAATGGCATAATGCGATCTTCTCGACTTCGTGGCGGAGGATCGATGAATGCAGCCGAGCGCTTCGATCACTACCTGGAGCACCTGAGCAAAGGCCTGGGGCATGCAGACCGACACGCGGGCCTTCGTGGCTACTGCACCGGCTTGATGCTGCCGTTGGCTCGCAAGAGCGTGGAGCCCATGGCCGCACGTGTGGATCCGATGCACGCCAGCGCTCGGCACCAGGCGTTGCATCACTTCGTGGCCAAGGCCGAGTGGTCGGACACCCAGATGCTGCGTCGCGCGTGCCAGTGGGTGATGCCCAAGATGGACTTCAGTGAGGGCGGCTGGTGGATCATCGACGACACTGGATTCCCGAAGAAGGGTCGCCACTCGGTCGGTGTCACTCGTCAGTACTGCGGGGTGCTGGGCAAGCAGGACAACTGCCAGGTGGCCGTGAGCATCTCGCTTGCAAGCAATCAGGGCAGCCTGCCCGTGGCTTGGCAGTTGTATCTGCCCGAGGACTGGGCGGCCGATCCTGAACGCCGTGCCAAGGCCGGCGTGCCCGAGGAGGTGCGCTTCGCCACGAAGACGCAGATCGCGCTGCAGCAACTACGCGCGCTGCTCGAGGAGGGCGCGCCGCACCACTGCGTGCTGGCTGATGCCGGCTACGGTGTGGACAACGCCTTTCGCCAGGCGCTCAGCGACATGGGCCTGCTCTATGCGGTTGGCATCACCTCGGCCATCGTAGTCTGGCCACCCGGGCTGCAGCCGCTGGCGGCGTACAGCGGCCGGGGCCGCCCACCTGTGGTGCCTCGGCGCACTGCCGCCTTGCAGCCCATCAGCGTCAAAGCATTGGCGATGTCACTGCCAGCCCAGGCATTCCGGAGCGTTACTTGGCGCGAGGGAACCAATGCACCGCTGAACGGCCGCTTCGCGGCCGTGCGGGTGCGCCATGCGGGCGGCAATGTCGGCAAGGCGCGCCTGCGTCCCGAGCAATGGCTGCTCATCGAGTGGCCGGCCCATGAGGCTGAGCCGAGCAAGTATTTCCTGTCCACGCTATCCGAGGACGTCACCCTCGACGAACTCGTCGGCGTCGCCCACCAGCGCTGGCGCATCGAGCGCAACTATCAGGATTTGAAACAGGACTTCGGCCTCGGGCACTACGAAGGGCGAGGCTGGCGGGGGTTTCACCACCATGCCGCCTTGAGCATCGCGGCCTACGGATTCCTGATGGCAGAACGCCTCGTCGCCGACAAGCCTGTCGGCGGCAAAAAAAACTTCCTCGAACGCCAGATGCCTGCCCTTCCCGAGGATTACGTCCCCCGCGGCAGCCCTGCGCGCGCAGCGCCACGTGATGATCTCGATCACGACGCTGCGTTATCGGCTGAGCTATCAGCTGATCGCTCGTTTGGGGCGGTGCCCCTGCTGCGGCAGGGTAAGCACAAGGCTACTCTTGTGACATAGTAAGATTAGCTCAGTCCTAGATCGAGATCGCCAATCGCATCAGGTCGCGCCAGTGGCCTCGGTGTCGTCGTGTTCCCCGATAAACGGCGCGGGTGGCGGTCGATCCGGAGCCGTTCGGCTAAATCGCGGGGCCGGCGAAGGCTGCAGGACGCCGTCTCGCTCAAAGAAAGTTTCGCGAGCCGCGTTGTGCGGATGGCGGGCTGCCTCTTCCAGCGTCAGCACCGGTGCAAAGCAGACGTCGGTCCCTTCTAGCAAGGCACACCAGTGCGCGCTCGGTTGATTGCGGAAGATGTCGGTGATCTGGCGCTTGAGCGCCGGCCAGGCTGCCGGGTCGCGTTGCCGTTGAAATTTGGGGTCGCTGATGCCGAGCTTGTCCAGGAGCAGCGAATAGAACTGCGGCTCCAGCGAGGCAATCGAGATCCACTTTCCATCCGCGCACTCGTACGTGTCGTAGAAATGCGAGCCACCGTCCAGAAGGTTGGCCTGCCGTTCGTTTTTCCAAAGTCCCAGGGCTTTTAGGTCGCAGACGATCGAGGTGAGCAGGGCCGCACCGTCGGTGATCGCGGCATCAACCACCTGGCCCTGGCCGGAGGTGCGCGCTTCGAGCAAGGCGCAAACGATGCCGAACGCGAGCATCATGCCACCGCCGCCAAGGTCGCCGACCATGGCCGGCGGTGCCGCCGGCCCACCTTCTGCGCGTCCGATCATGCTGAGCGCGCCCGATAGGGCGATGTAGTTGATGTCATGGCCCGCAGCCTGTGCGAGCGGCCCGTCCTGGCCCCAGCCGGTCATGCGCCCGTACACCAGGCGCGGGTTGCGCGCGAGCAGCGCATCCGGACCCAGACCCAGCCGCTCCATCACGCCCGGGCGGAAGCCCTCGATGATGGCGTCCGCGCCATCAACCAGCGCCAGGACCCGCTGTACGTCCTCGGGCGACTTCAGGTCGACCGCCAGCGATCGGCGTCCGCGGTGCAGCACGCTGCGCCGGCCACTGGCCAGGAAGGCCCCTTGCCCGCGGTCCTTGCCCTTGTCGGCCTTGCGGTCCAGTCGGATCACGTCGGCACCCATGTCGGACAGCATCATCGCGCAGAACGGTCCGGGGCCGATGCCGCCGAACTCGATCACTTTCAACCCTTGCAGGGGACCACTCATTTGTCGTTACTCCTGAAACCGAATTTAAGCCACAGGCCAGCCGTCAGTTACCCCAGCCAGCGCTTTCGCCGCTTGTAGTGCTTGACCTCGCGAAAGCTCTTTCGCTCCCCCTCGCGGTCCAGTCCGAGATAGAACTCGCGTACGTCCTCGTTGTCGCGCAACGCCTGGGCCTGGCCTTCAAGCACGATGCGACCGCTTTCCATCACATAACCGTAGTCGGCAATCTCGAGGACCACGCGGGTGTTCTGCTCGACGATCAGGAGCGACAGTCCCTGCTCACGCAGGTGATGCAGCACGGCGAAGACGTCCTCGACCATGCGCGGCGCCAAGCCGAGCGAGGGCTCGTCGATCAGCATGAGTTTCGGCTCGGCCATGATCGCGCGCCCGATCACAAGCATTTGCTGCTCGCCGCCCGAAAGGTAGCCGGCGGTACGCTTGCGCAGTTCGGCCAGGCGCGGAATCGCCTGGTAGACGCTGTCCATCGCCCGGCGCATGGCCTGCGTCGAGGGGAACATGTGGCCGCCGATGATCAGGTTTTGCTCGACCGTCATGTGTTGCAGCACACGTCGGCCTTCCATGACATGGACCAGACCGCTGCGCACCACCGTCGCCGGGTCGTGCCCCTGAATCGGCCTCCCGTCGAAGGTGATCGCCCCCCCGGAGACGCGGCCGTCTTCCGAGTCGATGACGCCGGAGATGGCCTTGAGCGTGGTGCTCTTGCCAGCGCCGTTGGCGCCCAGCAGCGCAACGCAGCCGCCTTCGGGAATCTGCATGGACACGCCCTTGAGCGCCAGGATCACCTCGGCATACAGCACCTCGACGTTGGAAAGCGTCAGCACCGCCGGGGGGGCATGGGACGCGGCACCTTGATCCGGTGCGCCAGCAAGGGTTGTACTCACCATTTATTCACCATGGGCACGGTCACATCGCCAGCCGCCCGGACCACCTTGCCATCCTTCATCGTGGCAATGTTGACCTTTGAGGTGCCGGTCGGGAAGGGGGCGTCGTTGCTGAAGTCCATGCCCGGCAGCACACCCATCAGATCGTTGCTGGTGAACTGGCTGGCCAGCAGCGTCTCACGCACGGCTTCGCCGGTGACTTTGCCTGCGCCCTTGGCCTTGAGGGTGGCCTCGATCGCGCGCACGGCCACAATGCTTTGGCCCAGACCCATGATGGTCATTGCATTCCAGCCCGATTTCAGTCCGTGCTTTTCCTGCAACATGCGGTAGAACTTGCGCGCGGCCGTGTCGTCTTCGGTGGCATCGGCGATGGCGCCCACTTCGAAATCGTCGGCAAAGCCGTTCGGGTCGCCAAGTGCCTTGGACGAACCCACTACCCCGTTGTGCAGCGACAGCATGATCGGAACGTTTTTACCCAGTGCCTGTAACGCCCGTTTGGCGGCCACGGCCTGGGCGGTGTTGGTCTGGATCACGATCACGTCGGTGCCGGCGTTGACCAGGCGGCGCACCGGCAGTGTCAGGTCGGTCGGTTGCACCTCGGTCCAGATGGCCTCGACGAAGGTGGCCTTGTCGGGGTTGGCCTTGGTGTAGCTTTGCAGGCCCTTGGCCATGTCGGCATAGGCGGGTGTGGCTTCGGAGGTGATGATTGCCACCTTGACGGGACGCTTGTCCTGGAGTTTGGTGGCGCGGAACCATTCCAGGAAACCGGCCGCTTCATGGGGGTAGGTGGGGCGCAGGTTCAGAACCCATTGGTCGGGCTTCCAGCCGAAGCCGTAGGCGGCGGTGCCCATGAGCATGGGTACCTTGTCATCCGGCAGGCGCTGCTGCAGCGCAGCAGCATCCGGGCCGCCAAGGCCAAGCACGAGCACCGGTTTGAGTTCGGCCTTGATGCCGGGCCAGAGGCTGGCGGTTTGCGCCACGTCGTAGCGCGTGTCAAACGTTTTGACGGCGATCTGTACATTGAGCTTGCTGCCGACTTCCTTGTTCCACCACTCGATCACGGCGAGTCGCCCACCCTGCATCTGGGGCATGACGCTGGCGTAGGGGCCGGCGAAGTCGGCAATGGCGGCGACGTTGATCGTTGTCGTCTGCGCGTGGGCCGGCGCGTTCAGCAGCAGGCCGGTTGCCAGAACGGTTGTGAGTTTGAGAAAGGTGTTGCGTTGCATGGTTGTCTCCGGGCAGTGGTGGTGGTGAAGGTAAAAAGGCACTGAGACTCGCCGTGGTGAACGGGTTCAGTGATGAAACGGCCAGAGCCGATAGTTGGCTTTCAGGATGTTCCAGCGGTGCATCAGGCCTTTCGGTTCCAGCAGCAGGAACAGCGTGATGATGAGCCCGAGAAACACATTCATGCTGGCGAAGATCAGATCGCTGCTCAGGCTGGGGATGCGCTCGACCAGATCGGGCCCCAGACTGGTAATGGTCTCCTGCACGCCCCGGATGAGCACGGTGCCGATCAGCGCCCCGACGAGTGAGCCGAGCCCGCCGACGATCATCATGGCAATGAACCAGATCGAGTTGAACAGCGTGAACTGATCGACCGAAACATAACGCACCTGGTAGGCCCAAAGGGCGCCGCCAATGCCGGCGTAGAAGGCGCCCAGCACAAAGGCGCGCGATTTGGCGCCAGCCACGTCTACGCCCATCATGCCGGCAGCCACATCGTCGTCGCGCACGGCGACGAAGGCGCGCCCGTGGCGGCTGCGCAGGATGCCGAAAGCGCCGAATACCATCACCAGGGTGACGACCAGAAACAGGTAGTACAGGGAGCGGTCGGTGTTGAACACGTAGGCGCCCACCTGAGCCGGCTGCAGACTGAAACCATTGACGCCGCCGAGCCAGTCCGAGGGCAGATTCAGCACCATGAAGTGGAAGATGAACTGGGCCGCGATGGTGGTCAGCGCAAGGTAAAAGCCCTTGATGCGCGCCGCCGTCAAGCCAAACAGCCAGCCGGCCAGCGCTGCGACCAGCCCTCCCACCGGCACCGCCACCCAGAACGGCAGCCCGGCCTTGACCTCGATCACGCTGGCGGCGTAGGCACCGACCCCCATGAAGGCAGCCTGGCCCAGGTTGATCTGCCCGGCGTAGCCGGTGGTGATCTGCAGGCCGACCACCACGATGGAGGTGACCAGCATCAGGTTGGCTATTGCTACCAGGCGCGCCGAGGCGAACCAAGGGTAGATCAGCAGAATGCCGATGAACAGGGCCAGCGCGACCCACTGGGCACGCGTGCGGATCAGCGCGCGGTCACGTGCATAACTGGTGGAAAAAATGCCGGAGGGATCCATGGGTCAGACTCTTTCAATGCGTTTCCAGCCGAACATGCCGGTCGGACGGACCACCAGCACCACCAGCATGAAGATATAGGGGACGACGGCGGCGGCGTTGCCGCCGATCAGCGGGTCGATGTAGGCGGCCGTCAGCCCCTGCACGACCCCGACGATGATGCCGGCCAACAGCAGGCCGCCGATGGATTCGAGCCCGGCCAGCAGCGCCACCGGCAGGGCGGCGAAGCCGATCTCGGAGGACAGGACGGTCAGCGACTTGCCGCTCAGGTAGACCATCGAGGTGATGACCGACAGCACCCCGCCCAGCGCCCAGGCGAAGGCGATGGAGCGGCGCACGCTGATGCCCATGGCCAGCGCGATTTGGTGGTCTTCGGCCACTGCCGACATGGCCAGCCCGGTGCGGCTGCGGTTGAAGAACCAGTGCAGCGCCACCGCCGCCAGCACCGCGATGAGGCCACCGATGGCGAGCGAGCGCGGGATGATCATCTCGCCCAAGATGATGGGCGCCAGGGGAAAGATGGCGGGGAACTGACGCTCCTGCGGGCCCCAGATCACCAGCACCAGTCCTCGCATCAGGATCAGCAGCCCGATGGTGACCATGATCATCGAGAACACCGATTCGCCGATCAGGCGCCTGAACAGCAGCCGTTCAATCGCCAGCCCGATCAGCACCGAAATGCCCAGCGCGACGGCGATGCCCAGCACCGGATGCATGCCGCGCGACTGGATCGCCCACCACAGCAGGAAGGCACCCAGCACGATCATCTCGCCGATCGCCATGTTGAAGACCTTGCTGGCGCGGTAGATGACCACAAAGCCCATGGCGACCAGCGAGTACAGCAGGCCGAGCAGCGCGCCGTTGATTGTGTAGTTGATGAATTCGATGATCATGGTGTGAGCGTCTGGTCGATGTCGGTGGCCACTACGGTTGCCCGCAGCACGCCCTGGCGGCCGTCCTGATAGGTCACGGCGATTTCGCAGGCGATGTCGGCGGCGCCTGCATACAGGCCGTCAATCAGCGCCCGATAGCGCACCTCAAGAAACTCGCGGCGCAGCTTGCGCGTGCGCGTGAGTTCACCTTCGTCGGGGTCGAGTTCCTTCGGAAAATTGGCGAAACGCACCACGCGCGAGCCTTCGGGCAGCAGTTTGTTGATGCGGCGGATTTCGCCCTGCACCAGTTGCCGCACTTCGGGTCGCTGCGACAGATCGGTGAAGGTGGAGAAGGCGATGCGCCGCTCCTCGGCCCAGCGGCTGGTTACTGCCATGTCGATGTTGATCAGTGCGCCAACCCAGGGCCGGGTGGCGTCGCCCAGCACCATCACGTCCTTGATGAAGGGCGAAAAGCGCAGGCGCGTCTCGATAAACTGCGGCGGATACAGATGGCCGCTGGCGAGTTGGACCAAGTGCTCCAGCCGGTCCAGGTACACCAGTTCACCGCAACCGGTCTTGCGCACAGCGTCACCGCTGACGTACCAGCCGTCGCGCTGGATGGCGGCGGCCTTCTCGGGTTTGCCCCAGTAGCCGAGAAAGCCGGTGCCGCCGCGCAGGAGCAGCTCGCCGTTATCCTGGATGCGCGATTCCAGCGGTGCGCCGAAGGCAGGATCCACATCGAGCAGCGGGCCCACGGTTTCGAGGTCGTAACGCTCGCCGCGGTGGCCGGCAATCAGGCCGAATTCGGAACAGCCGTAGATGTTGCGCAGTGGCACGCCCATGGCGTGAAACAGCCGGAACACGTCGGGCGCCATGGCGGTGCCGCCAGAAACGGCGACCTTGCCGCGAATAAAGCCAAACTGGTCGCGCAGCGGATGAAGCACCAGCGCTTCGGCCAGCGGCAGCAGCAGCCGCGACAGCCACGGTGCCGTCCGCCCCTCGAGCCGCGCAACATGCACGTCGTGGCCGATGCGTATGCCCCAGCGGTAGATGCCGCGCGCAATCCAGTTCGCGGCGAGCATGCGCGCCTCGATGGTGGCGGCGATGTTCTCCCACTGGCGCGGGCCGAACAGCACGATGTGCGGCGCGAGTTCGCGCAGATTGGGCAAGACCTGGTCAGGACCTTCCGGGAAGCTGACCACCAGCGGCATGGTCAGCCCGAGTGTCACGCCCAGCAATTGCTCGGTGATCCAGGCCAGCGGCGTGTAGGACAGGTACTCCATGCCGGGCTTGATCGGAAGCGCGCTGCTCATGCGCAACGCGTTGTCCATCAGCCAGCGGTGACTGATCATCACGCCCTTGGGCTTGCTGGTGGTGCCGGAGGTGTAGGTCAGCAGTGCCAGATCGTCAGGGTGGCCGGCGGCGATTTCGCGTTCGAAGCGCTGCGGTTGCCGCTCGTGCTGGCGCCGCCCTTCGTCGGTCAAGGCATCGAAGGATTGCAGCAGCGGATGCCGGTACGACCACATGCCCGAGTTGTCCCAGTAAGCGATGCCCCGGATGTCGGGCAGCCGCTCCAGCAGCGCGAGCGCCTTGTCGACCTGCTCCTGATCCTGCGCGAAGATGAAGCGGGCCTGCGCGTCCTCGCAGAGGTAATGCAGTTCGTCGACGGTGGCGTCGGGGTAGACCGACACGGTTTTGGCGCCCAGTGACTGGGCTGCAAACAGAGCCCAGTAATGCTCGGGTTCGTTCTCGCCGATCACGATCGCGGTTTCGCCGCGCTGCAGGCCCTGCGCTGCTGCGCCAAGCGCCATGCTGCGCGTGCGCTCAAACACGTCGGACCACGTATAGCAGCGCCACACGCCTTTGCGCTTGACGCGCTGCGCCAGTCGCTGCGGATGTTCCTGGGTGTGGGCGAGCAACTTCTGTGGCAGGGTGAGTGCGGATGCCGGGGTGGGATGGTGCGCGCTCACTGAATTGCCCTTCGCGCTGTGCGCCGCGGTATTCGCCTTGGGAGCGGCCCGGCGGTTCATGCCGCTGCTCCCAGGTAGGCCTGAATCACGGCCGGGTCGGCTTGCACCTGCGCCGGCGTGCCGTCGGCGATCTTGCGGCCGAAGTCTAGTACCGCTACACGGTCGGCCAGATCCATGACCACCCCCATGTCGTGCTCGACCAGCACCACCGGGATGCGCTTGGCCTCACGCACATCGATGATGAAGCGTGCAAGGTCTTCCTTTTCTTCGGTGTTCATGCCGGCCATCGGTTCATCCATCAGCAGCACCTTGGGGTCCATCGCCAATGCACGGCCCAGGTCGACGCGCTTGCGAAGACCGTAGCCGAGTGCGCCCACCGGCTGGTGGCGGATGTTTTCGATTTCGAGGAAGTCGATGATTTCCTCGGCCGCTTCCCGGTGCAGGGTTTCTTCACGCTGGGTCCAGGGGAAATAGAGAAATGCCTGCGCCAGACTCGAGCGCATCTTGCAGTAGCGGCCGACCAGGATGTTGTCGAGCACGCTCATGTTGGAGAACAAATGGGTGCCCTGAAAAGTGCGCACCACGCCGTCGCGCGCGATTTCGTGCACCGCGCGGCCCTTGATGTCGTGCGCGCGGTAGTGCACATCGCCCTGTTGCGGCTGGTAAAAACCGCTCAGCACGTTCATCAGCGAACTCTTGCCGGCGCCGTTGGGGCCGATGATGGCCAGCAGCTCGTTGTCACGGACTTCGATGCCGACGTCAGCCAGGGCCGTCACGCCGCCGAATCGCAGCGTGACGTTCCGGGCCTGGAGCACCGGAACTTCACTGGCCCGGGCGATTGAGGAGGGGGAGGAAAGGGAGGCCATGGGTCAGGAGAAAGCATTGATGCCGGTCAGGGTGCGGCCAATGATGAGCTTCTGGATCTCGGTCGTGCCGTCGGGGATGGGCATCATGCGGGCGTTTCGGAACAACAGTTCCACCCCAAAGTCCTTGGTAATGCCGTTGCCACCATGAATCTGCACGGCTTTCGACGTGACGTTGACAGCCATCTCGGTGGCGTACCATTTGGCCATGGCGCTTTGCACCTCGCTGCGCACACCGTGGTCGATCAGGTTGAAGGCGCGGTAGACCAGTAACCGTGCGGCATCGAGTTCGGTGGCGGCTTCGGCCAACATCCCCTGGATCAACTGGTGGCCGCCGATCGGCTTGCCATGCTGGCGACGCTCCTTCGAATAGGACACCGCCTTGTCAAGCGCCGCCTGTGCGATTCCCACCGAGGTAAGGCCGACCATGGGACGCGCTTTCTCGAACAGCACCATCGTGTTCTTGAGGCCGGAGCCTGGCTCGATCATCATATTGGCTGCCGGTACGCGAACGCCGTCGAAGAAGAGCTGTGCGGTCGAGGTGCTGTTGAGACCGAGCTTGTCGATGTTGCGGCTTTCGTAGCCGTGTTCGGCGCGGTCGACCAGGATCATCGACAGGGCGCCAGAGCCTTCGCTCGACGTGCGCACGATGACCATGCAAAAGTCGGAGTAGTGCCCGTTCGAGATCCAGGTTTTCTCACCGGTAACGATGTAGTGGTCGCCGTCACGCTGGGCCCGGCAGGTGACTTCAGCCACGTTGGAGCCGACACCGGGCTCGCTGATGCCGCTGCAGGCGATGATTTCGGCGCGCACCATGCGCGGCAGGTACTTCTCGCGCATGGCGGTGTTGGTGCACACCTCCAGTGAATAGGCGCCGAGCTGCTGAATCAGCAGCGAGATCGCCACGTCGCCGGAGATGCGCGCGAGCTGCTCGTACATCAGCGCATAGGTGAGCCAGGGCATCCCCATGCCGCCGTATTGCTCGGCGATGATGCCATTGCCGCCCATGCCGTAGGGCAGCATTTTCTGGAAAATTTCGAGCATCAGCTCTTTTTCAATCAGCTTGTCGGGCTGGTAGCGTTCGACGATCGGGCGCAGTTCGTTTTCGAGGAAGCGTGTGAAGCCTTCGACGGCCATGCGCTGCTCTTCGGTGGGCAGGAAGTTCATGGAGGACATCTCTTCAGGTCAAGGTTGACGGCGCAGCAGGCAAGCCTCAGCGGCCGAGAATGGTGATGGCGCAGACCGCCTCTTCGAGGCCGAACAGGCCGCCGCCGTTTTCGGCGATGGCGAGCCGTGCGCCCTGCACCTGGCGGGCCCCGGCTTCGCCACGCAGTTGGGTGACCAGTTCGTGCAACTGGCCCAGACCGGTAGCGCCGATCGGGTGCCCTTTGGACTCCAGTCCACCCGAGGTGTTGATGGGGATGCGCCCGCCAATCGTGGTGCCGCCGCTCTCGGCGAGCCATCCGCCTTCGCCGAACGCGCAGAAGCCCAGGTTTTCGCTCTGCACGATTTCGCCGATGGCGGTGGCATCGTGAACCTCGGCCAGCGAGATGTCCTGCGGGCCGATGCCGGCGAGTTTGTAGGCGAGCTTGGACGCCCTGGCGGTGATGTGCTGGCCCACGTCTTCGGGTCGCCGGTTGGTGCCCGTGGCCACCACGGAGGCCAGCACCTTGATGGCACGCCTGCGGTCGGCCATCCGCGCCAGCGCCGCCTCCGAGCAGACGATCGCCGCGGCTGCACCGTCGCTGATCGGCGCGCACATCGGTAGCGTGAGCGGGTAGGTGATGGGCGGCGCGGCCAGTACCTCTTCGATGGTGTAGGCGTTGCGGTATTGTGCCAGCGGGTTGTGTACGGAATGGCCGTGGTTCTTCGCCGACACCGCAGCGATTTGCCGCTGCGTGGTGCCGAACTCGCGCATGTGAAAGCGTCCAAAGGCGGCGTAAATGTCCATGAACAGGCTGTATGGCGCCTTCGACATCGACCCTTCAGGCGGCTCCACGCCGTGCCCCATTTGCAGCAGATTGCGTTTGTTCTCCTCGACCGTTGCCACGTCCCAGGCGCCGTCGAAGACGCTGAACATTTTGGCCTTGTCGGTGCAAAACATCTTCTCGGCACCCACTGCCAGCGCGATCTCTCCCGCGCCGGAGCGCACATACTGCACCGCCAGGCTGAAGGCCGAGCTGCCACTGGCGCAGGCGTTCTCAATGTTGAAGATCGGGATGGATTCGAAGCCCATGGAACGCAACGCAATCTGGCCGCGGATCATGCTCTGGCCTTCCAGCACACCCTGGGTTGCGTTGGAAAAGTACGCCGACTGGATATCGCTGGTGGCGAACCCGGCGTCGGTCAGCGCCGCGTGCACCGCAGCGGCGGTGAGTTGCTTGATGCCGCGATCGAGGAATTTGCCGGTCGGTGTCATGCCGACGCCGGCAATGTAGACGGTTGGGTGCGTGTGGCTCATCGTGGGAATTCTTGTGCAGCGTTCGGTTCAGTAGCCTTTGAAATCGGGCGTGCGTTTGCCGACGAAGGCCGCGAGGCCTTCGCGGATGTCGTGCGAATGGCGATGCGCGTCGAGCACCACCCGCTCCAGCCGCAGCGCCGAAGCCTGTGGCTGCTCCAGCCCGTCGGCGACCGTCTGCTTCATGCGGCGGATGACGAGCGGACTCTTGCTGGCGATGCGCGCGGCCAGTTTCTCCACCTCGCTCCCCAGATCGGCGTCGGGAACGACGCGGTTCACGAGGCCGAGTGGCACCAGTTCCTTCGCCGGCAGGGTGTCGCCGGTGAAGAGCAGGTATTTCGCGGCGGTGGCGCCAATTCGGCGCGGCAGGATCGCGGCGCCGCCGGCGCCGGGGAAGACGCCGAAATTGGCGTGGGCGTCGCCGATGCGGGCACTGTCGGCGGCGATGATCAGATCGCAGGCCATCGCCAGTTCCAGGCCACCGGCCAGGGTCAGGCCATTCAATGCCGCAATGGTGGGCTTGGGGCACATGCGCAGCCGTTCCATCATCGCGCCAACCTGGTCGAGAAAATCTGTCATCGGGTCGATCGGCCCAGGCGAACCGCCCGCGTCCTCAAAAACGCCCTTGAGGTCGGCCCCGGCACAAAAGGCACGGCCTGCTCCGGTGAGCACGATGACGCGAATGCCGGGGTCGCGCTCGATGCGCCCGATGGCCTCCAGCAGCTCGGTGCACATCGGGCCCGACAAGGCATTCATCGCGTCGGGCCGGTCAAGGGTGATCCAGGCGGTGGCGCCGCGCTGCTCGTAGCGGATCGTCGGGGTCGCTTCCATGTGTCTCCTTCGTGTTGTTGCGTGGCCTCGGCCAGCATCGTGCCGCGGTCCGCAAGCGGATTCAGCCTTTCAGCAGCTCCTCTGCGATGATCAATTTGCGCACCTCGGATGTTCCGGCGCCGATCTCGAGGATCTTGATGCAACGGAACAGCCGGTTGATCTCGGACTCCCAGATGTAACCGCCCCCGCCATGGACTTGCATGGCCTTGTTGAGCACCCGGTTGCAGGCCTCGCCAGCAAAGAGAATGGAGGCTGCAGTGAGCTTGTGGGCTTCGCCGCGTCCGCCGCCGCCGATCTCGAGGTCATTGACCTCGGCCAGTGTGCGCCAGACGAGGGTTTTCATCGCCTCGGTTTCGGTGTACATCTCGGCCAGCATGGCCTGCACCATCTGGAAGCTGCCGATAGGTTTGCCGAACTGCACGCGCGTCCTAGCGTATTCGACGCTCAATTCGAGCGCGCGTTCACAGATGCCGACGCACAGCGCTGCCACCAGCGCGCGCTCCAGGTCGAGTCCGCTCATGACGATTTTGACGCCTTCGTTTTCCTTGCCAACCAGGTTGGCCGCCGGCACGCGGCAGTCGTCGAATACCAGCTCGCCGGTCTGGCTGCCGCGAAAGCCCATCTTGACCAGTTTTTGCGCCACCTTGAAGCCGGGGAAGTCTTTTTCGACGATGAAGGCCGAGATGCCCTTGGCGCCGAGTTCCGGGGCGGTCTTGGCGTAGACCAGCAGCACATCGGCCACCGGGCCGTTGGTGATGTAAATCTTGGTGCCGTTGAGGATGTAGTGGTCGCCCACACGGCGTGCGCTGGTGCGCATGGCGCCCAGTGCATCCGAGCCGGCGCCAGGTTCGGTCAGGCCGAGCGCGCCGATCTTGCTGCCGTCGCACAGGCCGGGCAGGTATTGGCGGCGCTGCGCTTCACTGGCGTTGCGGTAGATGTTGTTGACGCACAGGTTGTCGTGCGCCGCCCACGACAGCGCGAGGGCAGGGTTCCAGCGCGCGAAGGCCTGGCAGATCAAACCCGAACTGAACAGGTCCATGCCGGCGCCGCCATGCTCGGCGGGCACGGTGACGCCCATGAAGCCGGCCGCGCCGATTCTCTGAAAAATATCCGGCGGCCACCATTCCTCGTCGTCCATGCGACGCGCGAGCGGCACAAACTCATTGCGGGCGAACTTGTCCGCGGCATCGAGCACGGCGCGGTCGTCGGCGGAGAGAACGAAACTGCGGGGGGTGACCATGTGGGGGTGCCAATCGGTGTTTGGGTTGTGGGTCAATGCGTCACGACGCGCGCGAGATCGGACTGGCGCCGACGAGACCTTTTTAAGTCGATGCAAATTTACTGGGGCGTTGCAAATCTGTCAAGCGTTAGATAGAATGTGGTGTGAACATTCACTTGGGGTGCCAGAACTGGAGGCTGTATCCATGGGAGACGGAATCGGCGCGTTTTCTTTGACCGTGGCCGACCTGCTGCGCAAGCAGGCGGCCGTCCGTGCCGAATCGACGGCTGTTGAGGATGCACGGGGAGTGCTGGGCTACCGAACGATTTACCGGTGCGTGAGTCGATTTGCCTGCGTACTGGCCGTAGCTGAAATGACGCACTGCGTGCGCCTTGCCTCAACAGCTTCGCCGCGACGAGCGCTGGGGCGAAGTACCCGTGGCCTTCGTCGCGCTCAAGCCCGGAGCCGCCACGGACGCGCAGGCCCTGCTGCAGTGGTGCCGTGCGCAACTGGCCGGCTACAAGGTGCCCAAGGACATTCGGTTTGTCGATGCCGCCGCGTTTCCGCGCAGCAGCACCGGCAAGATACAGCGCCACGAGATCGAGCGCCAATGGGCAAGCCTGTGATCCCGGTGGTTCGGCGCTGCCGCTTTGGCAAGCATCCGGTCACGCCGCATGCGGCGCGACCATTCATCAGCGTCAGCCGACGCTTCAACTTGAGGAGTTAGAGAGTCATGGGTCATAAAGTCATCGTCGCCGGCGTCGGCATGGTCCCGTTCACCAAACCGGGTGCCAGTGAGCCCTATCACGTGATGGGAGAGAAGGCCGTGCGCCAGGCCCTGGCCGACGCGCGAGTCGAGTACCCCATGATCCAGCAGGCCTATGTCGGCTACGTGTATGGTGATTCCACCTGCGGCCAGCGCGCGCTGTATCCAGTGGGCATGAGCGGCATACCGATTGTCAACGTCAACAACAACTGCTCCACCGGTTCGACCGCGCTGTTCCTGGCGCGCCAGGCGGTTGAAAGCGGTGCGGTCGATTGCGTGCTGGCGCTGGGCTTTGAGCAGATGGCCGCAGGCGCCATCAAGGCTCAGTTCGAGGACAGGCCCACGCCCTTTGAAGCATTCGACCGCGCCACCGCCGAACTGGTGGGTCACCCGGAAATCCCGCTGGCCATTCGTTACTTTGGCGGTGCGGGCAAGGCGCACATGGACAAATACGGCACGCGCCTGGACACCTTCGCCCACATCCGCGCCAAGGCCAGCCGCCATGCCGCCAACAACCCGCTCGCGCTGTTCCGCAAGGAAGTCAGCGTTGACGACGTGATGAGCGCACCAGCCGTCTGGCCCGGCGTGATGACGCGCTTGATGGCGTGCCCGCCGACCTGCGGCGCCGCCGCCGCGGTGATCTGCTCCGAAGCCTTCGCCAGGAAGCACGGGCTAGACACCCGCGTCTCCATCCGCGCCCAGTCGATGAGCACGGACTTCCCCAGCACCTTCGAATCGCACGACATGATGCGCCTGGTCGGCTTCGACATGGCGCGCGATGCGGCGCAAAAGGTCTATGCGCAAGCCGGCATCGGTCCGGACGACGTGGATGTGGTCGAGCTGCACGACTGCTTCGCACAGAATGAACTGCTGACATACGAGGCCCTGGGCCTGTGTCCGGTGGGGGGCGCGGAGAAGTTCGTGCTGGACGGCGACAACACCTATGGCGGCAAGGTCGTCACCAATCCGTCGGGAGGACTGTTATCCAAGGGCCATCCGCTGGGTGCCACCGGCCTGGCGCAATGTTTTGAGCTGACCCACCAACTGCGCGGCACGGCGGACCAACGCCAGGTCGAGGGCGCGCGCGTGGCCTTGCAGCACAACCTCGGACTGGGCGGCGCTTGCGTCGTCACGCTCTACCAGGCCGCTTGAGCGCAAACACAAAAAAGCCAGGAGCTTGAATCCCATGATTGACAAAAAATTCATCGGGTACGAGGTGCCGCCTACGCTGTGGGATGTGGAGAAGGGGCGCATTCGCTTCTTCGCCGAGGTGATCGGTAGCGCTGATCCGATTTGCCTCGACGAGGCCAGCGCCAAGGCCGCCGGTTACCGCAACGTCGTTGCGCCGCCGACCTTCATCTTTGGTGCCGAGAGCGATTCGGGCGTGCTGATGAAGTTGCTCGACACCCTCAAGATCGATCTGCGCGAGGTCTTGCACGGCGAGCAGCGCTTCGACTACCACGCCCCGGTGTGCGCTGGCGACACGCTGCGCTTCCAGACCCGGGTCGCCGACATCTACGACAAGAAGGACGGCGCACTCGAGTTTGTCGTCAACGACACGAAGGTCACCAATCAGCTCGGCGAGCATGTCGCCGACTTGCACTCGGTGATCGTCGTGCGCCACGCCTGAAGGAATAGCCATGAACGCTCAAACAAAAATGATCCAGGTCGGCGATGACATGCCCGTGCTGGAGTTGCCACCCATCAGCCGCACCACCCTGGCCTTGTTCGCCGGCGCCTCGGGCGACCACAACCCGATCCACATCGACATCGACTTCGCGCGCGGCGCGGGCATGAAGGACGTGTTTGCGCAAGGCATGCTGTCGATGGCCTATCTCGGGCGCGCGCTCACCGAATGGGTGCCGCAGCGCCAGATTCTCAGCTATGGCGTTCGCTTTGCGGCCATGACCCACCTGGGTGACCGCGTGCGCTGCAGCGGCAAGGTGGTCGAAAAGCTCGAGCACGCCGGTCGCCCCTGCGTGCGCGTTCAAATCAGCGCGGCCAAGGCCACGGGTGAAATCACGCTGGCGGGCGAGGCTCTGGTGGCCCTGAACTGAGGGCCGCTGACGGGCGGCCCGCCTTACATATTTCTTTTCAATCACAAGCAAGGACACACACCATGAAAAAACTCGAAGGCAAAGTCGCGATCGTCTCCGGATCGGGTCGCGGCATTGGGCGCGCCATCGCCATGAAGCTCGCCAGCGAAGGTGCCAAGGTCGTGATCAATGACCTCGACGCAGCGCCGGCCGAGCAGACGCTGGCCGACATCAAGGCCGCTGGCGGCACCGCCGTGGCCTGCGTAGGCAGCGTCACCGCCGACGGTTTCGCTGATCGCTTCGTCAAGACCGCGATCGACAACTTCGGCGGCCTGGACATCATCATCAACAACGCCGGCTACACCTGGGACAACGTGGTCCAGAAGATGACCGACGAGCAATGGAACGCGATCATTGATGTGCACCTGACCGCGCCGTTCAAGATTCTGCGCGCGGCCGCGGAGTTCATTCGTGCCGCTTCGCGCAAGGAAGCCGAAGCAGGGCAGGAGGTGTTCCGCAAGGTGGTCAACATCTCGTCCATCGCCGGCACCGGCGGCAATGCCGGCCAGGCCAATTACTCGGCCGGCAAGGCCGGCATCATCGGTCTGACCAAGGCGCTGTCCAAGGAGTGGGGGCGCTACAAGGTCAACGTCAATGCCGTCGCTTTTGGCATGATCAAGACGCGGCTGACCGAAGCTTCGGCCGCCGGCGATGCCTCGATTGACGTCGAAGGCCACAAGATCAAGGTCGGTGTCAATCCTGATCTGCTGGAAATGATGGAGCGCACCATTCCGCTGGGTCGCGGCGGTACGCCCGAGGAAGCGGCCGGATCGGTCTATCTGCTGTGCATTCCCGAATCGAACTACGTCAGCGGCCAGACCCTGATTTGCGGCGGCGGCATCTCGATCTGAAACGCATACCACCAGCGCACAAAGGCACACGATGGACATTGATTTCAGTCCGGAAGACAGGGCGTTCCAGCAAGAGGTTCGCGCCTGGTTCAAGGCCCACACGCCAGCCGAGCTCAAGCGCAAGACCGTCACCGGGGAGATGCTGCAAAAGGACGACATCGTTCAATGGCAGCGCCGGCTCGACACGCAGGGCTGGCTGGTCACCGGCTGGCCCAAGGAGCACGGCGGGCCGGGCTGGACGCCAACGCAGCGCTATATCTTTGACCTTGAACGCGCGGCGGCCAGCGCGCCGGTCGGCCTGTCGATGGGGGTGATCATGCTCGGGCCGGTGCTGGTCGCCTTTGGAACGCCTGAGCAAAAGGCGCAGTACCTGCCGCGCATCCGTCGCTGTGAAGACTGGTGGTGCCAGGGCTATTCCGAGCCGGGCGCAGGCTCGGATTTGGCCAGCTTGAAGACCACGG
The DNA here is from genome assembly GCF_058793725.1 of Acidovorax sp. GW835-FHT14B10. Classification (NCBI taxonomy): domain Bacteria; kingdom Pseudomonadati; phylum Pseudomonadota; class Betaproteobacteria; order Burkholderiales; family Comamonadaceae; genus Acidovorax; species Acidovorax sp. GW835-FHT14B10. The sequence continues at coordinate 182,658 of NZ_JBXAGC010000001.1, forward strand.
CCGTGGCCGATGGCGACGACTACATCCTCAACGGTTCGAAAATCTGGACCACCTACGCACACTGGGCCACCCACATGTTCTGCCTGGTGCGCACCTCCAGCACCGGGAAAAAGCAGGAAGGGATTTCCTTCCTGCTGATCGAGATGGACCGTGCTGGCATCGAGGTCAAGCCCATCGTCTCGATCGACGGCGAGCATCACCTCAACCAGGTGTTCCTCACCGACGTTCGCGTGCCCAGGAAAAACCTGGTTGGCCGTGAGGGCCAGGGCTGGGACATTGCCAAGTACCTGCTGACGCACGAACGCACCAGCATCGCCGGCGTGGCCGACTGCAAGGCGCATCTGGCCAATCTGTACGCCGCAGCGGGTGAGCGCCGCTCGGGCGGCCGACCGCTGGCCGAGGATGGCGCGATGCGCCTCAAGCTGGCGCGTGCCGAGATTGAACTGATGGCGCTTGAATACACCAATTTCCGCGTGCTCGCGGCCACTGCCGCAGGCAAGGCGCCGGGGCCGGAATCCTCACTGCTCAAGACCATGGGCACGGCGGTGCAACAGACCTTGTCCGAGCTGGACGTGGAAATCGCCGCCGAGATGGCGTGGCCCTGGCACGAGGGCGGCGAGTGGGGCCACGGGCGCTACGCGCATGCGATGCCGCGCTACTGCTTCTCACGCGCTGCCACCATCTACGGTGGCAGCGACGAGGTGCAGAAGAACGTACTGGCCAAGATGCTTCTGGCCGGCGGCGCACGCTAAAGGAAACCCCATGAACTTTGATTTGTCTGAAGAACAAACGATGCTGCGTGACGCGGCGCAGAAATTTTTGCGCGCCGAGTACGGTTTCGATGCCCGCAACAAAATCGCCGCATCCGAGCCTGGCATGAGCCGCGAGCACTGGCGGCGATTCGGCGAGTTCGGCTGGCTGGGCGTGGCGCTGCCCGAAGCGGACGGCGGTTTCGGCGGAGGCATTGTCGAGACGATCCAGGTCGCCGAGGCCTTGGGTGCGGCGCTGGCGGTAGAACCCTATCTCGCCAGCACGGTGCTCGGTGCGCAGGCGGTGGCGCGCGCAGGCAACCCGGCGCAGCGCTCGACGTGGCTGCCAGGGCTGGCATCGGGCGAGCTCATTCTCAGCTTGGCGCACACCGAGGTCGATGCGCGTCACGACCTCGCCCATGTCCAGACCCGCGCCACGGCCAAGGGCGGTGGCTGGGTGCTGTCGGGCCGCAAGAGCGGCGTGCTGGGCGCGCCCTGGGCTGACGGCTTCGTCGTCGTGGCCAGGACATCGGGCGCGGTCAATGAGCGCCGGGGTATCAGCTTGTTTCTGGTCGGGGCCAGGACGCCGGGGGTGCAGGTGGCGGGTTACAAGGTCTACGACGGCAGCCGGGCCGGCGATCTCCGGCTCGACGATGTCGTGCTCGGCGAGGGCGCGCTGCTCGGCACCGAAGGCGAAGGCCTGGCGCTGCTGGAGCACTTGATCGATCTTGGCATTGTTGCCGCCTGCGCCGATGCCCTTGGCGCGATGGGCGCGCTGCTGCGAAAAACCGGCGAGTACGTCAGCACGCGCAAACAATTTGACGTGCCGATTGCCAGCTTCCAGGTCATCCAGCACCGGCTGGTCGATATGTTTGCCGCCGTCGAAGCCACCCGCTCCCTGGTGTTGATGGCGGCCTTGCATGCCGAGCATCTCGATGCGGCGGTCCGTTCGCGTACCGTGTCGGCCGCCAAGGCGGCCATTGGCGAGCGAGCGCGTTTCGTCGCCCAGCAGGCGGTGCAGTTGCACGGCGGGGTGGGCATGACCGAGGAGTTGGACATCGGTCATTACTTTCGCCGCCTCACCCTCTTTTGCAACCTGTTCGGCAGCTCCGACCACCACCTGCAGCGTTTTGCGGCGCTGCGTGCGGCAACTTGATGGCGTGATGGGCGACCGGTTGCGAGACGGCGACGTGGAGTCGATGAAGATGGAGATGTGCATCAACGCCGATCACGACGGCGTGGTGCGCTCGCTGTCGGTGCAGGCCGGGGAGATGGTCTAGCGCGGCCTGGTCGTGGCGGTGGTCGAATCCGAAAACGCCGGCGAATGAATGGCGAACAAGTTGATCGCAAGAGATTTGTACCAGGAGACCAAGACATGAATGAAGCAGAAACGGTTCTGTACGAGGTGCGCGACGGCATTGCCACGGTGAAGATCAACCGGCCCGAGATGCGCAACGCGCTGTCACCGGCCGCTGCCAACCGGCTGCACGACCTGTGGGGCGAAGTCGATGCCGATAAAAACGTGCGCGTCGCCATCCTGACTTCGGCCGATTGCGGCACCTTCTGCGCCGGGCTCGACCTGCGCGAGGCGTCGCGCGTCAAGAAGGAAGAGGGCGTTGACATCCTGACCAAGATGAAGGATCCGTTCCACGGCCGCCAGCGCCGCGTGGCCAAGCCGATCATCGCCGCGATGACCGGCCACCTGATTGCCGGCGGCATGATGCTGAGCCTGAACTCGGATCTGCGCGTCGGCCTGAAGGGCACGCAAGTCGGCATCACCGAAACGCGTATCGCCGGGCGCGGCAGCCCGTGGGCGATTCCTCTGCTGTGGATGCTGCCGCAGCCGATGCTGATGGAGATGGTGCTGACCGGCGACCTGTATCCGATCGAGACTTTCCATGGGCTGGGTTTCATCAACTACCTCGAAGACACGCCGGATGCGGTACGCGCCCGCGCCAGCGCGCTGGCCGAGCGCATCCGCGACAACGCGCCGCTGTCGGTGATGGCCGGCAAGGAGTCGATCCTGACGGCCATGAGCGCGGGCTGCGACGCCGGCATGGCGTTGGCGCACAACATCTACCGCGCCGCCTACGCCAGCGAAGACGCGCAGGAGGGCCCGCGCGCCTTTGCCGAAAAGCGAAAGCCGGTGTGGAAGGGGCGCTGAAGTCGCACGGGGGAGAGGCCATGTCCAGTCTGACCCCTTTGTTCGAGAACAACCGTGTCTGGTCGGCGCGCTGCGCTGCCCAGGACCCGCAGTACTTCGAGCGGCTGGCGCAACAGCAGATGCCACGCTACCTGTGGATCGGCTGCTCCGACAGCCGGGTGCCGGCCAACGAAATCGTGGGCTTGCAGCCGGGCGAGGTGTTCGTGCACCGCAACGTCGGCAACCTGGTGGTGCACTCCGACCTGAACTGCCTGACGGTGCTGCAGTACGCGGTCGAGGTGCTCAAGGTCGAGCATGTGCTGGTGGTCGGGCACTACGGTTGCGGCGGCGTGCAGGCAGTGGTCGAACAGCGCCGAACCGGCCTGGCCGACAACTGGCTGCGTCATCTGGAAGACGTGGCGCGCAAGCATGCCGATCGGCTGGACGGCATTTCCTGTGCCGACGAGCGCGCCGCCCGGCTTTGCGAGATGAACGTGATCGAGCAGGTCAGCAATGTGTGCCGCACCACCATCCTGCGCCGCGCTTGGGAGCGCGGACAACAAGTCGAGGTGCATGGGCTGGTCTATGGCCTGCGCGACGGCTTGCTTCGACGGGTTGGTGTCAGTGTCAACGGTGCGCAGGATGGGCAAGATCGTTACCTCCAGTCACTGGCCGCGCTGTGTCTGCCGTGAAACTTGACGCGAGCGAGGCGCATTGAAAATGATTCATAACACCCCTAACGCCGCGCCCAGCATTGCCGCGCAGTTGGCTTCGTTCGCGCATGACCTCGAGCCCGGCATGCTGCCGGCGGCCGTGGTCGAACGGGCCAAGCTGCTGATGCTCGACGCACTGGGCATCGCACTGGCGTCGTCACAGCAGGATTTCGCGCACTGCGCCTACCGCGGCCTGCAGGCCTTGGGCGGCGCGGGCGATAGCGCCGTCATGGGCGCCTTTGCGCCATTGCTGTTGCGTGACGCGGTGTTGATGAATGGCATCCTGGTGCATGGACTGGACTTTGATGATACTCACCCCGGCGCGATCACGCACCCCAGCGCCAGCGCCTTTCCGCTGGCGTTGGGCCTGGCGGCGCAGCGGCATGCCACGGGCGCTGAGATGATCGCTGCCTACGTGCTGGCGATCGAGGTCGCAGCTCGCCTGGGTGCAGCGGCCCGGGGCGGCTTCCACGACGTTGGCTTTCATCCGACCGGGTTGGTGGGGGCTTTTGGTTGCACGCTGGCGGCGGGCAAGTTGATGGGGCTGGACCGGATCGGACTTGAACACGCGCAAGGTGTGGTGTTGTCCATGGCTTCTGGCAGCATGGAATTCCTGAGCGACGGCGCCTGGACCAAGCGCATGCACCCGGGCTGGGCCGGTGTCTGCGGACTGACAGCCACGGCGCTGGCCGGTGCCGGGTTTCGCGGCCCTTCACAGCCTTATGAAGGGCGTTTTGGCCTGTACGCCAGCCACCTTGCCGCACGCGGCCTGCAGGCCGACCTGTCGCAGTGCACGCGCGGCCTGGGCGAGCGCTGGGAAGTGCTCGATGTCGCCGTCAAGCTGTATCCGACCTGCCACTTCACGCACGCCAGCATCGACGCCGCGTTGGCGCTGCGGGCCGCCGGTCTGCGTGCCGAGGAGGTGGCGTCGGTGCAGGTGCTCCTGCCGCAAGGGGTGCACCCGGTGGTGTGCGAGCCAGTTGCGGCCAAGCGCCGCCCGGCCAATGTCTATGAATCGCAGTTCAGCATCCACCACCTTGTCGCGCTGGCCCTGCTGCGCGGGGAATTGGGGCTGACCGAACTGGATGCTGTCAACCTGAGCGACCCACGGGTGCAGGCGCTGGCTGACCGCATCGAGCACGTGGCCGACCCCGAAGCCGATTACCCGGCCTTCTTTTCGGGTGAACTGCGCGTGCGCACGCACGACGGGCGCGAACTGCGCTGGCGTGAGTCAGCGCACCGTGGCGCGCCGGGTCGACCCATCACGGGCGCTGACATCGAGATCAAATTCATGCGCAATGCGCTGCTGGCGCTGCCACGCGATCAAGCGCTGCGCTGGCGCGACGCCGTGCTGGCGGCTGACCGGATCAAAGACGCAGCCACCTTGGCGCGCACCCTGACCCAGTCCAACACCTCCGGAGCCCCCTGATGACCACCAGCCAGCCCATGGCCTTTGATGCTGAAAAAGAAAGTTTGGTGCTCGATGCCGTCGAGCGCTTCGTAGAGAGGGAGCTCAAGCCGGTGGCGCAGCGGCTCGAACATGCCGACGAGTGGCCGGCCGGCATTGTCGCCGGGATGCGCGAGATGGGCCTGTTTGGCTGCATCATCCGGGAGGAATACGGCGGCCTGGGCCTGTCGGCCAGCACCTATGCCAAGGTTGTGGAGCGCATCGCGCGGGTCTGGATGTCGGTGTCCGGCATCATCAATTCGCATCTCATCATGGCCGCTTGCGTGCAGCGCAACGGCACCGAGGCGCAACGCCAGCGTTTTCTGCCGATCTTTGCCAGCGGCGAGCTGCGCGGCGGGCTGGCACTGACCGAACCCGATTGTGGCACCGATCTGCAGGCGGTGCGCACGGTGGCGCGCCGCGACGGTGATCACTACGTCATCAACGGCACCAAGACATGGATCTCCAACGGCATCCATGGACAGGCCTTTGCCGTACTGGTCAAGACCGACCCCCAGGCGCAGCCACGGCATCGTGGCATGAGCCTGTTCATCTGCGAGAAAGGCCCGGGCTTCACCTCCACCCGCAAGCTGGAAAAGCTCGGCTACAAGGGCATTGACAGCGCCGAGCTGGTGTTCGAAAACTTCCGCGTGCCGGCCGAAAATCTGGTGGGCGGTGTGGAAGGGCAGGGCTTCAAGCAGGTGATGAGCGGGCTCGAGCTCGGGCGCATCAATGTGGCAGCACGCGGCGTGGGTGTGGCGCGCGCCTGCCTGGAGGAATCGGTTGCCTATGCGCAACTGCGGCGCACCTTTGGCAAGCCGATCTGCGATCACCAGGCGATTGCGCTCAAGTTGGCTGACATGGCGACCCGGGCCGAGGCGGCGCGGCTGCTGGTTGAACAGGCCGCGCGTGCTTATGACGTTGGCCAGCGCTGCGACATGGAAGCCGGTATGGCCAAGCTGTTCGCCAGCGAGGCGGCGGTCGAAAACGCCATGGAAGCACTGCGGATTCACGGTGCCTATGGTTATTCGAAAGAGATGAACGTCGAGCGCTATTACCGCGATGCGCCGCTGCTGTGCATTGGCGAGGGCACCAACGAACTGCAGCGCCTGATCATTGCCCGCCAACTGGTGGAGCGGGACCCCATTTGAGCCTTCGCCTGCTGAGCGATCGGAGCCTCACTCCGCCAGTTTGTTTTGCAGTTCGGCCACGGTCTCCGGGTTGACCAGCGAGGACAGGTCACCCGGGCTCTCGCCCCGGTACACGGCACGCACGACGCGGCGCATGATCTTCATGTTGCGCGTCTTCGGCAGGTCGCTGACCAGCAGCACCTGACGCGGGCGGTAAGACGTGCCCATGCCTGCGACCACGGCCCCCGACAGTTCGGCTTGCAGCGCCGCTCCCGCCGCCACGCCGGGCATCGGCACGCAGACGCAGACGATGGCCGAGCCCTTGATCTCGTCGGGCACGCCGACCACCGCGGCCTCCGAGACCTTGCCGGTGCCGGTGAGCAGCGTTTCGATTTCCGACGGGCCGGTGCGCTTGCCCGAGACCTTGATCGTGTCGTCGCTGCGGCCGAGGATGTAGAACAGACCGTCTGCGTCACGCATGGCGAAATCGCCATGCACCCACAGGCCGGGGAGGGTACGCCAGTAGCTGTCGAGGTAACGCTCGTCGTCGCGCCACAGGCTTTTGGTAAAACCGATGTTGGGATTGCGCAGCACCAGTTCGCCGACCTGCCCGGGGCCGACCGGCTGGCCGCTTTCGTTCACGATGTTAACGCCCGCACCGAGTCCGCGCGCGCCAAACGAGCCAGGACGCAGAGGATGGTGCAGGGTGCCGGTGAAATTACAACCGCCGACCTCGGTGCCGCCCACGATGTTCAGGAACGGAAGCTTTGTTTTGCAGACGTGCTCGAAGAACCAGCGCCACGGCGCCTCGGTCCAGGCCTCGCCGCCTGAGCAGGTGACGCGCAGGGACGACAGGTCGTAGCGCTCGACGTCCTCGTTGCCATGGCGCATCAGCCCCCGGATCAGCGTCGGCGCCACCCCGACATAGCTGACCTTGTGGTCCTGCAGCAGGCGCCAGAACCGCCCGGTGTCGGGGTAATCGGGCGTGCCTTCGGCCACCAGCAGGCTGCCGCCAAAGTAGCTCGGAATGCAGGCGCACATGGCGCCCACCATCCAGCCCATGTCGCTCATGAAGAAGAAGCGGTCGCTGGCCTTGAAATCGGCGCAGATGTGCATGTCGCGCGTGACCATCGAGCCAAGGAAGCTGACATGCGTCCAGACGCAGCCCTTGGGTTTGCCGGTGGTGCCGGAGGTGTAGAGCAGCACGGCGGGTGCCTCGGCCTCCATTTCGGCGGTCGGGCGGTCGGCGGGTTGCTTGGCCACCAGCGTGGCCCAGTCGTGGTCGCGTCCGGGTGTCATCGGGCAGGCGAGTGCTTCGCCCAAGTGGCGCAGCACCAGCACGTGCTGCACGCTTGGCGCTTCGGCCAGCGCTTCGTCGAGCACCGGCTTCATGGCCCCTGGGCTGCCGCGCCGCCAGGTGCCATCGACCGTCAGCACGGCTTTGGCTTCGCCGTCGTTCAAGCGCGAGATGATCGGCTGCGGCCCGAAGCCTGAAAACAGGGGCATCAGGACCGCCCCCATTTTCAGCACCGCGAAAAACGCGATGAAGGTCTCTGGCAGGTTGGGCATGAACAGACCGACCCGGTCGCCGCGCCCTATGCCGAGCGACGCCATCGCCCCTGCCAGGCGGCAAACCTCGGCATCGAACTCGCGGTAGCTCAGGCTCCTGCGGTCTTTCGGGTCTTCTCCCTCCCAGACCAGGAAGGTCTGCTCCCACACCGGCGTGCCGCGGTGCCGGTCCAGACAATTCAAGACGATGTTGGTCGTGCCGCCTGCACACCAGCGCGCCCATTCGATGCCGCGCGAGGTGTCGAGCATCTGGGTGTAGGGCTTGTAGAAGCGCATGTCGCAGAAGTCGAACACCTCTTCCATAAGCCATGCCGGATCGGCATCGGCACGCGCGCTCAAGTTCTCGAAGCTGGATTCGCCAACCTTGCGCAGGAAGGCGGTGAGGTTCGATTGCGCCATCAGGTCCGGGGTTGGCACCCAGTCGAACGGTTGTTTGTTAGAAATCATGACACAATATACACTGAAGGCCGCGCTGGAGTCCAGTGTGGTACCCGTATGAATTTTTTCCTTTATTTGGCTTGTCAGAAGGGCGGTGTATTCCCATGCATGTCGACGAAGCGATCCGCAGCCGAAAATCAGTCAGGCGTTTTCTGCCCACGCCCATTCCCACCTCGGTCGTGCATCACATACTGGACGTGGCGGCGCGGGCGCCGAGTGGCAACAATGTGCAGCCGTGGAGGGTTTATGCGGTGGCGGGCGAGGCGCGGCAGCGCTTGTGCGATGCCATCGTTCATGCGGCCACCCACGAAGCCGACCGCCACCTGCCCGAGTACGCCTATTACCCCACGACCTGGGTTGAGCCGTATCTGGAGCGCCGGCGTCGCTGCGGCTTCGGCCTGTATGCCAGCCTGGGCATCGGCCGCGACGATATGGCGGCGCGCGAGCGCCAGATGCTGCGCAACTACCTTTTCTTCGACGCGCCGGTCGGGCTGATCGTCACGCTGGACCGCCGCCTGAACACCGGCAGCTTCATGGACCTGGGGATGTTCATCGAGAACATCCTTATCGCCGCGCGCGCCCAAGGCCTGCACACCTGTGCGCAGGCGGCGTTTGCCTGGTTCCACAAGGTGGCGCGCACCCAGTTGCCGATCGGTGACCACGAAATCCTGGCCTGCGGCATCGCCCTGGGTCACGAAGACCTGTCGGCCCCGGAGAATGCCTTCATTACCGAACGTGCCGAGGTGGATGCCTTCGCCAGCTTCCATGGCTTTTGATCCTCAGGGCGTGATCGAAGTCGATCGCCCTGGGTTGCTTGCTTTTTTTGGGAGACCCGCAACATGATTCTGCATAGCTCTGCCACGATTGAACGCTACACGTCTGACGGATTGTGGGGCGACCGAACGCTGCTCGATGTCGTCGCGGCACACGTGGCCCATGTCCCTGAACGGGTGGCCATCGTCGACACCCCCGACCGCGAGGCGCTGATCGGCACGCCCGCCACCTCGGTGAGCTGGCGCGAGTTCGGCCACGCCGTCGATGCAATTGCCACCGGGTTGGTCCGCCGGGGGGTTAAAAAAGACGATGTTGTGGTCGCGCAGCTGCCCAACGTCTGGGAGTTGATTGCGCTGTACTTTGCTGTTTCCCGTGCCGGCGGCGTGCTGTCGCCCGTGGCGATGCAGTGGCGCGAAACCGAGTTGCGCAACGTTTTTGATGCCAGTCGGGCACGACTGTACATCGGCGTGAAGGATTTCAAGGGCTTCAATCACATCGCCATGGCTGACAAGCTGGGCTGCGATGCATTGGCGCTCGAAGACATCACTGCCATGTCCGCGCAGGCGCCGGACAAGGCGTTGCTGGACGCGATCAGTATCGGCCCCAACGATATCTTCAGCCTGTGCTGGTCCTCGGGCACCGAATCGTATGCCAAGGGCTGCCCGATGTCGCATAACAACTGGCTCTACCAGATGCGGCTGCTGCCCAACACGGCGGGCATCCAGGAGGGCGACCGTGTGCTGGCACCGGCACCGATGGTCAACATGACTGGCGCTGTGGCCTGGCTGAGCTGGCTGGCGGCGCGCGGCACGCTGTTGTTGCACCATCCGCTCAATGTGGAACTGTTTCTCAAGCAGATACTCACGGAGCGCGTTCAGTTCACGATTCTGGTGCCAGCGATTCTGAACATGATTCTGAAGCTGCCCAACGTCGACCAGCTTGACCTCTCGTCGATCCGCTCGATCGCCACCGGCTCGGCACCGCCGTCGCGCTGGAGCATGGAAGAGTTCAAACGGCGCTGGAACATCGAAATCTGCAACCTGTGGGGGCAGACCGAGGGCACTGGCCTGGTCGGCGGACCGGTTGACGTGCCGGACTTCGCCATGCGCTCGGACCATTTCCCCTGGTGGGGCAAGCCAGGGCTCGAATGGCCGTCCAATATGGAAGGCGTGCAGGCCAAGCTGCTCGACGAGCAAGACCGGGAGTGCACGCAGCCGGGCCAGGTAGGCGAATTGGTCTACCGCGGGCCGAACGTATTTGCCGGCTACTACCGACGGCCCGACCTTGCGCCGAATTCGTTCACTCCGGACGGCTTCTTTCGTACCGGCGATTTCTTCATCGTGCGTGACGAGCGCCACATTGGCTTTTTTGACCGCAAGAAAGACATCATCATCCGCGGCGGCTTCAATATCAGCGCTGCCGAGGTGGAGAATCTGGTGCTGACCCACCCTGGCGTGCAAGAGGTGGCGGCGGTGGCTGTGCCCGACGACATCATGGGAGAGAAGACCTGCATCATGGTCGTGCCCAAGGACAAGGCGCGGCCACCGACGCTGGAAGACATCGTCGCGCACCTGAAGCAGATCGGCGTGGCGACCTACAAGCTGCCTGAGCGCATGGAGCTGATCGACGTGATTCCGCGCAATCCGGTGGGCAAAATCCTCAAGGCGCAATTGCGCCAGCATTTGCGCGTCCCCGCAGCCTCAGATCGTCCCCATTCTGAATCACCATGACAAGTTTCAAACCATCGTCTTCCTCGTCATCGAGACAGACGCTTCGCGGCCAGACCGCGATCATCGGCGCCGGTCTTTCGGCGGTCGGGCGCGTGCCGGGCAAGAGCGCACTCGCGCTGGCGGCTGATGCGGCGGGCAAGGCGCTGGCCGACGCCGGCATCGGCAAGCACGAGGTGGACGGCGTGCTGTCAAGCGCTGCCTTCGCCTCGCCGTTCCATCGTTTCAGCGTCGCCTTCAGCGAGTACCTCGGCATCCAGCCCACATTCTCCAACACGCTGCAGGTCTCGGGCGCCACGGCGGCGACGATGTTCAATATCGCCGCCGCCGCGATTGCCGGCGGCCTGGCCGAAACCGTGCTGGTGGTCGGTGGAGACAGCCTGCTGACCGGCCTGTCGCCCGACCTCGCCTTGCGCTCGATGACCGAAAGCCGGGACCAGCAATACGAGATGCCATTCGGCATTCCCGTGGCCAACACCTTCGCCATGACCGCGCACCGGCACATGAAGGAATTCGGCACCACCTCCGAGCAGCTGGCCAAGGTGGCGGTGATCCACCGTGAACACGCACGCCGCACGCCGGGGGCGCAGATGACCGACCCACTCACCGTTGACGACGTGCTCAATTCCGGCATGGTGACAACCCCCTATCACAAGCTGGACTGCTCGCTGATCTCGGACGGCGGTGCGGCTTTCATCGTCACTTCGGCCGAGCGTGCCAAGGCCTTGGGCATTGCCAAGCCGGTCTACATCCTGGGTGGCGGCGAATGCTACACGCACGAGCACATCTTCTTGATGCCCTCGCTCACTGCCACCGGCGCGGTGCAGTCGAGTGCCAAAGCCTATGCCATGGCCGGCTGCGGACCCAAGGACATTGACGTGGCCGGGGTCTATGACTGCTTCACCGGCACGGTGATCATGATGCTGGAGGACCTTGGGTTCTGTGCCAAGGGCGAGGGCGGGCCTTTTGTCGATGATGGTCAGATGACCTACGGCGGTGCCATTCCATGCAACACGCACGGCGGCCTGCTGTCGTTCGCGCACTCGGGCATGCCGGGCTCCCTGTTCCACTTTTACGAGGTCATCAACCAGTTGCGCGGACGCTGCGGCGAACGCCAGGTGGCGGGTGCCGAACTCGGACTGGTACACAGCCTGGGGGCAGGCTTCGCAACCAACGCGACGACTATTTTGGGAACGGAGGCGACGCTGTGATCAATCCCCAAGACGCCCACATCAAGCCGCTGCCCATGCCGGATGCGGATTCGCAAACTTTTTGGAAGGGCATCAACGAGGGCAAATTGCTGTTGCAACACTGCCAGGCGTGCGGCCACGTGCAGTACTACCAGCAGGCCATCTGCCGCGCGTGCGGCAGCGAGCGCCTGGAGCACCGTGCCGCAAGCGGCCGCGGCAAAGTGCACTCCTTTAGCGTCGTTCACCGGGCGCCCGGGCCGGCCTTCAAGCAGGATACGCCCTATGCCGTGATCCTGGTCGAACTCGAAGAAGGACCGCGGATGATCAGCTCCTTTGCCGGCGCCGACCCATCGCTTGTGGGTTTCGACATGGCAGTCGAGTTGGTCTGCGAGCCCGCCGGGGGCGGCATGGCACTGCCGCGATTCCGGGCGGTCTGATCGCAAGAATACTGCAGGGTCATCATTTTCGCGCCGCCATGAAATAACCCATCCCAAAATGACATCTTGCGTTTCCCCTCTCGCCGCTCCGGCGTCGTCGTTGTCTCAGACGGCGAGTGAGTGGGTGCCGCCAGGCGATACATCGGCCACGGTGACGCGGCGCGCACTTCTGCCTTTGTCCATGAGCGATCGAATCGTCGCTGTCTTTGCGCCAGCCGGTTATGGCAAGACGACGCTGGCGGGAGGATGGTTTCGCGCTTGCAAAGACGACGCCGACCCCCTGTGGGTCGGGCTCGACGCTTCCTGGCGCGATCCCGTTTTCTTCGTGCACTCCTTGCTGAAGGCCGTCGGAGGTCCGTCGGAGCCCCTCGCGATGACCGCTCCCGACGCGGCGGCAGCGGTCGAGAGCGGCCTGATGGAGTTGTTGCAGGCTCTTGGCGAACGCCCCCGGCCCGTGGTGCTGTTCTTCGACGATGTGCATGCGCTGCGCGGCAGCAAGAGTGCTTTCATCCTGAGCCGTCTGCTGGTCGCTGCGCCTGACCATGTGCGCTTCGTGGTTTGCGGCCGGGACGGGATGGAACTCGATCTGACCACCATGACCTCGCGCGGGCTGGTGCGCTGGGTGACGGAGCGCGATCTGAGGTTCGACGCGCAGGACGTTCGAGAGTTGGCGCGCCGTTGCGGCTTGTCGGCGCAGGACGACGAGATAGACAGCATCCTCGGCATCACCGAGGGTTGGCCGACACTGGTTCGGCTTGCGATAGCCAGTCGTGGCGGTTTGCAGGAGTCCGCCGAAAGCAGCAACATGCTGATGGACAGCTTTGTCTATGAAAGCTTCTTTCTGGGCATGGCGCCGGCCCGCCAGCAGGCGCTGTTCGTGATGGCCGCTGTTGGCGACTTCACAATGGCGCTGCTGGCCGCGCTCGATGCGCCCGAGGGTGCGGAGGCGATCGCCGAGGGGGAACGGCTGGGCATCGTGCAGCGTCGAGGACTCGTGGCAGGTGAACCGTTCTACGCTTTGCATGCACTGGTGGCTGAGCGGGCGCTGACGCGATTGATTGACGCGGCGGGCTCTGGCGCGTCAGCGTTGCGTTCGCGTTGTGCCCAATGGTGGCATACCCGTGGCGAGGGTTACCGGGCCATCCGCACAGCACTGGAGGGGAACGACGCGATGCTTGCATCGTCCTATCTGACCGGTTGTGCACGTCAGCTGGTGAAAGGCGAGGGCCGGCACGAAACGTTCATGGACATGCTCACGCAAGTGGAGTCACGCAGCGCCGAGCTGGATAGCGAATTGATGTTGTATGCGGCGTGGGCGCTCATATTTCTGCGCCGTTATGCCGAAGCGGCGTCGTGGCTGGCGCGAATCGAGCGCGCCTGCGGCAAGACGTGCTCGGCCGTCGCACTCACGACCCTGGGCACAACGGTTCTCCAGCGGGGTGTGCTCGCAGCCCTGCGTGATGACGCGGCGGATGCCGAAGTTTTTGTGCGCCAGTGGCTGGCTGGACCGCCGCCGGACTCGGACCCCTTCGACCACGGTGCCGCGCAGACGGTTCTGGCCTATGCGCACAAATGCAATGGACGCTTTGCCGAAGCCGCCCAGTCCTTGCGCGAGGCGCAAGTTAAATTCGATGCCATTCCTTCGCCTTACGGGCTGATGTGGGTGCGAGTGGTATCGGCCGCCTCACTGCTCAAGGCAGGGCGGCATAGGGATGCCCTGGCAGACGCTTCCTCGGCGCTGACCGAAGCACCAGCTTTTGTGCCTGGGGCCACCGGACTGGTGGCCATGCTGCGCGCGATCCGCGCCTTGCTGCTCTATGAACGCAACGATTGCGCGGGCGCGATGGTGGAAGCAGAAGCGGCCTTGCCGCTGCTGCCGCACCAGGGCATCGTGGATGCGATGGTTGCGGGTTATGTGGCGGCGTCACGTCTGCAAGCGGCGCGGGGCGACATCTCGGGTGCACTCGACGTGGCAGCCGAGGGTGAGCGGGTCGGGCTGGCGCGCGGCTTCGCGCGTCTGCGGTTGACGATGGTGGCCGAACGCGCCCTCCTGCTCGTGCGGGCCGGAGATGCCGAGGCTGCACGGCGCATGGCGGTCGAACACGGCCTGCTACCGCAAGCGCCGCACACCAGCCTTCACCGCGACAAAGCTGAGCGACTCTGGGCACGGCTCGATCTCGCACAGGGCCGGCCAGAACTTGCCTTGCAATGGGTCGATTCCGGCATTGGGCGGGCATGGCGCAGTCACCAGCAGCACAAGCTGGCCGAATTGCTGATGCTGCGATCACTGGCGCTCGACCGGACGGGGAACGTGGACGAGGCCCACAGTGCGTTGATGGAAAGCCTGCGCATTGCTGCCTCGAACGGCTACGTGCGTCTGTACCTTGACGAGGGTGCCGAATTAGAGAGCCTCCTGCGCCGAGTGGTCGACAAGCCGCAGAGCCCAACCCCCGCGCTTTTGTACGCGCGCACGCTGCTGTCTGCCACGGGTTCCGCTATTGCGCGCCAGGCTGCGGTACACACCGACCAGGAGCGGCCGACCGAGCGCGAACTGCAAATCCTGCGCCTGTTGGCTGATGGCCTGTCCAACAGCGAAGTGGCGGGGCGGCTTATGTTGACCGAGGGCACAGTCAAGTGGCACCTGCACAACCTGTACGCGAAACTGGGTGTCAAAAACCGCACCGCCGCTTTGCGGGAAGCCCGTAGCCGGGCCTGGCTGCTCGTTTGACGAGAGTCTCACGGGTTTGAGAAAAGTGCCTTGATAGCCGATATTGCTGGACAGGACTTGTGTGGAAATCCTTTTCAGTTTCAGGAGTTGTTAAATGTCCCGATTGACCCTGCGCCAGAGATTTCGCTTTGGTTTGATAGCCGTACTCGTGGTGTCTGTGCTGGTGATGCTGGGCGGACGCTACCTTAGCAAGGCCGCGCGGTTTCACCACCTTGAGCGGGACCACCTTGAGGCCGTCATGCAGATGACCCACGCAATGCAAAGGGTTACCTCCGGTGGATCGGCGCCTGCGCTCGACAAGGACGTTCTGCTCAATTTGATTGGGCGTGGGCAGTGGATTGCCGCGCAGATTGATGTCGAGTTGTTCAAGATCGAGCAGGGGCTGTTCCGCCTGGTCGGTTTCGGTGACATCATCAACTTGCCGCACCAAGACATCGACGATCTGGAGCGCATGCGAAAGATCATCGAGGCCGAACCCGGCCTCTCCGTGAGCCCGGCGCTGGTCGAGCGGTTGCAACCCGAAATGGTGATCGTACAGCGCAACTCCGACCTTTTCGCCCCGCTGGTAGCTGAGGCGGTAAGCTTTGTTCAGACGGTTGTGTTCACCATCAACTTGCTGGGGGGCTTGGTGCTGCTGGCCATCTTCTGGGGTCTGCGCAAGGCGGTTCTCGGGCCGCTGGAGGATGCGGTGGGTGTGGCGAGCCGCATTGCCCAAGGAGATCTTTCGGGGGGCATCGTGGCGCGTTCGAATGATGAGGTCGGCCGCTTGATGATCAGCCTTGAGCAGATGCAGACCAGCCTGGTCAAGACAGTGTCCAGCGTGCGCCAGGGCGCCGAAGGCGTTTCCACTGCCAGCGCCGAGATTGCATCGGGCAACCACGATCTATCGGCCCGCACCGAAAGCCAGGCCAGTGCACTGGAAGAAACCGCGGCCTCCATGGAAGAGCTCAGTGCCACCGTCAAGCAGAATGCAGACGGCGCCCGCCAGGCGAACCAGTTGGCCATGAGTGCCTCCAGCGTTGCCACGGAGGGGGGTGAGGTCGTGGCCCAGGTGGTGGAAACTATGAAAGGCATCAGCGACGGCTCCACGAAGATGGCTGACATCATCAACGTGATTGAGGGTATTGCCTTCCAGACCAATATCCTGGCTTTGAACGCGGCAGTGGAAGCCGCGCGCGCCGGTGAGCAGGGCCGTGGTTTTGCCGTGGTGGCCAGCGAGGTGCGCAGTCTGGCCGGACGCAGTGCCGAAGCCGCCAAGGAAATCAAATCCCTGATCAATGCCAGTGTGGAGCGTGTGGAACAGGGTGCGGTGCTGGTGGACCAGGCAGGTGCCACCATGACCAAGGTAGTCAGCGCCATCAAGCGGGTCACCGACCTCATGGGTGAAATCAGTGCGGCCAGCAACGAGCAGGCCGCAGGCGTTGCGCAGGTGGGCGAGGCCGTGATGCAAATGGACCAGGCGACGCAGCAAAATGCGGCGCTGGTGGAGGAGATGGCCGCAGCGGCTTCCAGCCTCAAATCGCAGGCGCAGGAGCTGGTGCAAACGGTTGCGGTCTTCAAGCTGACGTCTGGGGGCTTGCTTGCCTGAAACCGGTCGGCATGGGGTGCGACAAAAGACTTTTATACGACGAAACGGAGCCTGTGCGTGAGCGCCCTACCGACAAAGCGTATGTGCGCAAGCCCGGCGCTGGTCGCCCACCCAAGCCAGCGCGGCTGGTGTTCGAGGCCATCGTGTATGTGCTGAGAACGGGTTGTCAATGGAAAGCGTTGCCCCAGGAGCGATTTGGCAGTGCCAGCGCAGTCCGCAAGCGATTTCTTGAATGGGAGAGAGCGGGCGCCTTCGAGGCCATCTGGAAAGCCGGGCTGACTGAGTACGACCAGGTGCAAGGTATCGCGTGGCGTTGGCAGAGCATTGACGCAGCCATGTTCAAGGCACCCCTGGCGCAAGAAGCGCTCGGCCGCAATCCGACCGATCGGGGAAAAAAGGAAGTTGCGGGTGAGGCAGCCGATCAGGCAAGGTATCGGGCCAACTCGGCCGGACGCAACCGTATTATCGTGGCAGACGATTTGACCGATATTTCTGAACGTTGCCACCGATGCAGGACCAACAAAAGATTGAGCGAAGGCTTGGGCTGGACGCAGATGAAGCCAGTATTCAATGACTTGTCCACGGTCGCAACAGCACGACCTCCCACAAGGCCAATACGCATAGTCCTCACCCCAGGCCAGCACGACCAATTCAAAGCGGCAAGATCAGACGAAGTCCCAGTGTCCAAGTTCTTCCGGGTGCCGGTTCATAGAACTGAGACAAAGCCTGGTTGACAATGACCGACCCCACGTAACGCGCATCGGTGAGGTTGTCGATCCGGCCATAGACCGTCAGACTGCCAGCACCCACTGCCCAGGCGTGACTTGCTTTCAAATTCAAGGTAGCGTAACCATCGGCAGACGCCGTATTGGTATCGTTTGCATACAGTCGGCCGGCTTGCGTGAACTCGATGCCGACCTGACTGCCTGGCTTGGGTAACCTCTTTGCACCGTCCAGGGACTGGCTCGACCACAGCAACTCGGAGAAAATGAAATGCTTTGGGATGCCGGGGATACGATTACCGGAAGCTATGCCGGACGTGCCACTGGTAAAGGCCTGTGAGAAGGTCGCGTCAATCTGGGTTGCGGCCAACGTCGCTTGCCAATTGGCTGCTAGCTGGGTGCTGCCCGTAAGTTCCCATCCTGTTCGCCGTGTTCCCGGTGCATTTTTGAAAGAGGTGTTACCACCGCTACTTCTGGCGACCACGATTTCATCATCCGAGTTGATCTGGAACAGGGTGAAATCAAGACGTAACCGAGAACTTGGTGCCCACTTGATCCCCAGTTCGTAATGCTGACTGCTTGACGCGTTGATGGCGGTATTGAATGCAGGTGTTCCCCCGCCACTGTAGGCGACTTCAGCCAGCGTGGGACCCTCGAACCCCTTGCCGTAATTGGCGTACAGATTCAGGTCATCGGACGCATGGTAGGTCAACCCCAGCACCGGGCTGGCAGCCTGGTAGCTGACCGAACCAGATCCGTTGCCATCGCTGAGGTAATTGTCAGCGCTGCTCAAACGGACCGTGCTGTGTCGCAGGCCTGCCACCATCGATACTTTGTCCGAGACCAGGGCGCTCGCTTGGATGAAAACATCATTGTTTTCGGCACGATTGTCTTCGTTGCGTGTGGTGGACGCTTTTTCGCCCAGTGCCGCAACGCCGCCCTGACGCTTCTCTTGGGAGCGATCAAACTCATACCCCGCGACCCACCGCACCGGTATGCCGCCTAGTTTGGACTGGGCGTTGTACTGCAGGCCGGCGCCATAGTAGTGTCGATTCAGCCCCACCCATGCTCCGGTTGCACCCAGTGTCTGGTACTGAAGATTGTCCCGGGTGCCGTAATAGAGACGCGCAGTCACGGCCCGCTCTGTATCAATGGTGTGCACCAGCGAGCTGCCGAGCTGGTTTTGCAGCACCGTTTTGCGGGTTCGTCGGCTGACCGCATTATTCCCCGCCTGCGCCGGGTTTGCGGCTAACTGAGCGGCGGTGAGGCCCAAAGGATCCTGGGCAAGGGGCATGTCAAACTGGTTGAAAACCACATTCACATGCGTCTTTTCGCTGGCATTGAAACTCAACTTTCCGTTGAACTGCTTGCGCTCGGTCTTGCTGTTGTCGCGGTAGCCCTGGGTGTCAAACGTGCTGTAGTCGACCACAAGGCCGTAGTCGCCAGCACGTCCCGCGTATTGCCAGTCGGAGCGCTGCATGCCGAAGGACCCCAGGTAATACTGTGCCCCCACTTCCGCTTGCTCGGGGGCATCCCGGGTAAACGCCTGGATCACACCGCCCGCTGAATTGCCATACATTTGCGCCAGCGGTCCGCGCAACACTTCAATACGCTCGGTGGAGGTCAAGCTGATCGACGATCCCTGGCCCTGGCCATCCGGCGTGGTGGCCGGAATGCCATCGACCAGCAAACGGATGCCCCGGATGCCGAAGGTCGAGCGTGCGCCAAAACCACGGATGGACAGCTGCAGATCCTGCGCATAGTTCTGCCGGTTCAGGATCGTCAAACCTGGGACCCGGTTGAGCGATTCTGATAGATTGACCTGAGGCCCGGCGTTTTGAATCGTGTCGCGATCAATTGACTGAATGGCGGCCGGCGCATCAAAACTGCGTTGTTGAGCCCGTGAGGCGGTCACCACGACGTCCGCCAGCGTCTGCGCATCGACACATGGATAAAACAGTGAGGTCACGGCCAGGGTCAAGGCTGTTTTGGCGGACAAAGTCCTCCTACTTTTCTCACCTGCTGGACGCATGTATTATTCCTTGACAAATTGTTTGGCAGAAGTCGGGGTGGCGGAATTGAAAACGGCAATACGCTGGAACAAACAATGGGTGATGACGCGTCAGTCCTGTCATAAGAATCCCTCCTGTCAGTGGCATGAGGGGCGGCACAGCATGGACTGGGATGTCAATACCTTTGACCACACATTGCGTGCCCGCAGTTTGCTACACACGACGCGAGGCCAAAGGTGAGCCATTAAAACCGCATGGATACACCGATGGTCACTGCGGATGGAGACGGATTCAAATCAACCTGTGCGGGTGCGCCTCCAAATGCGGGAACCGTTCCGGTCGCTTTGGTCTTCCAGTACAACTTACGGTAGTCGAGGAACACGCCCCACGTCTTGTCGATGGGGATGTCGACGCCCACCTGAAGCACACTACCAAACCCGCTGTCCACTTTCAGGTTCTTCAGTGCACCGTCTTTCGTATCCGTTATACCGACATAGCCAATTCCAGCACCGACGTAAGGCTTGACAGACCCCAGGTCAAAGCTGTAAGTCGCTGTAACCACCAAAGGCGCATAAGTGATCTTTCCCAACTCGCCAACAGGCGCCAGCGTCCCGCGACCTTCGGCACGAGTCTTCAGCAGCGGAAAACCCACCAGCCCTCGCAAGGCCACCGATGGCGTGAGCCAGTACCCAAACTCGGCGGTGAGGGCCGAGGCGTCGCTCAGGTTTAAACCAGATCCGGGCACTGCCCCCCCCCCAACAGCAATATCTGCATCCGACTGGTGTTGAACCGATGTGGCACCCATGCGTACAAACCATGGCGATTCCTGTGCAGCAGCACCGCCTGTGATTGCGCACAATACAGTCAAGCTGGCCAATCGCCGAATATTCGATTTTTTCATTTTGTCTCCATTGCGTTGATGTGGGCCCGGCAAATCGCCGGGCTTGCTTTTTGCGGCGTGGTTTTCATGGGCCGCAAACCTTTTAGACCCCCGGCAACCGATGGTCTTTGAACTGCTCGCGCAGCTTGTTCTTCAGCATCTTGCCGGTCGCGCCGATCGGAATGGCGTCCACGAACACCACATCGTCAGGCACCCACCAGGAGGCGACCTTGCCTTTGTAGTGCTCGATCAATTCTTCGCGCGTGACTTCCGTACCCGGCTTGCGCACCACCACCAGCAAGGGCCGTTCATCCCACTTCGGGTGAGGAATAGCAATGGCCGCAGCCATCGCCACCGCCGGGTGCGCCATGGCGACGTTTTCCAGGTCGATCGAGCCGATCCACTCACCGCCGGACTTGATCACGTCCTTGCTGCGATCGGTGATTTGCATGTAGCCGTCGGCGTCTATCGTGGCCACGTCGCCGGTGGGGAACCACTGCGCGCCCGTCTCATCGCTGACCAGCGGTTGGGCGCCATCAGGGCCGAAGTAGCTTTGGACCACCCAGGGGCCGCGCACCAGCAGATCGCCCTGCGACTTGCCATCCCACGCGACGTCAGCGCCCTGCGGATCGACGATGCGCATGTCCACGCCGAACACCGCCTTGCCTTGTTTCTCGAGCCGCGCATGCTGCACATCCAGCGGGTCGGCCAGGTGTTTCTGGCGCAGCCGGCACACCGTGCCCAGCGGCGACATCTCCGTCATCCCCCACGCGTGGATGACCTCGATGCCATAGCCGTCTTCAAAAGACCGCATCATGCTCGGTGGCACCGCCGAGCCGCCGATAATGGTGCGCTGCAGGGGGGCGAGACTGAGCGAATTTTGCTCGACGTACTGGAGCATGCCCAGCCAGATGGTGGGCACTCCGGCCGCAAAGGACACCTGCTCGGTGGCAATCAGCTCGTGCAGCGACTTGCCGTCCAGCGCCGGCCCCGGTAGCACCAGTTTCGCGCCGACCATCGCGCAGCTGTAGGGCAGTCCCCAGGCGTTGACGTGGAACATCGGTACGACCGGCAACACGCAGTCGCGTGACGAGATGCCGATCGCGTCTGGCATGACCGATGCGTAAGTGTGCAGCATCGTCGAGCGGTGGCTGTAGAGCACGCCCTTGGGGTTGCCCGTGGTGCCGGACGTGTAGCACAGCGACGAGGCGGTATTTTCGTCGAAGGTGGGCCATACGAAGTCAGGCTTTTGCGCCGCGATGAGGTCTTCGTAGCACAGCAGATTGGGCAGCTTGCTCGCAGGCATCTTGTCTTTGTCGATCATTGCGACGAAGTGGCGCACCGTCTTGCAGCGCCCCGCCACGGCTTCAACCAGGGGCAGGAAGGTCAGGTCAAAGAACAACACCTGATCCTCGGCATGGTCGAGGATGTACAGCAATTGGTCCGGGTGCAGGCGCGGGTTGAGGGTATGCAGCACCGCACCACTGCCGGATACGGCGAAGTACAGTTCCAGGTGCCGGTAGCCGTTCCAGGCCAGCGTGGCGACGCGCTGCCCCGCTTGTACGCCGAGCCCGCCGAGCGCGTGGGCCATCTGGCGCGCGCGGTCGTGCAATTGTGAATACGTGGTGCGGTGGATGTCACCTTCGATCCGGCGCGAAACGATGGGCACATCGCCACTATGGCGTGCCGCATGGGTGATGAGTGAGGAAATGAGCAGGGGGCCGCTCATCATTTGTCCGTTCATGAAATCTCCAGAAGTGTCGTTGTTAAAGCTGGCCTGGCCGGTGGCCGGCCAGTGCGTTCGTAGGCACCGTGGTGCCTCGCGGAGGGAACTCACACCCATGGTTTGTGGGGTGAGGGAGGCGCTTGTTTGCGCACGCAATGGTGTGCGGTTGTGGCTAGCGCAAGATGGCCCGCGCGCACTTTTCGCCGATCACCATGCAGGGGGCGTTGGTGTTGCCGCCGATGATCGTCGGCATGATCGACGCATCGGCAACACGCAGTCCCGACAGCCCGTGCACCCGCAACTGATCGTCGACCACGGCCATCCCGTCGCGCCCCATTTTGCAGCTGCCCACGGGGTGATAAATGGTTTCCGCGGAGCGGCGGATGTAGGCCCGCAAATCTTCGTTGCTGGACACGCCGACGCCCGGGGCTACCTCGCCGCCGTTCACCGGGCGAAAGGCGTCCGCCTCAAAGATGCGCCGCGCAAGCTTCAGGCCGCGCAACATCTCGTCCCAATCGTCGGCATGGCTCAGGTAGTTGGGCTGGATCATCGGCGCGGCCAGCGGGTCGGCGTTTTTCAGGCCAATAAAGCCTCGGCTCTTTGGTCGCAACTGGCACATGTGCAAGGTGGCCCCGTAGCCGGGAGCGAGGTTCCGGCCGTGGTTGCGCAGATAGGTCGGCAGGAAGTGGAACTGCACTTCCGGCAACTCCGATTGCGGCGAGAGCTTGGCGAAGCCGCCGGTCTCGGCCACATTGCTGGACAGGAAGCCTTCGCGCTTGCGCCAGTATTGCCAGAGACCGGCAACCGCTCTTGGCAGAAAGCCGGGCGCCACGCCAACGGCTTGCTTGCTGCGGTCGCGGATCATCACCGTGACATCGAGATGGTCCTGCAGGTTCTGGCCCACGCCCTGCAGATCGGCCACGAGGCCGATGCCGTGCCGTGCCAAATCCTGCTTCGGACCGACGCCGGACAGCAGCAGCAACTGGGGCGAATTGATCGCACCGCCGCTCAGAACGATTTCACGCTCGGCTTCTATGCTTTGGCGCTCGCCCTTGCGCTCGATCTCGACCCCCACGGCCTGTCGGCCCGAGAAGAGGATGCGCGTGACATGGGCGCCTGTCAGCACCGTCAGGTTCGGCCGGTCCATGACAGGGTGCAGGAAGGCCCGCGCGCTGCTCCAGCGCTCCCCGTTCTTTTGGGTTACCTGGTGCGGCCCGGCCCCCTCCTGTTGGGCGCCGTTGAAGTCCATGTTGCGTGTAATGCCAGTTTGAACGGCGGCTTCAACGAACAGGTGCGACAGGGGGTTTGGCGAGCGCACATCCGCGACATTCAGCAGTCCATTGGTTGCATGATGCGCCGAGGCGCCGCGTTCGTTGTGCTCGTGTTCCATGAAGATCGGCAGCAGATCCTTGTAGGCCCAGCCGGCATTTCCCGCCGCCGCCCATTCGTCGTAATCAGCCTGGTGTCCGCGCATGTAGACCATGGCATTGATCGAACTACTGCCGCCGACTGTTTTGCCCCGCGGCCAGTACAGGCGACGGCCCCCGAGTTCGGCTTGCGGCTCGGTGTCAAAATACCAGTTGTACTTGCGGGTCGAGAGCAAGCCCACGAGGCCCATGGGCGTGCGGATCAGCGAGGAGTCATCGGACCGCCCCGCCTCGAGCAGGCAAACGCGGTTCGACGGGTCCGCGCTCAAACGGTTTGCCAGCACACAGCCGGCCGACCCGGCGCCTACGATGATGTAATCGAATTTCAAAACTTGTCCCAGGAGATTTATAAAAATAGAGTGGCACGGGCTACCTCCGTGCAACCGAGACCCTCAGACCAGACGCAGCGTCCAGTTGATCAGCCGCTGCGACAGATGGGTGTAGGGCGGGTAGAAGGTCGATGCCAGCAACAGCCAGGTCTTGACGATCGCGCGCTCATGGCTGAAGGCCTTGAACCCGTAGAGCCCGTGTGCGCTGCCCAGGCCGGAGTTGTTGACACCGCCGAAGGGCAAACGGCCGTGCAGGAACTGCACGACGCTGTGGTTGACGCAGGCGCCGCCCGAGCTCGTCTCGCGCAGCACCTTGTCGGCAAGCTTGCCATCCTTGGTCCAGATGTACAGCGCGAGCGGCTTGGGCTGGGCGTTGATTTTGCCGATGACCTCGTCGAGGTCACGGTACGCGATCACGGGCAGCAAGGGGCCGAAAATTTCCTCTTGCATGATCTTCGCGTCGGGGCTGACCTGGTCGATCAGCGACGGTGCAATGAATTTCTGATCGGCCTGGTGTTGCCCGCCCACGAGCACGCGGGCGCCCTTTTGCACGGAGTCGTCCATCAGATCGATCAGGCGTTGCGTGTGGCGCGGATTGACGATCCGCGCCAGGTTCGGACTGTTGCGCGTTGCGTCGCCCTCGCCGTAGGCCTTGGCCAAGGCGTCACGGCAGTGCTGGACAAAGGTTTCCTTGACCGATTCGTGGACATAGACGTGGTCCGGGGCGATGCAGGTCTGGCCACTGTTGGTGCACTTGGACCACATCAGGTTGGCCGCCGCGGCCTTCAGGTCCGCCGTGGCATCGACGATGGTCGGACTCTTGCCGCCCAGCTCCAGCGTCACGCTGGTCAGGTGCTTGGCCGCCGCCGCCATCACCACCCGGCCGATCGCTGGTGAGCCGGTGAAGAAGATGTGGTCGAACGGCAGGTCCAGCAGCGCCTGCGAGACCGAAGCATCGCCCTGGAACAGCGCCACCTCGTCTTCGGGAAACACCTCGCGCACGATTTCGGCCATGAGCGCCGTCAGGTGCGGCGTCATCTCCGAGGGCTTGAGAATCACCGTGTTGCCGGCGGCGATGGCCGAGATCAGCGGTCCGAAGGTCAGGTTGACCGGATAGTTCCAGGGCGAGATGATCAGGCAACGGCCTTTTGGTTCGCACTGCACGTAGCTCGAGGTGCCGAACATCAGCAGGGTTGGCAGAACCTTCTTCGCCTTCATCCAGCGGCGCAGATGGCGGCGTGCGTCGTTGGCCTCGGCCACAACCGGCAGGATCTCGGTCAGGTCGACCTCGGCGGCTGGCTTGCCAAAATCCATGGCGCCGGCGCGCTGGATGTCGGTTTGGCGCGCCAGAACGGCCCGCTTAAGGCGTTCGATCTTGTCGAGTCGCTGCGCGGCGGTTGACCTGCGAAGTCGCAATGCCGTCTCGCGTTGTGCAGCAAAGATGCGCTCTAGTTCCGGCTGGCCGACGTGATCGGCGGGGCCTACAAGACGCATTGCTGCGGAAGTCACTGACATTTTTTGTCTCCTTTATGTCGATTCATGTGTGGACCGAGTCTATGGAGATGCGCCATGAAAAACACCCTAACGAAAGTTAGGTGTGGCGCCGCAGACTTCGATCTACCATTTTCAGGACGGTGGCGCAAAGTCGTTCGCGAAGTAGTTCGCGCCATGCGGACCGGCGATGGTCAGTTTTTACTTCGCACAACAGGAGACATGACGATGAAAACAAGTTCGATTCAGAAGGCGGGTGCTGCTCAAGGCAGGCTTGGGGCACCGTGGGCCAAGTTCTTTATTGCTATTCTCAGTGCCGTGGTGGTGTTCACTGGTTACCGGATCTACTCGGAGGCCAGTGCCTTTACCTATGGCCTTGATTATTTCAGCCCTGAGTTTCAAGCCTATTGGATGCGACTCCTGTATGGGCAGTTGTTGCTGATCATCACTGTGGGCACGGGATCTCTCGCCTACCTCTGGCATACCCGTGTGCGTGATTTTTCGCAAATCGGGCCGCGCGAAGAGTTGCGCCGCTTGTTTGTGTTGATGGCTCAGTTATTGGGATTCGGGATACTCTTTTACGTGACAGGTTCGATCTACACGGAGGCGGATGCGGCTTGGCATCAGGTCACGATCCGGGATACCGATTTCACGCCCACTCACATCGGTCTCTTCTATTTCTGTGTGCCGGTGCTGATTTTCTGGGGCTTCATTTCGTTTGCCTATGCCCATACGCGGATTCCTCTCTTTGGCAAGCGCGTCTCCGTGCCGTTCGCGATCATTGTGACCGGCGCTTTCATGATCATGCCCAACGTTGGCTTCAATGAATGGGGGCACACTTTCTTCTATGCCGAGGAGCTGTTCGCCGCGCCGATTCACTGGGGCTTTGTGTTGCTGGGCTGGTCTGCATTCGCTGCGGGCGGGCTGCTCTTGCAAATCCTTGCCCGGGTGGCTGAACTTACGAGGCTGACGGCTTCCGCTGAGGATGATCTCCTGGCGGCCCGTTGATAAAGGATTGATGGCGCCCGATTGATTCAAAGGGGGGTGTCCAGGCCCTCCGATCGCGGGTTTCATGTGTGCTCGCTCCACGGCTTGATTGTTGTGGGGTGAGCATTTTCCCCTTTGCATATATTTGTTTTTGAAAGTTTTTCATGTCTATTTCGACATCAGCCATCGATAGCCCGCAGGAATTGGCGCGCGTGGATGCTCAGGTGGATTGGGTGGTCATTCCGCTGCTCGTTGTCCTTTTGGGTGCTATTTTCAGCTTCCAGTTTTCTTTGCTTGTGGGCGACTGGGATTTTTGGATGGACTGGAGGGACCGGCGCTATTGGCCACTGATAACACCGTTGGTGATGGTCACGCTCCCTGCCGTGTTTGGCTATGCCTTCTGGCGTTTGGTGCGGCTGCCGCTGGGCGGCACGTTGAGCATTCTTGCATTCACGCTGATGGCGTGGGTGAGCCGCTACCTGAATTTCCATGAATTTGCCGGTTTTCCGATGAATTTTGTGGTTCCGTCCACCCATATTGCCATTGGTCTGATGATCGATTGCATCTTGCTGCTCACGCGCAGTTTCTTTTTCACAGGAATCTTCGCGGGTTTTCTTTCCGGTTTGCTGCTCTGGCCGCTGAACTGGCCCTTGTTTGCGCCGTACATGGTTCCCGTCGAGATGCAGGGCACCTTGATGACCGTGGCGGACGTGATGGGCTTCGAGTACATCCGCACCGCCATGCCGGAATACGTGCGCATCATCGAGGAGAGCACCTTGAGGACGTTCGGTGATGCGGTGACGCCGCTGACGGCGGTGTTTGCGGCCTTTTTGACAGTCATGGCGTACTGGTTCTGGGTCTGGGTGGGCTCCCTCGCCTTCAGGCTCAAGTGGTTGCAGAAAGTCGTCTAATTCGAGGGACAATCATGAAATTCATAACAAAATTGTTTGCAGTCATTCAGACGCTGATTGTGGTAGGGGTTGCGTTCTCGGCACAGTTGGCATACGCCCATGGCGAAAAAGCCCAGCAGCCGGCCTTGCGCATGCGCACCGTGCATTGGTTTGATCTCGAGTTTTCGACGGCCAAGCTCGACGTCAACGAGATATTGGTGGTCAAAGGCAGATTCATTCCGTCCGAATCCTGGCCCCATCACGTTGCCTCCATCGAGGATGGCTCGGCCTTTCTCAATATCGGTGTACCCGGGCCATCCTTCGTTCGGCTGGAGACGCGCATCAACGGAACGCCCGGCATCCGCAGCACAACGTTCAAGCGGGGCGAGCGTTACGATTTCGTGGTCACGCTGAAGGCGCGCACACCGGGGCGCTACCACCTGCATCCGATCGTCAACGTCAAGGACGCCGGTCCCATGATCGGGCCCGGCCTGTGGGTCGAGGTCGGGGGTACCCAGGCGGACTTCCAGAACAGCATCAAGACGCTGCTTGGGCAAGAGCTTGACCTCGAGACCTACGGCTTCGCTCATTCCGTTGGCTGGTCGGTGGCGTGGATTGCGCTTGGTTTGCTCTGGTTTGGCTATTGGCTGACCAAGATACCCTTGATCATGCCGAGGTTCCGGCGGGTCAGCGCGCTGGGCGAGAATGCCGACGACATGATTACCGCGCGCGATCGCATGGTGGCGCTGGGGGTCCTGCTGGTCACGCTGATGCTCATCGTTGGTGGATACATCTATGCCAACGAGCGCTGGCCGATCACGACGCCGTTGCAGACCGGCAAGGTCGACACGGCCGTCCTGGAGCGCGAGCCCTCGCCGGTGATGGTGCGCATGGATGATGCCCGCTACCGCATCCCTGGACGAAGCTTTCGCATTGCGCTCACCGTGACCAATCACGGGAGCAGTCCCTTGAGCATCGGCGAGTTTGCATCCGGGGGGCTGCGCTTCATCAATGCAGCGGTGCAGCAGGTCAAGCCCAGAGATGCGGACGATCTGGTGGCATCCGACGCGCTGCGCGTGGAAGGCGGGCCGATTCAGCCGGGTAAAACACAGCAGATCGTGATCTATGCCGACGACGCGATGTGGGAGACGCAGCGCATGACGACCATGATTTCGTCCCCGGATGCGGTGGTGGCCGGCATGCTGTTCTTCTTTGATGCCAAGGGGCGCCGCTATCCGGTTGAAATCAGCGGGCCGATGATCCCCTTGTTCGGGGGGTACTGAGGATGCGCTTGATCCGAATACTGGGTTCCGCGCTGCTTGCAGTGGCCGCGGCATCCGCTTGGGCTCATGGCGGGGTCGGCATGGAGGACGACAAGTGCGTCTTGCGTGTCGGCAATAGCAGGACGGCTGACGCCCATTTTGCCGGCTACCAGCCCGAGCATCGGGCCAGTCAGGAGTTCTGCGAGGACATTCCCGAGGTCGGGCGTGCGGTGATGGTGATTGACTTCATCCAGCCCGCATTGCGCGAACGCGTGGTGGAGTTCCGGATACTTCGTGATGCCAGCGGGAAAGAGGCCATGGCGCGCTACGAGGATCTCGGTGACGCGGGCCGTATTGCGGCAGAGACCGTCGTGGCGCTGCCGGCCAAGACCTATCCGCGCGGCACCGTCACGCTGGATCACCGCTTCAGCGCAGCTGGATGGTATATCGGACTGCTCAGCGCGACCGACCCGGCCACCGGAAAGACCGAACATTCGGTGTTTCCGTTTCGGGTCGGAGTGCGCAATTATTGGAAGTACCTGCCATTTCCGCTGGTCTTGATGGGCGTGGCGCTGCTCCTGTACCGGTTCACCAGACCGCGGCGCAGAACCTGAATCACGGACATACCTCAAGACTCAAAACCAAAAAGGAGACAGCATGAAAAAAGGAGACACAATGAAGCATGGCTTCGATACGGTGGGTGGCGTCCGTCAAGGGAAAGCCGCCAAACGACCCGCAATCGCCGTGATGTTCGCAGTGGTTTCGCTGCTCGCCATGGCAGCGCCGGCTGCCATGGCCGAGGCGGCGAAGGGCTCGAAGGCGCACATTGCAGCCGTGACCAAGAAGGTCGATGGCGCATTCATCCGCGCCAACGAGGCGCGCACCAACGACTGGCCCAGCTACGGCCTGGACTATGCCGAGACCCGCTTCTCGCGCCTGAACCAGATCAATACCGCCAACGTAAAAGACATGGGACTGGTCTGGTCGTACAACCTCGAATCGACGCGCGGCGTTGAGGCCACACCGCTGGTGGTGGACGGCATCATGTATGTCAGCGCCTCGTGGAGCATTGTTCATGCGATCGATGTGCGCACCGGCAAGCGCATCTGGACCTTTGATCCCAAGGTGCCGCGCGAGATCGGCTACAAAGGATGCTGCGATGTGGTCAACCGTGGCGTCGCCCTGTATGAAGGCAAGGTCTATGTCGGTTCGTTCGACGGCCGCCTGATCGCGCTCGATGCGGCGAGCGGCAAAAAGGTCTGGGAAAAAGACACCATCATTGATCGCAAGTTCAGCTACACCATCACTGGTGCGCCGCGCGTGTTCAAGGGCAAAGTCATCATTGGCAACGGTGGTGCCGAATACGGCGTGCGCGGCTACATCACCGCCTACGATGCCAAGACCGGTGACCAGAAATGGCGCTGGTTCACGGTACCGGGCGATCCGAGCAAGCCGTTCGAGGATGAGTCCATGGCCAAGGCGGCCAAGACCTGGGATCCCAGTGGCAAGTACTGGGAAGCCGGGGGTGGCGGCACCGCCTGGGACACCCTGACCTTCGACCCCGAGCTCAACCTGATGTATGTGGGCACCGGCAACGGCTCGCCCTGGGCCCGCAGCAAACGCAGCCCCGCGGGCGGCGACAACCTTTATCTCGCATCCATCGTCGCGCTCGACCCCGACACCGGCAAGTACGTCTGGCACTACCAGCAGACCCCGGGCGACAACTGGGATTTCACTTCGACCCAGCCGATGATCCTGGCCGATCTGAAGATTGACGGCAAGCCGCGCAAGGTGATCCTGCATGCGCCGAAGAACGGCTTCTTCTTCGTGATCGACCGCACCAACGGCAAGTTCATCTCGGCGAAGAATTTCGTTGACGTGAACTGGGCCAGCGGCTATGACAAGGACGGACGCCCGATCGAAACGCCCATTGCGCGCGTGGCTGACCGGCCGCGCGAGATCATTCCCAGCGCCTTAGGTGCACACAACTGGCATTCGATGTCATTCAACCCGCAGACCGGGCTGGCCTACTTGCCGGCGCAGAGTGTGCCGCTCACGCTGATGGACAACAAGGACTGGACGTTCAACGGCGTGCGTCCGGGCGAACCGCAAAGCAACACGGGCTGGAACATAGCGACATTTGCCAACGTCGAGCCACCCAAGAGTGCCCCGTTCGGCAGGCTGATCGCCTGGGATCCGGTGCAGCAGAAGGCTGCCTGGACGCAGGAGCATGTGTCGCCGTGGAACGGCGGCACGCTGACCACCGCGGGCGATCTGGTGTTCCAAGGCACGGCCGACGGCCGCTTCATTGCCTTCAACGCGCGCAACGGCGAGAAGCTCTGGGAATCACCCACCGGAACCGGCGTGGTGGCTGCGCCATCCACCTACCTGGTGGACGGCAAGCAGTATGTGTCGATTGCGGTAGGCTGGGGCGGCTCATATGGATTGGACAGACGCGCCACCGACCGGCAGGGACCGGGCACGGTGTATACCTTCGCGGTCGGCGGCAAGGCGCCGATGCCCGAGTTCGTGAAGTACCGCATGGAAGAGCTGGTGGCTGGCGTGAAATACGACCCGGCCCAGGTGCCGGCCGGCACCGCGCTGTATGTCAGCAATTGCGTGCTTTGCCACGGCGTGCCGGGTGTTGACCGCGGCGGCAGCATTCCCAACCTGGGCTACATCGGGGCCGCCTATATCGAGAACCTGGACAAGTTCGTCTTCAAGGGTCCGGCCATGAGCCGGGGCATGCCTGACTTCACGGGCAAACTGAGCGCGGACGAGGTGGAGAAGATCAAGGCCTTCATCCAGGGAACGGCAGACGCGATACGTCCCCAGAAATGACCGTTGGCGCGAAGGAATGCCACGGGTGTCCATGTGCGAGTGCGAGTGCGTCAGCGCACGCACCGCCGAGGAGCGGAAGTCGCTGTGCAGGCTTGCATGCGCGCAGCGGATGACGGGCCGACGGTTCTTGCAGAGCTTTCGTGCCCGGTCGCTTGCCATGCTTGGTCAGAATACAAGGAGTCAACGATGAAATCGAAGCTGGGTGTTCGCAAGGTCTGTCTCGCTGCCCTGATCGGGGCGCTGGGCGCAACGGTGGCCGTGGCGGGAGAGCACGCGCACCATGGCCATGGCGCCAGTGGGAGTGTCCGCAAAGGCGAGGCGCTGGACGTGAAGGCCTTGCCATCGCTGCGCATCGTGTCGCCGCTTGCCGGGGCGCAGCTCGGCCCCGACATCAAGGTCGAATTCGAGACCGGCGCCGATCTGGAGCAGATGACGATGGGCGCCAAGACCGTTGGCGTTCACCTGCACGTTGACATCGATGGCACCTCGCTGATGCCGACGATGAGGGAACTCGCGCGCGTGGGCAAGAACCGCTACCGCTACGTTTTTGACCTGCCGCTCGAAGCGGGCGCGCACGTCATCAGCGTGTACTGGTCCGATGCATCCCACAAGACCATCGAATCATCGGTACAGAAGGTAAGTGTGGTGGTCGTTCCGAATCGGGGCAAGGTCAAGCCATAAACATACAGTCAGATCGTCCCTGAGATCAATGGATACGGGTGCAAATAGTCAGCAAAGCAATAGCGCCGTCGGCCAATGGAGTCGTTTCCCGATTACCCACAATGAAAGAAAACCTCATGGAAATCGAAAAAACATTGAAAAGCGCACTCGCTATCGCTTTACTTGCTTGGGTAGCCGTTCCTGCTTTTGCGCAGGACACACCCGTCGGGCTCTGGAAGACGATTGACGACGACGGCAAGACCGTAAAGACATTGATCCGCATCAGCGAATCGGCTGGCGTGATCAGTGGCACCATAGAAAAGCTGCTAGACCCGATGGCGGCGACCGTCTGCGCGAAATGCACCGATGAGCGCAAGGACAAAGCGGTGGTCGGGATGATGATTATTCGCGGCATCAAGCGCAATGCCGAGGATGTCACGCTGTGGGACGGCGGAGAGGTGCTCGACCCAGAGAACGGGGCGACCTACCGGCTGCGTCTGCGGCCCGCCGACGGGGGCAAGAAGCTCGAGGTTCGAGGCTATATCGGTGTGCCAATGCTAGGGCGCTCGCAAACCTGGGTGCGCGCAGAGTGAACGCCCGGCGCGAGATGGCTTCGTGTCTCGTCGCGGTGCTGGCCCTGGCCGGCACCAGCGCAGCCTGGGCGCATGCGGCGCTGGTCAAGTCGGAGCCGGCGCGCCGAGCCACGCTATCGAAGCCGCCGCCGCAGGTGCGGCTGTGGTTCAACGAGCGGCTGGAGCCCGCGTACGCAACGATCAGCGTGATCAGGGACGGCGCCGGTCCGGTCGCAACGTCGAAGGCCCAGGTGGACAAGGACGACCCCAAACTGCTGGTCCTGCCCTTGCCCGTGCTCGTGCCGGGTGCCTATACCGTGAAATACCGGGTGCTCTCGGTCGATGGCCACACCGTCGACTATGGCTATACCTTCAGCGTCGAGAGCGGCGGCGCCGGCAAGTAGATGGAATGGCTCGGCACCATGCTGCGCTGGCTGCAGCTGACCAGCGGCGTGGTGCTGCTCGGCGGCTTTGCGCTGCTGCTGCTGGCTCCTGCAGATCACACCAGCCCGGCGGCCACACGTTGGCGACGTGTTGTCATGGCGGTCGCGCCCTGGTTGTTGGCCCTGTCGCTGGTCGCCGCTGTCGGTCTGCTGATGCTGCAGGCGGCCTCGGTCAGCGGCCGCGGCGAAGCCGTCTTTGAAGGGGCCGAATGGCTGCGGCTGCTGGAGCGGACCCGCTACGGCGCGGTCTGGCAGGTGCGGCAGGCCATCGCCTTGCTCATGCTGCTGCTCTTGCTCGCACGCGAACCCCTGTTCACCCGGTTCGGTGAGCGGGCCGTCACGGTGGCGCTGCTGGGCCTGGCGGTGGCGATGAATGCGAGCGCCGCATTTTCCGGGCACGGTGCCGCGACCGAGCCGGTCTGGCTGGCAGGAACCGGCCATGCGCTGCACCTGCTGGCAGCAGGCGCCTGGGCCGGCGCGCTGCCGGCACTGGCCTACGGCGTGTACCTGGCGGCCAGCGGACACGATCCCCTTTGGCGCCCGATGTTTGCCTTGCTGCTGCGCCGCTTCTCGCTGCTGGCCACCATTTGTGTGGCCCTGATCGTTGCCTCCGGCCTGCTCATCACCTATTTGCAGTTTGGCGCACCCACGCGTTGGCCGGCCCGCAGCGATGACCTCTTGGGCGGCCTGATGACGGTGATCGAACGCAGCTTCGCGCCCTTGCTGAGCACCCCGTTCGGCCTGCAGGTGCTGGCCAAGCTGGTGCTGCTGGCGCTGGTGCTGCTGTTGGCGGCGCGGATTCGCTGGGTCTGGATGCCCCGCCTGGGCAGCGGCGCGCACGGGCAGGGCGGCGTGTGGCGCGCGGTGGCTGGTCTGCTCAGGGTTGAGCTCGGCATCGTGATGCTGATCCTTGTTTTTGCGGCCGGGCTGACTGGCACGCTGCCCGCGGCCCATGACCAGATGGTCTGGCCGCTGCCGTTTCGCTTGTCGATCGCGGCCAACTGGGGCCAGAAGGGGGTGGCGCTCAAGGTCGCGGGGGCCGCACTGCTGGCGCTCGGGGGGCTGGCCGTGCTGTGGCATACCGCCTGGTCGGGCGCTGGCGGCAATGTGACCCCGGGGGGGCGCCGTATCCGTCTGGGGGCTGCCGCGCTGGCAACTGTCGCGGGGCTGGTCTTTGGGCTGCACACGCTGTCGGTGCCTGCCTACCCCGACACCTACCGGCGCACCGATATCAGCTACAACGCGGTGTCGGTGGCGCGCGGTGCGGCGCTGTTCTCCCGGCACTGCATCAGCTGCCACGGTGCGGGAGGCAAGGGGGACGGGCCGCTGGCGGCCCGCCTGCCCGCCAAGCCTGTGGACCTCACCGAGCCGCATACAGCGCTGCACACGGCCGGCGACCTGTTCTGGTGGCTGACCCACGGCAAGCCGCAAACCGCCATGCCCGGCTTCGCCCAGGAGATGACGCCCGAGCAGCGCTGGGACGTCGTGAACTTCCTGCGCGCCTTCTCCGCCGGGTTTCAGGCCCGCATCCTGACGCCACAGATCGTGCCCGGCCAGCCCTGGCTCGGCCCACCCGACTTCGACTTCGTGGATCAGTTCGAGCAAACGGGTTCGCTCAAGACTTACCGGGAGAACAAGGAGAGCAAGGCTGTGTCGCGGGAGTCGGGGATCTGCCAGTCCAACCCCACGCCGCTGCTCAATGAAGAGAGGGAGAACAAGGCCGTGTTGCTGGTTTTTTACTCCTTGCCCTTTTCGGAGCAGCGCCTCGGCAAACTGGCGAGTGCTTATCCTCAGCTAAGAGCGCGCGACACGGAGGTGCTGTCCATCGCGCTGCCGGGAACGAAGCCGCCGTCCGTTCGGTTGCCGTTTCCGCTGGTGACGGACGGGGCGCAGGAGGCAGCGGCTGCCTACTTGTTGTTCAGGCGCACGCTGGGCAACGCCGGCAAGACCGTGCTGGGGGAGGTCCCGCCGCACATGGAGCTGCTGATCGACCGCTTCGGCTATGTGCGTGCGCGCTGGCTGCCGCAAGATGGCGAGGAGCAAAATGACGCGTGGCGCGACCTGCAGTTCCTGCAGCGCCAGATCGAACAGATCCACCGCGAGCCGGCGATCCTGCCGCCGCCTGATGAGCATGTGCATTGAGCGGTGTCGCGCGACGCCACCCGAGCGCCACGGCGTCCGGGTGCCGGAGGCTGATGCATGACCAAAGGCAAGATTCACAAAGGTGAGACAGTAAGTAGCTGTCGCAACCGAAGCGAGGGAACCAATGAGCGAATTGATCACATCAGAACAATTGCCGCTGTGGATTCCGGGCGAGCTGACCGCGGACATCCCCGGCAAGACCACCACCGTGTACTTCTACATGGCCGGTCTCGGTGCCTACCGGCATCGGCTCAGCGAGGTCAAGAACCAGGGCTACCAGGGTTTCAAGTTGCAGTAAGGCATTTTCGCCATATCAACCAAGTAGAGATCATGAAACGTGTACAGGACAAAGTCATTCTCGTCACCGGCGGCGCCATGGGCATGGGGCAGTCGCACTGCGAATTGCTCGCCTCGCAGGGTGCCTGGGTGTTTGTTGCCGACATGGATGCGGCCAAAGGCCAGGCCACGGTGGACGGTATTCGAAAAAATGGCGGCAAGGCCGATTTCATTTCGCTCAACGTCACGAAGGAAGCGGACTGGAACGCCGCGGTGAGCCGGATCGTCGAACGCGCGGGCCGCATCGACGTCCTGATCAACAATGCCGGCATCCTGATCCTCAAGCCCGTGCAGGACACCACCAGCGAGGAGTGGGATCGCATCTTCGACGTCAACGTGCGCGGCGTCTTCATCGGCACGCGCGCCGTGATCCCGGCCATGCAAAGGAACGGTGGGGGCAACATCATCAACATCTCGTCGATTTACGGCCTGGTCGGCGCCCCCAGCGCCAGTGCTTATGAGGCCTCGAAGGGGGCGGTCCGCCTGTTCACCAAGTCCTGCGCGGTGGACCTGGCGCCCTTCAACATCCGCGTCAACTCGGTGCATCCGGGTGTGATCGAGACGGCCATGACGAAGGATCTGCTGTCCACCCCGGAGATGCGTGCGGCCGTTCTCGGGCCGACGCTGCTCAAACGTCCCGCCAAGCCGATCGAGGTGTCGCAGGCGGTGCTCTTCCTCGCGTCCGACGAATCGTCCTTTGTGCACGGCGCGGAACTGGTGGTCGATGGCGGGTACACCGCCAACTAATCCCCTCCAACCGCAAACCTTGCTGGCGGAAACCTTCGGGGCGTCGGCCGGTTCCCTGCGGTCGGCGTTCTTGCACAAGCAACAGAATTTCCAACCAAGGGAGGCACCCAAATTCAGGGAGCGGCCAATCAACGGCTTTTCATGACGGGATTGGCTGAAAGAAAGTTCGTACTGCCTTCTGATGCGCACCGGCGCTCCCGCGCCTTATGCGCAGAGTCGCCCCTGGAAATGATCGAAGTCGAACTCCCGCCGCCGGGGCCCGGCCAGGTGCTGGGCGAGGGCGTCACCGATCAGATGCTTTTGACCAGCGACTTGGTATAGATGCGGTAGGTGCCGATGCCGCGCGAAACGATGTCACCGTCGAGTGCATCGAGCGTTACTTTCACGGAGACGTAGGCCAGTGTCTTGCCGATGTGGTCTGGCGTTGCCGATGCAAATAGAATCCCCGCGTTGACCGCACGCATGAAATCCACGGTGAGCGTGACCGTCACGGACGACTGTATAAGCTGGCCGCTGCCAGGGATGGGCCGGTCAATCAGCGATCTGCCCCCGACCGCATCGAGTAAAGTCAAGGGCACGCCGCCGTGCAGCACGCCGTGGGGGTTGAGGTGGTCGCGCCGGATCGGCAGCTGGAAATACAGGCCGCGCTCGTTGTGCAGGATGTCGTATCCCACGAGCTGCTGAAACGGCCCGTGGAAGTAACTTGCCGGCGCAGAAGGGTCTTGCGCGCTCAAGTGGGTTCCACTTTGAAATAGTCCGGCTTGCCGGCAGGCCAGAACTCACCCCACAACAGCATTCCGCCCTCGACATTGAGCACCTCGCCGGTGATGAATTTGCCGGATGGCCCCGCCAGGTACACCACCGCTTCGGCGATGTCCTGCACGTCGCCGGCGCGTTTCATCGGGTTGCAGGAATAAAAGGTGGCAACGTTTTCTTCCCGGTAATTGTTGAAGCCGTTGCTTTCGATGGCTCCGGCGCCGATGCAGTTGAGGCGGATGCCGTGTTCGGCCCACTCGATGGCCAGCGTGCGCGACAGCGCGATCACGCCGGCGCGCGAAGCGGTGGTGTGCGCCATGCCTGTGAGGCCGCGGTCGATGGCGGCGGTGATGTTGACGATGTTGCCGGGCCGACCCTGCTCCACCCAACGCTTGGCCGCACCTTGCATCATGTACCAGGTGCCGTTCAGGTTGGTGTCGATCACGGCGTTCCAGCCTTTGACGGTGAAGTCCATCGCATGGGCGGCGAACTGGCCGCCAGCATTGTTGACCAGCACGTCGATGCCACCGAAACGCTCCCAGACCGCGGCCAGCAGGGCGTCCACCTGCTCGGGGTCGCGGATCGTCATGGGGTAGATGAACACCTCGCGGCCCGAAAGCGCCCGCAGTTTTTCGGCGCAGTCCTCAAGCTTGTCGGCCTTGCGCCCGCAAAGGGCAACCGTGGCGCCAAGTCGCGCAAACAGGAAGGCGATGGCCTTGCCGATGCCGCTGCCGGCGCCCGATACCAGCACCACCTTGCCGGCGAAAAGGTCGTCGCGGTAAACCGTGGGCAACGCGGCCAGGGCTTCGTCGCCCGGGCCGAACCTGGGGTGTTGTGTGGCGGCCGAATTCATGTGCTCACCTTGAAGTAGTCGGGTTTGGCGATGGTCCAGGCCTCGCCCCAGAGCACACCGCCGCCATCCACCGTGAGCAGCTCGCCCGTGATGAACTTGCCGCTGGGCGCGCTGAGGTACACCACGGCTTCGGCGACGTCCTGCACGTCGCCGACATGCTTCATCGGGTTGGCTCCGGCGAAGGCTTTCACCGCCTCGGGTGAATACTGCCGGAAGCCCGTGCTGGCAATCGCGCCTGGTGCGATGCAGTTGACCCGGATGCCGTATTGCGCCCACTCCACCGCGACCGTCTTGGACAGGTAGGTGACCGCGGCGCGCGCGGCGCAGGTGTGGGCCACGCCCGGCATGCCGCGCTGGAAGGTGGCGACGATGTTGACGATGTTGCCCTGGGTGCCGGTGTCCCGCCAGCGGCGGGCCAGTGCCTGCATCATGTACCAGGTGCCGTTGAGGTTGGTGTCGATCACCGCTTTCCAGCCCTTGACGCTGTAGTCCAGCGCCCGCTGCGGAAACTGCCCGCCGGCATTGTTGACCAGTACGTCAACGCGGCCAAAGTGCCGCCAGACAACGTCGATCAACTGTTCGACCTGCTCGGGCTCGCGAATGTTGGTGACTTGCACCAGAACGTCGGGGCTGCCCAGCCGGCGCAACCACTCGGCGCAGGATTCGAGTTTGGCCGGGTCTCGACCGCAGATCACGAGCCGGGCACCGAGCCGTGCGTAGAGGAAGGCAATCGCCTTGCCGATGCCGCTGCCAGCGCCGCTGACGATGGCCACCTGCCCGGCGAAGAGTCTTGGCTGGTAGACGGTGGGACGGGCGGCGAGGGCCTCGTCGTCGAATCCGAAGGGAGTGGGTTCGGTCATGGGGCGCGCCTTTAGAAACGGAAGATACCGTAGCGCGGATCGGCGATGGGCGCGTGCGCTGCCGCTGACAGGGCCATGCCCAGCGCATTGCGGGTATCGACTGGCGCCAACAGTCCATCGTCCCACAGGCGCGAGGTGCCGAAATAGGCGTTGGACTCGCGCTCCGCCTTTTCGTAGACCCGTTGCCGCAGTGCCTTCATTTCATCCGCGTCGGGTTCGTTCCCCTTGCGCCGCAACTGTGCGATTTTTACGTCGGCCAGGGTGTTTGCCGCCTGCTCTGGCCCCATCACGCCCATATGCACGTTGGGCCAGGCCCAGAGCATGCGCGGGTCCCAGGCACGGCCGCACATGCCGTAGTAGCCGGCGCCGAAGGCGGCGCTGGTGATGACCGTGAACTTGGGTACCTCACTGCCAGCCTGGGCCATCAGCATTTTTGCGCCGTCCTTGGTGATGCCTTCCATTTCGTAGCTGCGGCCTATCATGTAGCCGGTGGTGTTTTGGAGAAACAGCAGTGGCGTGCGGTTCTGGTTGCACAGCGAGATGAAGTGCGCCGCTTTCTTGGAGCTGTCGCTGAACAGCACGCCGTTGTTGGCCAGGATGCCCACGCGGTAGCCCCAGATGTAGGCGTAGCCACAGATCAGCGTGGTGCCGTAGGCCGGCTGGTATTCGTGGAAACGGCTGCCATCAACGATGCGGGCAATGAGCTCGCGCTGATCGAACTGAACCTTATGGTCGGGCGAAACGATGCCATGGATTTCGTCCGGGTCGTAGTAGGGCGCCTCGGGCTCGCGCTCGGGCAGGAAGCTGCGCGTCGGCGGCTTGAACTGGGCCACGATCTCGCGGCAGATTTCAAACGCATGCGCTTCGCTGTCGGCTGGATAGTCCACCGTGCCTGAAACCTGGGTGTGCAGGTCGCAGCCGCCGATCTCGTCAGCGGTGTGCTCCTCGCCGGTGGCAGCCTTGACCAGCGGCGGGCCGCCCAGGAACACCCCGCCGGTGCCACGCACGATGATGCTGTAGTCGCACAGCGCCGGAATGTAGGCGCCGCCGGCCGTGCAGTGGCCGAAAACGATGGCGACCTGCGGTACGTTGGCTTTCGACAGCAGGCACTGGTTGCGGAAAACCTTGCCGCCCTCGATGTACACGCCCGAGAGTTCTTCGAGAAAGGCGCCGCCGCTGTCGCACAGGTGGATCACCGGCAAATGGTTTTCCAGCGCGATGTCGAGCAGGCGGCTGAGCTTGCGCGGCGTCAGGGTGTACCAGACGCCGCCCTTGACGCTGGAGTCGTCGGCGTGGATCAGCACTTCACGGCCACTGACCACACCCAGGCCGGTGACGACGTTGGCGCCCGGGACCTCGCCGTTGTAGTCATCGCAGGCAGCCAGGGCCGAGAATTCGAGGAAGGGCGTGCCGGGGTCGAGCAGCAGATCCAGGCGCTCGCGCACCAGCAGCTTGCCCTGATCGCGCACACGCTTGATCTCGTGCGCCGGGCGCTGGTGGCGGGTGATCTGCATGCGCTCACGGTACTTCGCGACAATGGCTGTCATTGCCTTGTAGTTGCCACGGTACGCCGGGGACGAAGTGTCGATGCGGGATTCGATACGTTTCATGGTGTGAGTCAAACGTGTTGGGGCTCAGGCGTCGGCCAGCGTCAACAAAATTGCCTTGAGGCCGAAGGTGGCGCCAACGCCAAAATGCACGGCCTGTATGCGCGCCTCGCGGGGCGCGAACAGCGTGGTTTCGAGCTTCATGCTCTCGATCACCATCAGCGGCTGGCCGGCGTTCACCATGTCGCCCTCGCACACCTGGACGGCGATGACGGTCCCGGGCATCGGTGCGACCAGTGTGTCGGACGCGCCGGTGCGGGCTTGTCCGGCACCACCCGCGGCGTCCACCGTCTCGATCTCGATGGCGCCGCTGAGGTTGCTGTGCAAGAAAGCCGACTTTTCACTGCAAGCGACCCAGACAGCGTGTTCCTGTCCGTCGATGTGGAAGCGCTGGCGGCCGTCGGGCAGTCCTTCGGCGCGCGCGTCAATGCGACGACCGTCTCGCACAATGGAAAATCCTCCATGGATGCTGCGGGTTACCACAACGTCATGGGTTTGTCCGTCTATCAGGTAGCGTCGGCGCATCGTCAATTCCTCCAGGCACCCATTGCGGCATGCATCGAGGGCACGCTGCGCACCGAGCGCAGCAACTCGCGATCAGACAGCACGGCCGCGACGATGGCCATGTCGGTGTCGGCCTCGCTCTGAGGTGGGGCGCGCAGCTCGTCGGCGCAGCGCGTCAGCATGCCGGTGTCGGCTCGGCCTTCCATGAATTCGGGGTGCAGCAGAACACGGGTCAGGTAGCGCGCATTGGTGGTCAGGCCCAACAGCACGGTGTCCTGCAGCGCGTGCACTGAACGCGCGATGGCCTCGTCGCGCGTGGCGCCGTGGCAGATGATTTTGGCGATCATCGGGTCAAAGGCGGCGGTCACGGCCTGGCCTTCGCGCACGCCTGAGTCGACGCGCACGCCAGGCCCCGCAGGCGCTTGCCAGCGCAGGATTTTGCCGATGGCCGGGCGGAAGTCATGCGCCGCGTCCTCGGCATAGAGCCGGCACTCAATGGCATGGCCTTGCTGCGCGATATCGGACTGGGCGAAGGCCAGTGGCTCGCCGCGCGCCACCCGCACCTGCTCGCGCACCAGGTCGATGCCCGTGACCATCTCGGTCACCGGGTGCTCGACCTGCAACCGCGTGTTCATCTCCAGAAAATAGAACTCGCCACCGGCGCCATAGATGAATTCAACCGTGCCGGCGCCGCGGTAGCCGCATGCGCGGGCAATGCCCGCCGCAGCCTCGCAGATATCGAGCCGCTGCTTGCCGGTCAGCGCGGGCGAGGGGGTTTCCTCGATGATCTTCTGGAAGCGCCGCTGCACCGAACATTCGCGCTCCCACAGGTGGACAACCTGGCCGGATTCATCGCCCAGCACCTGCACCTCGATGTGGCGCGGGCGCTCGACGTAGCGTTCGACGAACAGGCGGCCGTCGCCAAAGTAGCGCTCGCCCTCGCGGCGCGCGGTGGCAACCTCGGCCTCGAGCTGGGCCAGGTCGCGCACGATGCGCATGCCCTTGCCGCCACCACCTGCCGAAGGCTTGATCAGCAGCGGAGAGCCCACTTGGCGGGCGCGTTCGAGAAAAGTCGCCGGGTCCTCGTCCTCGATCGCGCCAGGCGCGACGGGAAATCCGCGTTCGGCCACAAAGTTGCGGGCACGCACCTTGTCACCCATCAGCTCAATGGTGTCGGCACGCGGCCCGATGAACACGATGCCTGCCTGCATCAGAGCACGGGCAAAATCCGCGTTCTCGGACAAGAAGCCGTAGCCGGGGTGTACCGCCTGCGCCCCCGTGCTGCGGCAAGCTTCGACGATTTGGGCGATGTCGAGGTAGGCTGCCACCGGCGTCGCACCGTGCAGCTCGACGGCCTGGTCGGCTTCGAGTACAGCCGGACTACCGGCATCCACCGCATGGTGAGCAACCACGGTGGAAAGCCCCATGGCCTTCAGACTGCGGTGAATCCGCAGCGCGATTTCCCCCCGGTTGGCGATCAGAACTTTTTGGAATACCGGCATATGAGGACAGGTCAATGGCGACGCAGGTATCAGTCAAGCACCGGCAGGGGCTCGGATGCACGCTCGAATCGGGCGTTCTTGGCATCTGAGCGCAATACCAGAATACTGCTTGGCGAGTGGCGAACTCCGGGCGCGAAGCTGATCGGTGATGCCAGGCCATCGGTGCTGAAGTTTTTTGTCGCTTCGAGCTTGTCGACCACGCAGGCGCGCGTCAATGCCTTGCCACAGCGTTTGATGGCATCTTCCATCAACAGCGCGCCAACGTAGGCCGTGATCGAGTAGCGGTTGAGCGATTTCAGCTCGTCTGATGAAAGGTACTTCTGGGCCAGTCCCATGAACTTGGCCATCCCCGGGACAGACAGGTCTGTCAGAGGCGGCACGTAGTCGGCGACGAAGTAGCCATCTCCCGCGGCGCCGGCGAGCGCCTGCACCGGGGTCAGATGGGCCGAGTGCACCGCCAGAATGGTCAGCGGCATCTGGTTTTTGGCAGCTTCCTTCATCAGCATGGAGTGCTCGGCCACCACGCCACCCGACAAGAGGAAGGTCGCTCCGGCCTGCTTCAGGCTGAGCATCTCGGCCGAGAAATCCTTGGTGCCGCGTTTGAAGGAGATATCGGACACGCTGTTGAGTCCGAGTTCCTTGACGGCCTTCTGGTAGCCACAACGCACGTCGCTGCCGAACTCGTCGTCCTGGTAGACGATCGCGAACTTCTCCTTCTGCAGCTTCCTGCTCGTCACCATGGACTTCATCGCGGTGCTGACCTCCTGGCAATAGGTGGGCCCGACCACGAACACGGTCTTGTTGGGTGGCGTGAAATGCGCTGCCGCCACCGCCATGGCGTTGATCGTCGGGATCTGCTGCTCGTTGATGTAGGGAAGCATCGCCTGCAACATCGCCGACCCCGAGGTGCCGACGAGCCCGAAGATGTTCTCGACCTCGACCAGTTTCTTGACGCCTTGCAAGGCGCGCTGTGGCACGTAGCCGTCGTCGTCCTGGCGGATATCCACCTTGCGGCCGTTGATGCCTCCGCGAGCGTTAACGTCTTGTTCCCACACCCTCAAGGCGAGCATATGGGCCTTGCCCAGCAGGCTTGGCGGGCCGCTGACGGGCGTCACCGAGCCGAGAACGATCTTGGTGTCGGTCACGCCAGGCTCCGCTGCTACCGGTGTTGCGGCAAGGCCGACCGCAATGCCGATCAGGCTGGCGACCGCGAGTCTGTTGAGTTTTTGAATCATGAAAGGTACTCCTCTATCAATGGGTGAGACGTGGATGGAGCTCATTGCTCGACGAGAAAATCGAATGCACGTTCGAACTTGCCAGTGGTCACGTTAGCCTTCAGCAGGATGGGGCGCGTGC
Organism: Acidovorax sp. GW835-FHT14B10; assembly: GCF_058793725.1. NCBI lineage: Bacteria > Pseudomonadati > Pseudomonadota > Betaproteobacteria > Burkholderiales > Comamonadaceae > Acidovorax > Acidovorax sp. GW835-FHT14B10. Next base: position 226,196 of record NZ_JBXAGC010000001.1, read on the forward strand.
CGGACTGGTGGATATTGGGTCCAAACGTGAGCGGCGCCATGATCCCGTCGCGGTTGAAATTTTTCGTTTGCCGCAACTTCTCGACCACGCAGGCCCGCGACGGGTTGTTGCCACAGGCGACCAGGGTCGCTTCCACGAGTTGCGCGCCGACATGTTGGGTCTGCGGGTATCGAATCAATGGCTTTAATTCGTCCGCGCTCAAGTGCTTGTGGGGCTGTGCGGCTCGCCTGCCGATGCACTGTTCCTTCACGGCTTGGGCGTGTTCACATTGGAGCTCAGTGCCGAGACTATCCTTCTGGCAGACCAGTCCAAACTTGGTGCTCTGCAGTTCTTGAGAAATCACCAGATGTTTCATGCTCGCAGCGACCTCGTGGAATAGGTCACACCGATATTGAACAGCGTCTGGAGCGGCGGATTGCCGATGATGCTCTGCGGTCCTCTGAGCGGAATCACCACACCAAGCACTTTTTCGCTGGTCACAACTGGATCGGCTGCATGAGCGCTACCAAGGGAATAGCGGATGGCCAACGTGTGGATTTTTCGCATCTCAGGTTTCCTTTTGAGCATCAGCAGCGGCGGTCGTCCCCCGCCGCGGTGCTTAGAAGCGGAAGGGCCAGTTGGTCCAGTAGTGCTTGATGTCGCGCCAGCGTCCCACCAACCCGTCGGGTTCAAAGCGCAGGAACAGCACGATCGCGAGCCCGTATATCACGCCTTTGATTTCGTAGGCGGCAGTGGAGCCCGACCCGCCGAAGCTGGCGCCGATCATGCCGAACACAAAACCCAGTCCTTCATTCAGCAAGACGATAAAAGCAGTGCCGAGCAAGGCTCCGGCCACCGTGCCGAGTCCACCGACGATGAGCATCGAGAGTGCCTCGATCGATATCAGCAGGCTGAAGCTGTCGACATTCAGGTAGCGTGTGTAAAACGCCAGCAGTCCGCCGGCGATTCCCGTGTAGAAGGCGCTGATCATGAACGCCAGCAACTTGTAGCGGATCAGGTTGACGCCCATCGCCTTGGCGGCGATGTCATGCTCTCGAATGGCCAGGAAAGCCCGGCCGATGCGACTGCGCAGGATGTTCAGGGTAATGAAGGTGAACACCACCAGGAATGCGAGAACCACGTAGTAGTAACCGCGCTCGGCGCCAAGTGGGTGGCCGAACAAGGAGGGCTGCGGGACCGTCAGGCCTTCCGACCCACCCGTGAGGGTGCCGCCATTGAGAATCAGATGGTTGATGATCACGGCGAAGGCCATTGTCGTAATGGCCAGGTACAGGCCCTTGAGCCGCAGCGACGGTATGCCCACGATGACGCCCGCGATGGCTGCGCTCACGCCGCCGGCCAATATGGCCGGCGGCATTGACCAACCCAGCTTGCTGGCCACGATGCCGGCCGTGTAGGCGCCGACCGCCAGAAACCCGGAGTGCCCGAGCGAGATCAGCCCGGTGGTGCCGGTCAGCAGATTGAGGCCCAGCACCCCCACCGCCGTGATCAGGAGCAGCAGCAGCACAGATACGTAGTACGTGGGCAACACCAGCGGCGCCGCGAGCAGGAACGCCACCAGCACACATGACCAGAAGACGACAGCGACCGAGTCGGTCAGTGCCAGCAGTTCCCGATAGTTTTGCTTGAAATTTCCGCTACGCATCAGACACGCTCGATATCAGGTTTGCCGAACAGGCCGTAGGGTCTGACCATGAGGACGACGAGAATAAGGACAAAACCGGCGATTTCTTTCATGCCGCGGCCAATGTAACCTTCGGACAGGTTTTCGACGACGCCGATCAGAACGCCACCCAGCGCGGCACCGAACACCGAGTCCAGTCCGCCGAGAATCACCGCCGGAAAGCTGCGCAGACCCGTTGTCCACATGCCGGGATTGACGTCGTAGATGACGCCGATCAGCACACCGGCAATGGCGGCGAGACCGGCCGACAGGGCCCACGACAGCGCGAAAATGCGCTTGACATTGATCCCCATCAGCAGCGCCGCGGTCTGCAGGTTGGCGGTCGCGCGCATCGCGATGCCGACCCGTGAATAGCGGAAGAAGGCCCAAAGACCGACCAGCACCGCGGCCATGAGTCCCAAGGCGTAGAGTTGTGCCGGGTACAGACCGGCCGGCCCGATCCTGATGACTTCGGTGGACAGGCCTGTATTCAGCGGCATCGGGTCGGCGCCCCAGATGAGCACGACTACCGAGCGCAGAATCACGGCCAGCCCGATGGTCACCATCACCGTCGAAAAGACCGGCTGGCCGAGCATGGGCCGGATCAGCAAAACCTCGACCACCAGACCGATCAGTACCGAGATCGCCACCGTTGCCGCGAGCATCGGCCAGAAGCCAAAGTGCAAGGTGCCCGCCAGGGTGAATGCGATGTAGGACACCAGCATCATCATCTCGCCCTGGGCGAAGTTCACCACGCCGGTGGCGCGGTAGATCATCGCAAAGCCCATGCCGATGAAGCCATAGATCAGACCGACGGCCATACCGGAAATGAGCAGCTGAAGAAAATAGTCCATCAGGCAGTTCCCCCGCCGTAAATGATCGCGATCTCGCGAGAAAAAGTCTTTTCGATCACGTTGCGGCGCACTTTCTGGGTGGCGGTGAGTTCACCGTCATCGTGGTCGAGTTCCTTTTCCAGGATCAGGAACTTGCGGATATTTTCGACTCGCGCAAACAGTTTGTTGACGCGCTTGACGTCTTCGTCGATCAGCTCGCGCACCTCGGGCAGCAAGGCCAGGCTCTTGTAGGTGGTGTAGGCCAGCTTGCGCTCCTGTGCCCACTTGCCCACCGTTTCGTAGTCGATCTGGATCAGCGCGGACAGAAAATGGCGGCCGTCGCCCAGAATGATGGCTTCGCGCACGTACAGGCTGTCCTTGAGTGCGTTCTCGATTTCGGACGGGGCGATGTTCTTTCCCCCGCTGGTGATGATGATGGCCTTCTTGCGGTCGAGGATCATCAGTTCGCCGTTGTCGGCGAGTGCCACGATGTCGCCGGTGTGCAGCCAGCCATCGACCACGGTCTTGGCGGTGGCGCCATCGTCGTGGAGATAGCCCTTGAACACGGCGGGGTGCTTGACGATCAGCTCGCCGTCGTCGGCGATCTTCCAGTTCAGGCTGTCGATCGGCAGTCCGGTGGCGCCCAGCCTGGCCGCTTTTTCATGCTGGAAGAAGACCACCCCCCCGGACTCGGTCATGCCGTACACCTGGAACACCGGAAGACCGAGGACGCGGAAAAACTTCAGCACTTCGGGCGAGACGCTGGCGCCGCCGCAGAACCCGCAGCGCATGCGGTCCAGACCGATGAACTTTTGCAGGTTGCGAAACATCACCAGCCAGAGCAGGAAGAACTGCAGCCGGTCGGAGAGTGAGCGCCGTCCTCCTCGTGCCTCGACGCGCTCGAACAGCCGCTGTCCGGCCGCCATGCAGCGCGAGAAGGCCCAGCGTTGAAAGCGCGAGGCGTCCTGCATGCGGATCAGAATGCCTTGCTGCAATTTCTCCCAGATGCGCGGCACGCCCAGAAACACCGTGGGCGCAATCTCGCGCAAATTGACGGCGACGGTGTCGATCGATTCGGCGTAGTTGACCACGCCGCCAGTGAGCAGGTGCAAAACGGTCGAGAAGGCGCGTTCCGCCACGTGGCACAGCGGCAGGTAGCACACCACCTCGTAGTTGTGACGGTCCAGCCTGAAATGGGTCTTGAGCTTGTCCACCGTGACGATCAGGTTGCGGTGTGAGAGCATTGCGCCCTTTGGGGGTCCGGTGGTTCCCGAGGTGTAGACGAGCATGCATGTGTCGTCGGGCTGGGTTTGCTCAATGGCACGATCAAATGCTCTCGCGTTCTCGGGCGACGATGCAAAGTACTGGTCGCCGAGTTCGAGTACATCCTCGAACGACATCAGCTTGTCGAGCTTGTAGCCGCGCATGCCTTTCATGTCGGCGCAGATGATCTTTACCACATCGGGCAAACCGGTCGCGTGCTTGTCCATCGCATCGAGCACCTTGTCCACCTGCTCCTGGTCGCCGCAGACCACGAACTTGCTGTTCGAGTGATGCACGATGTACTGTAGTTCCGGCCACGGATTGGTGGGATAGATCCCCACCACCACGCCGCCGATGGCCTGCGTGGCCAGGTCGGCGAACATCCACTCCGGGCTGTCCTCGCTGGCGATGGCCAGCCGGTCGCCCTTGTCGAAGCCCAGGGACTTCAGTCCCAGGGCGAAGCGGCGCGCCGTTTCGAAATAGTGCTGCCAGGTCATCCGGTTCCAGATGCCGTAGTCCTTTTCTCGAAAGGCCAGCGAATCCGGAGTGCTCTGCGCCCAATGCTGCAAGAGTTGGGGGAGGGTGGCGTTGCCGTCGCGCAGCTTGGCGTCCAGGGCGTAGATCACGCAGCCTCCTTTGTTTTGCTGCCCAGGTAGGCGTCGATCACCGCCGGGTTGGCCGATATCTCGGCGGGCGTGCCTTCGCCGATCTTGCGCCCGAAGTTGAGCACACAGATACGGTCGGAGATGTCCATCACGATGCCCATGTCATGCTCGACCATCAGCACCGAGATCCCGAGCTCGTCGCGGATGTCGAGCACGAAGCGGGCAATGTCTTCGGTTTCTTCGCTGTTCATTCCCGACACCATTTCGTCCAGCAGCAGCAGCTTGGGTTGCGTGGCCAGTGCGCGCCCGAGTTCGACCCGCTTTTGAAGCCCGTAGGACAAGGTGCCCACCGGCATGTTGCGGACCTCCTCGATTTCCAGAAAATCGATGATCTCCTCGACCTTGCGGCGGTGCTCCATTTCCTCGCGCCGCGCCCGCCCGAAGAACCAAGAGGCATCCAGCACATTCGTGGCCATGTGGCAATGGCGACCTACCAGAAGGTTGTCCACCACGCTGGCATGCTTGAATACTGCCAGGTTCTGGAAAGTTCGGCCGATGCCGATGGCGGCCAGACGATGCGCGGGCACACCCGTGATGTCGTGGCCGTCGAAATGCACCGTGCCGCTGCTGGGCTTGACCACACTGCTGATCATGTTGAACGTTGTCGTCTTGCCGGCCCCGTTGGGGCCGATCAGCGAATAGATCTCGCCGCGCTTGACGTGAAAGCTGACGCCGGCCACGGCCTCGACGCCGCCGAAGCGCTTGGACAGGGTTTCGACCCTCAGCAAATCGTCGTTCATGATGCTTCTCAGGACAGCCAGCGTTTGCGCCGCTTGTAGTGTTTGACGTCGCGCATGTTCTTGCGCGATCCGCCCTCGCCGAAGCCCAGGTAGAACTCGCGCACGTCTTCATTGCGCAGCATCTTGTCTGCCGGGCCATCAAGCACTACGCGGCCATTTTCCATGATGTAACCGTAGTCGGCGATGGCCAGTGCCATCTGCGCGTTCTGCTCTACCAGGAGAATGCCCATGCCGTCCTGACGGCAGAGGCGGGCGACGATCTCGAATATCTCTTCTGTGATTTGAGGTGCAAGGCCGAGCGTCGGCTCGTCGAGCATCAGTAGCTTCGGGGCCGACATAAGGGCGCGACCGATGGCTACCATCTGCTGCTCGCCGCCCGAAAGATAGCCCGACACCGTGGTGCGTTTGTTCACCAGTCGCGGGAACAGGCTGTACACCATGTCGATCTGGCGTTTGGCGTCGGCCCGGCTTCGCGTGTAGCCACCCATCACGAGGTTTTCCTCGACCGTCAACTGGTCGAAAAGGCGGCGCCCCTCGGGCACCATCACCGCACCCGTGCGCACAATCTCGTCCGGCGGCAACCCGGCAAGTGGACGACCTTCGAAGATGATCTGGCCGCCCTTGATTTCGCCATCTTCCGGGTAAAGCACGCCGCAAATGCCTTTGAGCGTGGTCGATTTGCCTGCCCCGTTGGAACCCAACAGCGCGACGATGCTGCCCTTGCCGACCGACAACGACGCTTCTCTTACCGCTTCGATGGTGTTGTCGTAAACGATCTGAACATTCGTGAGATTCAGCATGGCAGTTTGCTCCGTGCGCCACGCTGCGGGGGAGTGGGCATCGAGCCGCCCCTCCACCCCTCCGGGCCGGGGCAACGGTCGCGGTCATTGCCTTTGGCGTCTAGGGCATAGGTCGAAGGCGCAGTGAGTCTTTGCAAGGTTTTTCCTGTGTGGGCTGCGTCGGGGCAGGGTGGATGCCTGTCTTGTATTTCCTTGTCAGGTAAGACACGCATTGCCCCCTGTCGATGCCTTAAATCTAACGGTAGTTAGGTATCTGCTCAACTAGGGAAATCCCTGAACTGGTAACGAGCCACCGGTTGTGATCAAAGACTCTTTCCCAGGGCCCCTGCCGGCGGTTCGTTATTGATCGGCTACATGGCGCTGTAATTCGGCCCGCCGCCGCCTTCTGGCGTGACCCAGACGATGTTTTGCTTCGGGTCCTTGATGTCGCAGGTCTTGCAATGTACGCAGTTCTGCGCATTGATCTGCAGGCGATCGGTATCGTCCGGGTTTTTGACAAACTCATAGACGCCGGCAGGGCAGTAGCGCGACTCCGGCCCGGCATAGGTGGCCAGGTTGACGCTAACCGGCACACTGGCGTCCTTGAGGGTCAGGTGTGCGGGTTGCTGCTCTTCGTGGTTGGTATTGGAGACAAACACCGAACTCAGGCGGTCAAAGCTGATTTTGTTGTCGGGCTTGGGATAGACGATTTGCCGGCACTGGGCCGCGGGTTTGAGCTTGGCATGGTCGGGCACGCGGTTGTGAACAGTCCAGGGCGGCGCTTTGAAACCGAGTTTGGGCAGCAGCCACAACTCGATGCCGTTCATGATGGATGACAGGTACAGGCCTTTCTTCATCCACTGCTTGGTGTTGCGCGAAGCATCCAGTTCTTCAAACAGCCAGCTCTTTTTAAAAGCTTCGGGGTAGGCAGTGAGTTCATCGTGTTGGCGGCCACCCGTCACCGCTGCATACGCCGCTTCCGCCGCAAGCATGCCGGTTTTCATGGCGGCGTGGCTGCCCTTGATGCGCGCAAAGTTGAGAAAGCCCGCTTCGCAGCCCACCAGTGCACCGCCGGGGAACACGGTTTTGGGCAGGCTCATCAGGCCACCGCAGGTGATGGCGCGGGCGCCATAGCTGATACGTTTGCCGCCTTCGAGGTACTGGCGAATCGCGGGATGCGTTTTCCAGCGCTGCATCTCATCAAACGGGCTCAACCACGGATTGCTGTACTCCAGGCCGGTGATGAAGCCCAGCGTGACCTTGTTGCCTTCGAGGTGATACAGAAAGCCACCGCCGTAAGTCTGGTTGTCCATGGGCCAGCCCAGAGAATGCACAACGTGGCCCGGTTTTGCCTTGGTCGGGTCAATCTCCCAGAGTTCCTTGATGCCGAGTGCGTAAGTCTGCGGGTCCTTGCCGGCATCGAGTTTGAATTTTTCAATCAGTTGTCGGCCCAGGTGGCCGCGTGAGCCTTCGGCAAAAATTGTGTACTTGCCGTGCAGTTCCATGCCAAGCTGAAAACTGTCGCTGGGCTGGCCGTCCTTGCCAATACCCAAGTTGCCGGTGGCCACACCTTTGACCGAGCCGTCCTCGTTGTAAAGCACTTCTGCAGCGGAAAAGCCCGGGAAGATTTCGACCCCCAGCGCTTCGGCCTGCTGACCCAGCCAGCGCACCACATTGCCCAGGCTGATGACGTAGTTGCCCTCGTTGTGCAGGCTTTTGGGAATCAAGAATTGCGGTGTGCCGAGCTTGCCGGTTTGGCTGAGAAACAGCATCTCGTCGCCGGTGACCGGCTGCGTCAAGGGCGCGCCCAGCTTTTTCCAGGTGGGAAACAGCTCGGTGATCGCACGGGGGTCCATCAGCGCGCCGCTCAAAATGTGCGCGCCGGGCTCGGAGCCTTTTTCGAGCACCACCACCGAGAGTTCCGTGCCCTTGTCGGCGGCGAGCTGTTTCAGCCGGATGGCGGTAGCCAGCCCGCCTGGGCCGCCGCCGACCACGACCACGTCGTATTCCATCGTTTCACGGGGGCCGTATTGCTCGATCAGGGAGGATGGCGTCATACGGAAAGAATCTGAAAAGTTTGGGGCCTTGTGGGGCCCAAGTTGTTGAAAACGGCGGTTCAGGGGCCGCTGCCGACCGGCAATGGCGGAGCGGTGCGTGGTGCGCTGTTTCGCTTGTAAACCAATACCGTGCGCTTGAACGTGCAGACAATGGTGCCGTCCTGGTTGTAGCCCTCGGTACGCACCGTCACCACGCCGACGTTGGTGCGCGACCGCGACTCGCGCTTGTCAAGCACTGTGGAGCGCGAGTAGATCGTGTCGCCTTCGAACACCGGATGAGGCAGACGGACTTCATCCCACCCGAGGTTGGCCATGACGTTCTGCGAGACATCGCTCACCGTCTGGCCGGTCACGAGGGCCAGCGTGAGACAGGAGTTGACGAGGGGTCGACCGAACTCCGTCTGGGCCGCGTAGTGGGCATCGAAGTGCAGAGCTGCCGTGTTTTGCGTCAGCAGCGTGAACCAGATGTTGTCCTGCTGGGTGAGGGTGCGCCCGAGGGCATGTCGATACTCGTCGTCCACTTCGAAGTCTTCATAGAACCGGCCGCGCCAGCCTTCCTTCACCGTCATGCCCCACTCCTGTTGCAGGCTGCACGGACCGAGAGTCCCTTGACGCAACGGAGCAACAAGCCACGCGGCACCACCGCGGGCGGCACGCTGACGGTTGCTGTCAGGCTCGGGTGTGCCGCTCGATCTACCGAAGCGGACGGCAATGCCCGCCCGAAATGGCTTGTCATGTCATACCTTGTCATGGGTGAGGATTCCATCGAACACGATCGCTGTGATTTGGCGCGCGAAGTCCTGGAATGAACCGCGCTGGGGGTTGTACCACTCCACGGTCCAGTTCAACGCGCCGATCACGAAAAGTCGAATCATGGCCAGGCCGGTGTCTTGACGCAACTCGCCGCTGGCCAGTGCCGATTCGAACAGACGGTCCCAGTAGTCCGCATAAGCCCGGCGGACTATCTTGTGGTGATTCTTTGCGCTGGTAGGTATTTGCCCATAGACGCGAATGTTGGCCGACGTGAAGTCGCCATAGTGGAGCATTCCCCACAGGTGGCCTTCGATGCCTGCCGCGATGCGGTCACGCCAGCTTGCGTTCGCCGGCAGCGCCTCGATACGGGTGCGAACCGCATCAGCGACGATCGTAATACCCTTGTCCAAGACTTCGCCGAGGATCTCCTCCTTCGATTCGAAGTGGTAATAGATGCTGCCGGCTTTGACGCCGGCAGCATCGGCAATCTCTCGCAGGGTGGTGGCGGCATACCCATGGTGCCGGAGCAGTCGCGCTGCTTCGAGTAGTATGCGCTCGCGGGTGTCGGCGGCTTCGGCGCTGCTGGAGGCGACATCAGAACGTGGTTTGATGGTCATTTCGGTTGTTAGTTAGGCTGAACAGACCGAGTTTAGCAGGCGTGTTCCCGCGCACTTACACGCTGCCTGCCTTGCGTGCTGCCTGCCTGAGGTGTCTGTTCTGGCTCATTTGCTGTCACCAGTCCATTGCCGGAAGTCTGGCTGGCGTTTCTCCAGGAAGGCGCGTACGCCTTCTTTGGACTCCGCAGTGTCATAGTACAGGCTCAGCGCCTGGAGGCCGAGACTGCCAATGCCCCGAATGTGCTCGGTGGAAGCGTTGAATGAGCGTTTGGCGATGGCCAGGGCGGTCGGGCTCTTGTCAACGATCTCCTTGCACCAGCGTGCGACTTCGGCATCGAGCTGCTCGTGCGGTACGACGGTGTTGCACAGGCCCATCGCCAACGCTTCCTGTGCTGTGTAGCGTCGGCACAGATACCAGATTTCGCGCGCCTTTTTCTCGCCGACGACATGTGCAAGATACGCTGTTCCCCAACCGGGATCGACCGAGCCGACCTTCGGGCCAACCTGGCCGAACACGGCTTTCTCGGATGCGATGGTCATGTCGCACAGGGTGGCCAGCACGTTGCCGCCCCCGATCGCGTAGCCCTGTACGCGGGCGATCACCGGCTTGGGCACGTCGCGGATGGCGCTGTGTACTTCTTCGACCGGCAAGCCGATCGTGCCGCGTCCGTCGTATTGGCCTGCGTGCGCCGACTGGTCGCCGCCAGTACAGAATGCGCGGTCCCCCGTACCTGAAAGGACGATTGAGGCAATTTTTTTGTCCCAGCCAGCCTTCAGGATGGCATGGAGCAGTTCATCCATGGTACGGCCCCGAAATGCATTCATCACCTGCGGCCGGTTGATGGAGATGTAGGCGGTCGAGTCACGCTCTTCGTACAGGATGTCTTCGAAAATCATCTTGAGTTTTCTGGGTTAAGTTGTCGGTTGGCAAATTCCGCAAGCCGTTCAGCCGATCATGCTGTAGCCACCGGAGACGGAGAGGACTTGCCCGGTCACGTGTCCGGCGACCTTGCTCGACGAAAGGAAGGCAACGGCATTGGCGATATCCTGCGGACGGCCTACCTTGCGCAGCGGCAGTGACTTGGTGACTTTTTCGAGTTGCTCGGGCGTGAACATGCTGCCGGCGTCGACCCACATGCTGCTCCCGCCCACTTCGTCCGAGGTGCTTGGGATCGTCACGCCGGGACAGACCACATTGCAGCGGATGCCGTAACGACCGTTTTCCTTGGCCACTGTTTTCATGAAGCTGTTGATCGCCGCCTTGACGCCGCCATAGACCGCTTCGCGCGGCTCGCCCTGACGGCTGGCATCGGAGCTGATCGAGACGATGGCGCCGGCGTTGCGCGGAATCATCACTTCCAGCGCTGTCTTGGTGCAGTTCAGTACCCCCACATAGTTGATCTGGATCACCTTTTGCCAGAACTCGGGCGTCGTTTGCGTAAAGAACATCAGCTGGTCCCAGCCCACGTTGTTCACCAGCACATCAACGCCGCCGAACTTGTCCACAGCGGTCTTGAACATGGCCTGCACTTGGTCAAGTTGCGTGACGTCGGTCTTCACTACCTGGGTGGAAGCCGCGCCCATCTGCATGGCGAAGTCGGCCGTTTTTTGCGCTTGTTCGGTGTCGATGTCGCCGATGGTGATATTCGCGCCCTCAACGGCGAACGCCAGCACGATGCCCCGTCCGATGTTGGAGCCACCCCCGGTGACGATGATTGATTTGCCCTTGAGATCGAGATCCATATTTACTCCTCGCGCGTTCGGCGCAACATTGATTTGGCCATAGTGTAGCTGTCTAACGATAGTTAGACAAACTGGTGTTTGATTTTTTAGTGTTTCAGGTGATTCCTGTGTGCTGGACACGGCAACCCGCCGCCTTGTGGGCGATCGGCTGCAAGTTGAAGGGTCTGGATTGGCTTCCAGCTTCGAAGTCTCAATGGGTTGTTCAACCTCGATCCGGCAGTAATCCGTCCCCAGCAACCCCTGCGGCGGCTTGAACGGCCCGATGGAGGTGAGTACAACGTGGGCTGCCCGGGGTTGCTGAGGGCGACGGCGAGAGCTCGCCGAATGACCACGGGCTGCCCCGTGCCGGGACAGCCAGCGATCTAGATCACTTGTTCGTCTTGGCGAACTCAGCCGATTCCTTCTTGATCACTTCCCACACCACATCGTTGTAGGCCGAGATCCAGTCGGACTGCGGCACCCACTTGGCACCGTCCCACATATCGATGCGGGTCTTGCCGCCGCCGCCGTGATCCTTTGCGGTCACGGTGACTGGCGCGATCAGGTCGTTGGCGTCGAAGTTGCGCAGATTCTCCAGGCCGGTCTTGATCTTGGCCGGGGTCAGCGGGCGACCCGACTTCAGGCCATTGCGTACGCCTTCAAACGCCACCGAGAATATGGCCAGGCCGGTGTTGTAGTACACGTCCTGCAGGTTCTTGCGGTCGCCATTGCCCTTGCCCTTGTCGTACAGGTCGGCCACGATCTGCTTGATCAGCGCGTGGTCTTGACCGCCGACGACATTGGTGCCGCGTTTCATGCCTTTGGCTTCGGCCGCGCCGATGTTGGCGATGTCCACTTCGTTGATCCAGTTCACGCTGATCAGCTTGTCCATGGGGATGCCGTTGCGCTTCATCTCGCGTGCGGCCACCACGTGCATGGCCGACAGGTTCCAGGTGATGACCCAGTCGGGGTTGAAGCGGCGGATCTGTGTCCACACGGCGGCCTGGTCGCGTCCGGGCATGGGGTTGGGGAAGAGGTTGAGCTCGAAGCCCTCCTTCTCGGCCAGGGTTTTGAGGATGGGGATGGGCTCCTGGCCAAAGGCGTAGTCAGGGTAGATGAAGCCGATCTTCACGCCCTTGAGGTTGCCCTTGTGCTGGTTCTTGATGAACTGGATGTTGTTGGCCATCTGGCCCCAGTAGGTCGGGCCGATGGGGAAGATCCACTTGAACACGTCACCGTCGATGGCGTCACCCCGACCGACGAAGGACTGCAGCATGATGTTGCCGTCGGCCATGGCGCGCGGCAGCACGGCGCGCGAGACCGGGGTGGACAGTGTGTCGAAGACCATCACGCCTTCGCGCTTGAGTTTCTCGTAGCACTCGATGCCGCGCTGTGGCTCGTTGCCGTGGTCCTGGACGATGATCTCGATGGGGCTGCCTTCCAGGCCTCCCTTGGCGTTCAGGATATCGGCGTAGTCCTTGGCGGCCTGCACGATCTGCGGCGTTACGAATGTATAGGCCTTGCTCAGGTCGTAGCACAGGCCGAACTTGACCGGCGCCTGCTGCGCCGATGCGGCAGACGCACCCAGCAGCAGGGCAACACCAGAGAGTGTGGATAGCAAAGCTCGTTTCATCGAATGTCTCCTGCGTACGGTGGAGTGATCGTCCGTAAGGCACCAAGTACGCGCATGCCCGGGACCATGGTTGGCTTCAGCTCAGCCAGCGCTTGCGCCGGCTGTAGTGCTTGATGTCGTGGAAATTCTTGCCCTCGGCGCCACCCAGGTAGAACTCCTGGATGTCAGGGTTTTTCTTCATGGCCTCGGCGCTGTCATGCATCACGATGCGGCCGTTCTCCAGCAGGTAGCCGTGCGAGACCACCTCCAGCGCGGCGATGGCGTTCTGCTCCACCAGCAGCACGGACAGGCCTTCCTGCTGGTTGATGCGTTTGACGATGTCGAAGATTTCGGCCACGAGGAAAGGCGCCAGGCCCAGGCTGGGCTCGTCCAGCATCAGCAGTTTGGGCCGGGTCATCAGCGCACGGCCGATGGCCAGCATCTGCTGCTCGCCGCCCGACAGAAAGCCCGACTGCGCGGTGCGGCGCTGGTGCAGGCGCGGGAAGTAGGCATACACCATGTCCCGGTTGCGATGCATCTCGGTGCGCGAACCGCCTACCACCGCAGAGGCGGCCACGAGGTTCTCGTCGGGGGTGAGGTGTTCGAACACGCGCCGACCTTCGAGCACCTGCACGATGCCCAGTTTGACCCGAGCCTGTGGCGCCAAGCCGGCGATGTCCTGCCCCATGAAGCGGATGTCGCCGCGCGTGACCTCGCCGCGCTCGGGCTGCAACAAGCCGCTGATGGACTTGAGCGTGGTGCTCTTGCCGGCGCCGTTGGCGCCCAGCAGGGCCACCATGCCGCCTTGCGGCACCTCGACCGACACGCCCTTGATGGCCAGGGCCACCTTGTCGTAGATGACCTCGATGTTGTTGAGCGAGAGGATGGGGTAGTCGTTGTTCATGGTACTCGCCTCACTTGCGTGCGTAGCCAAAGGGCCAGACCAGCAGGTAGTTGCGCACGTTGCCGTACATCTTGCCCAGTCCCATGGGCTCGATGAGCAGCACCGCGATGATGGTGGCACCGTAGACCATGTGCGGGATGTGCGCCAGGGTCTCGACACCGATGTCCAAGCCAAAGAGCTTGGCGCCCCAGGCGATGAAGCTGTTCATCTGCCCCGGCAGCAACAGGATGAAGGCGGTGCCGAAGAAGCTGCCGATGATGCTGCCCAGGCCGCCGACGATGACCATGGCCAGCAGCTCGATGGAAACGTTGACCGCGAACTGCTCCGGGGTGACCGCTTTGTAGAAGCCGAAGATCAGCATCGCGCCGCTGACGCCGCCGATGAAGGCCGAAGTGGCGAAGGCCACCAGCTTGAAGTAGAAGCTCTGCACCCCAATCACCGCTGCGGCAAAGTCTTTCTCGCGCACAGCCACCAGGGCGCGGCCCAGCGCGGTGCGGCGAAGGTTGAGCATGAACACCGTGACAAAGATCACCCAGGCCAGCACCACGTAGTAGATGCCCGCCTCGGACGTGACGGCCTGGCCCAGCAGCTTCATGGGCGGCGATTGCAGCGTGGCCGACACGCCGCCGCTGATGGCTGGCACGTGCGAGATCACCCAGTCCATCACGAACTGCATGGCCAGCGTGGACAGCGCCAGGTACAGGCCCTTGACGCGCAGCGCCGCAAAGGCAAACACCACGCCCACCACGGCCGCTGTGATGCCGCCCAGGATGACAGCGAACTCCCAGGGCACGCCGTTGCGGGTTGCGTGCACCGAGGCATAGGCACCAATGCCCATGATGGCCGCGTAGCCGAAGTGGAACTGCCCGGCCCAGCCCAGGATGAGGTTGAGCCCCAGCACCGCGGCGGTCCAGATCAGCCAGGGCTTGAGGTAGCTGGTCAGCACCAGGGAGCTGAACAGCCAGGGTGCGGCCAGGGCGATCAGCAAAATCGCGATGATGGCCTTGCGCTCGAAGGGGATGGGGAACAGCCCCCGGTCGCTGGCGTAGTGGGTGTGAAAAATGCCTGCTTGACGGTACAGCATCGTTCAAATCCTTTCGATGTCGTGGCGGCCGAACAGACCGTGGGGACGGATCATGATGGTGAGAATCAGCACGGCCGCCACCACCAGTTCGCGGGTGCCGCCTCCCAGCAGGGGGTCGAGCACGCCCGAGGCCACACTTTCCAGGATGCCCAGCAGCAGCCCGGCCAGGATGGCGCCGCCCAGGCTGTCCAAGCCGCCCAGCACGGCCACCGTGATGCCCTTGAGCAGCAGCATGGCCAGGGTTTGGTCCACCGTCTGCACCGACCCCCACAGCACGCCAGCCGTGGTCGCCACCACCGAGGACAGCGCCCAGGACAGTGCCACGCCGCGCTCCACCGAGATGCCCACCGACCAGGAGGCGGTGTAGTCGTCAGCGATGGCGCGCAGCACCACGCCGCGGCGCGTGCGGAAGAACAGCATGAAGGCCACGAACAACACCAGCGAGACCACCGCACCCACCACGTAGGCGCGGTTGAGCAGCAGCGGGCCCAGGAACAGCGGCGCATCGCTGATGCCGATCTGCAACGGCCGGCCGCTGCCACCCCAGATGGTCATGGTGGTTGCGCGGATGAAGATGTCGATGCCCAGCGTCATCATGAGAATCATGACGATGGGCCGACCGGCCAGGCGGCGCAGCGCCACGCGCTCGATGCCCATGCCCGCGAGGAACATGGTGGCCATGGCCGCCGGGATGGCCAGCCACATGGGCAGGCCAGCGCCGTTGGCAAAAGCGAGCACCATGTAGGCGCCCAGCATGGTCAGACCGCCTTGTGCCAGGTTGGGCACCGAGGACGACTTGTAGATGAGCACGATGCCCATGGCCACCAACGCGTACATCAGGCCGGCCAGGCCGCCGTTGACCGCGAGTTCGAGGAGATACATCAGATCCATGGCTCAGATTTCCTTCACGGTCAGCAGGCGTTCGGTCACCCCGATCTCGCCTGTCTCGTAGGTGATTTGGGCACGCATCGTCACCTGCTTCTGGCCACCGTAGATGGCTTCGATGATGGGCGCGTAGCGTTCCTCCACCACGTTGCGGCGCAGCTTGCGGGTGCGGGTGATCTCGCCGTCGTCGGCATCGAATTCCTTGTGCAGGCTCACGAAGTGGCGCAGCTTGAGACCATCGGGCAGGGTTTCGTTGACGTGGCGCACGGCTTGGGTGAGCAAGTCGATGACCTCGGGCTTTTGCGACAGGTCGGCGTAGGAGATGTAGGAGATGCCCCGCACCTCAGCCCAGTGGCCCACAGGCTCCTTGTCGATGCAGACGATGGCAGCCAATGTGTCGCGCCCCTTGCCCAGCACCGCCACGTCCTTGACGAAGGGGCTGAATTTGAGTCGGTTCTCGATGTAGTTGGGGATGTAGCGTTCGTTCTTGGCGGTATAGACCACCTCGGACAGCCGACCCAGCACCACCAGTTGACCATCGGGCTCCAGGTAGCCGGCATCGCCCGTGTGCAGCCAGCCATCGGCCAGGGTTTCGGCGGTTGCCTTTTCATTCTGGTGGTAGCCGCTGAACACGCTGCCCGAGCGGATCAGGATCTCGCCGCTGTCGCTGATCTTCACTTCCACGCCGGGCAATGGCCGGCCCACGGTGTGCAGCCGCACCTCGTTGGGGGCCTGCATGGCGTTGAAGGCGCTGCTTTCCGTCTGGCCGTAGAGCTGGCGCAGGCGCACGCCCAGCGCACGGTAGAACACAAAGGTGTCCTCGCCAATCGCCTCGCCACCTGTGAAGGCGTTGCGCAGGCGGCTCATGCCGAGCTGGTCCTTGATGGGGCCGGTCACCAGCCACTCGCCCAGTGGGCGCAGCAAGCGCTGCAGTGTGGTCGGAGTTTCGCCCGCCAGCTTGCGTTTTTCCGACGAGATGGCATGGGCCATGAAGAAGTCGTAGAGCTTCTTTTTCAGCCACGTCGTGTCCTCCATGCGCACCTGCACCTGGGTCAGCATGTTGTCCCAGCTGCGGGGTGCGGCCAGGTAAAAGGTGGGCGCGATCTCTCGCAAGTTGTGCAGCACCGTCTCGGGCCGCTCCGGGATGTTGATGGTGAAGTGCAGGCCGACACCGGCGCCCAGGGTGATGGCGAAGTCGCCCACCCAGGCCATGGGCAGGTAGGCCAGGATGCTCTCGCCGAAATCGAAGGACTGGGCCTGGAAGGCGTTGGCCACGCCCGAGAGCACATTGAAGTGCGACAGTGCCACACCCTTGGGCTTGCCGGTGGTGCCGGAGGAGTGGATGAGCACGGCCGGGTCGTCGGGCTGGGCCAGGGCGCTCAGGGTGCCGGCCAGCGTCGCGTCGGCCTGCAGCCGTGCGGCGCCTTGTTCCAGCAACGCCTGCCACGACACCAGGCCAGGTGCCGTGTATTTCGAGAGGCCGCGCGGGTTGTCGTAGACGATGTGCTCCAGCGGCGCGCCCCGCTCGCGCAGGTCCAGTGCCTTGTCCACCTGCTCCTGGTCCTCGGCCAGCACGTAGTGCACCTGCACGCTGTTGACCACGTGCATGATTTCCTCGGGCGTGGCGTCGGGGTAGACCGGCGTGGCGTAGCCACCCAGCATGCCCACGGCCAGCATGCCCAGGTAGAGGTGAGGCCGGTTGTCGCCCAGGATCAGCACCGCTTGGCCCTTGACCAGACCCAGGGCCTGCAGGCCGGCGGCGCAGCGCAGGGTTCTCTCATGGGCCTGCTGCCAGGTCGTCTCTTGCCAGATGCCCCGGTCCTTTTCGCGCAAGGCCACCCCCGTGGGCAGGGCCTGGGCGTTGGCCGCCAGCAGGCGGGGCAGGGTGGTGCGCGGGTTCAGGTCCCAGGTGCTGCTGTTGCGTTCACTGGACGGCATGAGCACCTCCCAGATAGGCCTTGATCACACGCGGATCGGCGATCACGTCTTTCGGAATCCCGGTGTCGATCACCTCGCCGTAGCTCAGCACCATCATGCGGTCGCAGATGCCGGTGATGATGTCCATGTGGTGCTCGATCAGCATCACAGTCACGCCGCGCTCTTCGCGCGCATCGAGGATGAAGCGCGCCATGTACTCTTTTTCTTCCTGGTTCATGCCGGCCATGGGTTCGTCCAGCACCAGGAAGCTGGGTTCGGCCACCAGGGCGCGCGCCAGCTCCACCCGTTTTTTCAGACCCAGCGGGATGGCGTCCACCGGCTCGTCGCGCACGTTCTCCAGTTGCATGAAGTCGATCACTTCCTCCACCACCTCGCGGTGGGCGATCTCCTCGGGCCGGCTCAGCCAGGGGTAGAGGGCGGTGCGCAGCACGCTGGGCTTCATGTGCACGTGGCGGCCCAGCAAGATGTTGTCCAGCACCGTCATGCCGTTGAACAGGGCCAGGTTCTGGAAGGTGCGGGCCACGCCCCGGCGCGCCACCTTGTGCGGCGCCAGGCCGGTGATGTCCTCGCCATTGAGCAGAATCTGCCCTTTTTGAGGCGGGAAGAAGCCGGTGATGGCGTTGGTCATGGTGGTCTTGCCGCTGCCGTTCGGGCCCACGAGGCCGAAGATCTCGCCGCGCCGGATGTGCATGTCGACGCCGGTCACGGCCACCAGGCCGCCGAAGCGCCGCTCCACATCGAGGCATTCGAGCACGGGTACCCCTGCCCGTTGGCTGGCTGGCGTCGGCCCATGCTCTTTCGCCGTGTTACTGGTACTGATGGTGTTGATCACTGTAGGTGCCTATGACATTTCACGGGTGACCGTCTGCCTGTGCGCAGATCGCCGACTTTCTGTGTTGCATAAAAGATTTGCAACTGTAATGTCTAACATTAGTTAGACATGTAGGGCTTACCCTTGCATCGGCAGGATTGACTCAAGCGGGAACGTGTTGCGTCACTGTTCCCCGCGCGATCAGGGCTTCGATGGTGGCGTCGCCGTAGCCATGCTCGGCGAGCAGCTCACGCGTGTGCTGGCCGAAGTGGGGCGGTGCGCTGTGGGTCCGCCCCGGGGTGCGAGACAGTTTGACCGGAATGCCAATGCCCCGCACCCCCTCGACTTGCACCACCATGTCCCGGTGCAGGGTGTGCGGGTCGGACAATACCTGGGGGATGGCGTGCACCGCGCCGGCCGGAACGCCGGCTGCCAGCAATTGATGGCACAGCAACTCGCCATCGACCTGGAGCAGGTGCTCCTCCAGCAGGGCGCGCAGCGCGTCGCGGTTGCCAAAGCGGTCGGCGTTGGTGGCGAAACGCGGCTCGCTGGCCATCTCCGGGCGTCCGAGGAAGTCGCACAGCTTTTTCCACTGGCCGTTGTTGCCGATGCCCAGGAACACCTCGCAGGTGCGGGTCCGGAATTTGTCGTAGGGCACGATGTTGGAGTGCGCGTTGCCGCTGAGCTGCGGCGCCTTGCCCGACAGCAACCAGTTTGCACTTTGCGGGTGCAGCAGCGACACGGCCGTGTCGTACAGCGTGGCTTCGACGAATTGCCCACGCCCGGAGCGCTGGCGCTCGACCACCGCCAGCAGCACGCCGATGACGGCGGACAGACCGGTGGTGAGGTCCACCACCGGCACCCCGACCCGCATCGGGCCGGTATCCGGGGAGCCGTTGACGCTCATCAGGCCGCCCAGGGCCTGGGCCACGGCGTCGTAGCCCGGGGCGCCACCCAGCGGCCCATCGGCGCCAAAACCGCTGACGCGGCAATGGATCAGGCGCGGGAAGCGCTCGCGCAGCGCCTGCTCATAGCCGATGCCCCAGCGCTCGAGGGTTCCGATCTTGAAATTCTCGATCAGCACGTCCGCGTCCGCGAGCATTTTCAGAACGATCTCGCGTCCCTCGGCGCGCGACAGGTCGATCACGATGTCGCGCTTGTTCCGGTTGACACCGAGGTAGTAGGCGGCCGTGCCATCGTCGGTGAAGGGGGGGCCCCAGGCGCGGGTCTCGTCGCCGGCGGGCGGCTCCACCTTGATGACGTTTGCCCCGTGGTCGGCGAGGATCTGGCCGCAGTACGGCCCGCCGAGCACGCGTGACAGGTCGATGACCTTCAGGCCGGCCAGCGCGCCGAAGACGGGGAGGGGAGAACTCGTGCTCATGTTCATGGATATGGATGCGGATCAGTACGAGCGCGGCAGGCCCATCACGTGCTCGCCGATGTAGTTCAGCACCATCTCGCGGTTCAGCGGCGCCGTGCGCAGCAAGCGCACCAGGCCGTACAGGTCGTAGATGCCGTATTCCTTGGTGAAACCGTTGCCGCCGTGGGTCTGGATCGCGGCGTCCACGGCGTGAATGCCGGCTTCGGCACCGGCGTACTTGGCGATGTTGGCGTACTCGCCGGCGGGCAGGTTCTGGTCGAAGGCCCAGGCCGCCTTGAGCGCCATCAGCGAGGCCATTTCGATCTCGCTGCGGGCGATCGCCAGCGGGTGCTGCACGCCCTGGTGGGCGCCGATGGGGGTGTTGTTGAAGACCTTGCGGTCGTTGGCATAGGCCACGGCCTTTTTCAAGGCGAAACGTCCGACGCCGGTACACAGGCCCGACAGGATGATGCGTTCCGGGTTCAGCGTGTCGAACAGGATGTTGAAGCCCTTGCCGACTTCGCCCAGCACATCGGCCTCGGTCAGTTCAACGTTGTCGAAGAACAGTTGCCACTGCGTCTCCGGCACCGGGAAGGCGACCGGAATCAGCGTTTTGCTGATGCCTTTTTTCTTCATGTCGACCATGAAGATGGTGAAGCCGTCGGTCTTTTTCTTCACCTCGGCGCGCGCCGTGGTGCGGGTGACGACCATCACGTAGTCGGCGCAGTTCGCATCGGTGATGAAGACCTTCTGGCCGTTGAGCTTGAAGCCGCCCTTGCCGTCGGACTTGGCGATGCTGGTGATTTCGATCGAGTTGGAGCCGGCGTTGGGCTCGGTGATGGCGAAGCAGAACTTGATTTCGCCGGTACAGCCGCCAGGCAGAAACCGGCGCTTCATGTCCTCGCTGGCGTGCTTGGCCAGCAAACCCATGGTCATGGTCGGGCCGACCACCAGGTTGAGCAGCGGGATGCCGTTGTTCGCCAGCCCTTCCATGAACAGCAGCATCTCGGTCATGCCCTGGCCGGCGCCGCCATAAGCCTCGGGCACCATGATGCCGAGAAAGCCGTCGCTGGTGATCTGCTGGTACAGCTCGGTCGGCCTCTCATTCTTTTCGGCGTAGCCGCGCCAGTAGTTGTGGTCGAACTGCTTCGAGATACGGTCGCCGTACTCGTAAATCATTCGCTGTTCCTGGGTCAGTGTGAAGTCCATATTCATTCCTCTCGATGTGTTGATCGCGGCAAGCGCCATGCGCCGCGGATGAGTTCAGGCGCGCTGGTTGCAACCTCGCCCCACCCGTGCGGGTGCGAGGTTGATGATCTGGATAGGGTTCGTGCTCAGCTGTTGGCGGAGGGGAACTTGGGCGCGCGCTTCTCGCGCACCGAGGCCACGCCTTCCTTGGCGTCCTCGCCCAGGAAGCACAGCATCTCCATCGCCAGCGAGCTCTCGAAGATCGGGCGCGCGACGTTCATCCAGCCGTTCAGCGAGCGCTTGGTCAGGCGGATCGCCTGCTGGCTGCCCGCGGCCAGCTTGTTGGCCACGGCCATGGCCTTGTCCATCAGTTCGGCGCGCGGCACGCACAGGCTCACCAGGCCGATGCGCTCGGCTTCCTTGCCGCCGACGAACTCGGCCGTCATCAGGTAGTACTTGGCCTTGGCCATGCCGCACAGCAGCGGCCACAGGATCGCGGCGTGGTCGCCGGCGGCGACACCGATCTTGACGTGGCCGTCAGTGATCTTGGCCTCCTCGGCCATGATGCTGATGTCGGCCAGGAAGGCCACCGCCAGGCCGGCGCCGACGGCCACGCCGTTGATGGCCGAGATGATGGGCTTGTCGCAGGCCATCATGTTGTAGACCACGTCCGAGGCCTCGGTCATGGTGTTGGCGATCTCCTTGGGGTTGCCGACCATGTTGGCCACCCATTCCAGGTCGCCGCCGGCCGAGAAGGCCTGGTCGCCCGCGCCGGTGATCACCGCCACCTTGGTCTTGGCGTCGTCGTTGACGACGCCCCAGATCTTGGTCAGCTCCCAGTGCAGGCGGCCATTGGTGGCGTTCATGACCTCGGGGCGGTTGATGGTGATCAGCAGCACGCCGTTGGGCTTGTGGTCGAATTTCAGAAATTGGAAGTCAGCGTAGTTCATCTTGGGTCCTTGAAAAAGAAGAATAAAAGGAAAGGCAATGGACGCTCAGCGCAACTCGGCGCGCCCGTTGTTGAGCACGACAATGTCGCGTTCGACGGCCCGGGCGCGAAACGACACGACCTTGCCCTCGATCCAGATCTCGGTGCGGATCGTCTCACCGGGATAAACCGGCGCTGAAAAACGCACATCGATCGATTGCACGGCGGCCGGGTCACCATCGCACACGCTTTGGGTGATGGCCCAGCCAGCGATGCCGTAGGTGGCCAGACCGTGCAAAATGGGCCGCTCGAAGCCGGCCGCGCGCGCCACCGCGGGTTCGGCATGCAGGGGGTTGTAGTCGCCCGAGAGGCGATAAACCAGTGCGGCGCGCGGCTGGGTGGCGAAATCGACGCCATGGTCGCTTGCGCGTTCCGGCAGTTCGTGCACCGCCTTCACCGGTCCGGCCGGGCCGCCGAAACCGCCATCGGCGCGGCAGAAGGTGGTTGATGTCAGTGTCGCCAGCAGTTCGCCGCTGTTGGCGTCAAGTACCGTGCGCTCGGTGTAGATCAGCGCGCCTTTGCCGGGGCCCTTGTCGACGATGCCCGTGACGCGCGTGCGCCCGATCACCTCGCCTTCGGGGGGCACGGGCCGGTGCAGGCGCAGGCCCTGTTCGCCATGCACCAGGCGCACCCAGTCGATGCCGGTGGCGGGGTCCTTGAGCCACATGCCGGGATAGCCCAGCACCACCGGCAGGGTCGGCAGCGCGACCAGGTTCTTCTCGTAGACGAAGCGCAATTCGGCTTCGTCGGTCGGATCGGCGCCCAGGCCGATGCCCAAGGCGTAGAGCATGGTGTCGCGCTGGGTGTAGCGGTGGCGCACGTCCTCGAACGGCCACGCCATGAGTTTGTCGTAGTTGATCGCCATGCTGTTGGCTCGCTCAGACCGGATCCCACGAGAACACGACGGACGAGTTCTCCAGCGGCGTGAAGCTGGGCTTCATCGACGGCAGCACGCGCTCGGCGATGGTCTCGGGCGTCCAGCCCTCGGCGGTGTGCATGCCGCGTGCCGGGCGGGGCTGGCTCATCAGGAAGATTTCGTTGCCGCGCACCGCGAAGATCTGGCCGGTGACCTCGTGCGCGGCGTCGCTGGCCAGGAAGGCCACCATCGGCGCGATCTTCGCCGTATCCATTTTCTTCAGCTTCTCGACCCGTGCCTGCTGCTCGGGCGTCTCGGTCGGCATGGAGCCGATCATGCGGCTCCATGCGAAGGGCGAGATGCAGTTGGAGCGCACGTTGTAGCGCTGCATGTCGAAGGCGATCGAGCGCGACAGCGCCGCGACACCGAGTTTGGCGGCGGCGTAGTTGGCCTGGCCGAGGTTGCCCAGCAGACCGGAGGTCGAGGTCATGTGCACATAGGCGCCGGACTGCTGGGTCTTGAAGTGCGGCGCCGCGGCGCGCGAGACGTAGAAGCTGCCGTGCAGGTGCACGTCGATCACGGCGTGCCATTCCTCGATCGACATGTTGAAGAACAGCCGGTCGCGCAGGATGCCGGCGTTATTGACGACGACATCGATGCGGCCGAAGGTGTCGGCCGCGCACTCGATGATGCGGTTGGCCGCAGCCCAATCCGAGACGCTGTCGGTGCTGAGCACCGCCTGGCCGCCGGCGGCCTTGATCTCGTCGACCACCTGCTGGCCCGGGCTGGCGTCATTGCCCACGCCCCCGACCGAGGCGCCGATGTCGTTGACCACCACCCTGGCGCCTTGCGCCGCCATCAGCAGCGCGATGTCGCGGCCGATGCCCCGCCCCGCGCCGGTGACGACCGCCACCTTGTCTTGCAGCATGATGCCTTTGTTCATGAAATGACTCCTGGTTGTAGATGTAAAGAAATCAGACGGTGGCGGCCGTGCCCAGCAGGGCCGTCACCTGGCTAGAAAGAACGCCCCCGTTGCCATGGCACAGCGCCACCTCGGCGCCGCGCACCTGCCGCGCTCCGGCCTCGCCGCGCAGTTGCTGCACCGCCTCGATCAGCAGGAACATGCCGTACATGCCAGGGTGGCAGCACGACAGACCGCCGCCATTGGTGTTGACCGGCAACACGCCGCCCGGCGCGATGCGTCCGTCGCGCACAAAAGCGCCGCCTTCGCCCTTGGCGCAAAAGCCCAGGTCTTCGAGAAACAGCAGCGTGTTGATGGTGAACGCGTCGTACAGCTCCAGCACGTCCACATCCTTGGGCGACAGGCCGGCCAGGGCGAAGGCGCGCGGCCCCGACTCGGCGGCGGCGGTGACGGTCAGGTCGGGCATGGAGGCGATCTGGCGGTGCCAGGTCGCCGCGGCCGCGCCCAGCACATAGACCGGCGGCTTGGGAAAGTCGCGCGCCCGCTCGCGCTTCACAAGCACCAGGGCGCCGCCACCGTCGGTGACCAGGCAGCAATCGAGCACCGACAGCGGATCGCTGACCATGCGCGCGGCCAGCACCTGTTCGATGCTGAGCGGATCGCGCGCATGGGCCAGCGGATTGAGTTGCGCCCATCGTCGCGCCGCGACCGCGATGTGGGCCAGGTCTTCGCGTGTGGTGCCGTACTGGTGCATGTGGCGCGCGGCGGCCAGGGCGTAGCTGGAGATCGGGTAGCGTGGCGCGTAGGGCGCCTCGTACAAAGGCGTCTCGGCCATCGACTTGAGCTTGCCGAAACCCGAGCCCTGGTTGCTCCCATAGCAGATCAGCGCCACCTCGCACTGGCCGGTGTGCAAGGCCATCGCGGCGGTGAGCAGGTGGCCGACGTAAGACGAGCCGCCGACCATGGTGGCTTCGCAGAATTTGGGCTTGACGCCGAGATATTCCGCCACCGACAGGCCGGCCAGGAAGTGGTAGGACGAGCCTGTGAACAGGCCATCGACATCGGATAGTTTCAAGCCGGCGTCGGCCAGCGCGCCGTGTACCGCCTCGCCCAGGATTTCGAGCGCGCTGCGGCCGGGCGCCATGGGTACGCCGCCCAGGCTGGCGCCGACGATGGCGGCGCAGCCGCGCAGGGGTGAAATGGCGTTCATTGGTTAACCTTCGCCCCGCGCCGCCGCCACGAAGACCAGCAGTTTGCCTTGGGCCGGATCATCGATCACGCGCGCCTGCACGGCCATGCCGATGCGCACCTGCTCGGGTGGCACGCCATCGACGCGCGACATCAGCCGCGGCCCCTCGGCCAGGTCCACCAGCGCGACGTTGTAGTCGCCGCCGGCCTCGGCCTTGCGCCGCACCGTGGTGCTGGAATAGACCTGAGCGGCCCCGCTGGCGTTGACCCAGCCAAGCCGCGCCGAGCCGCAATGCGGGCACAGCGCGCGCGGATAAAAGACATGCTGGCCGCAGGCGGCGCAGTGCTGGATCTGAAAGCGGCCCTGCGCCAGCGCGGCCGCGAATTGCGCGTCCGGGCCGGGGCCGGCGAAGGGCTGGCTGGCGCTGTGCGTCATCATGACGGCAGCTGCAGCACGCTGGCGGCCAGGATGTTGCGCTGCACCTCGTTGCTGCCGCCATAGATGGTGGCGGGCCTGGCGTTGTAGAAGGTGGTCAGCACGTCGGTCTTGCCGCCGGGCAGGGCGATGTCGCCAGGCATGCCACCGCTCGAGCCGGCGATGTCAACCAGCAGATCGGCCAGCCGCGAGTAGGTTTCGGTGGCGAACAGCTTGAGCATCGAGACATCGGGTCCCAGCGTTTCACCGCGTTTGACCTGCTCGATGAAGCGGCCGTAGAGCGCGCCCAGGTCGGCCACATCAAGGGCCAGCTTGGTGTAACGGTCCACAAAGCCGGTGTCTTGAAACAGGCCTAGGCGCTGAGCGGCTTCCTGCACCCGCGCCAGCGCGTACTGGCTTTGCTTGGGGCTGCCCAGGAAGATGCGCTCGAAGCCGAGCAGCGCCTTGGCGATGGTCCAGCCCTTGTTCAGCTCGCCGACGATGTTGGCGCGCGGCACGCGCACGTTTTCCAGGAAGATCTCGCAGAAGTCCTCGCTGCCCGCGATGTTGCGGATCGGGCGCACGCTGATGCCAGGCGTTTTCATGTCGGCCAGCAGGAAGCTGATGCCTTGCTGCTTCTTGGCCTGCTTGTCGGTGCGCACCAGCAGGAAGATGTGGGTGGCGTCCTGTGCCAGCGTGGTCCAGGTCTTTTGCCCGTTGACGATGAAGTGCTCGCCGTCGGCCACCGCCTCGGTGCGCAGGCTGGCCAGGTCGGAGCCAGAATTCGGCTCCGAATAACCCTGGCACCAGATGTGCTCGCCGGCCAGGATCTTGGGCAGATAGTAGGCGCGTTGCGTGTCGTTGCCGTGGTGGATCAGCAGCGGGCCGACCATGGTGATGCCCATGTCGGGCGCGCGCCCAACGCCCCAGCGCTCCTGCTCCTCGATGAAGATGATGAGCTTTTCGGGGCTCAGCCCCATGCCGCCATAGGAGCTGGGCCAGCTCGGGGCGACCCAGCCCTTTTGGGAGAGCGTCAGATACCAGTCCCTGATTTCGGCCCAGCGCAGCCGCCGTTTGGGATAGCGCAAGTCCTTGGGGTAGCGGGTTTCAAAGAATTCGCGCACGGTGACGCGAAAGCTGCTGTTGTCGAGCGCGTTCCAGTCGGTGCCGGTGGTGGTCGAGGGCTTGTTCATGCGTGTTCCTGCTCGGTGGCGTTGCGGGTGAGGTCGGCGTAGCGGCGGCGCTGGAGCGTGCCGTTGCCCAGCCAGGCGGCAAGCACCAGGGCGCGTTGCAGATACAGTCCCAGGTCGTATTCGTCGGTGACGCCGATGGCGCCGTGCAGTTGCACCGCTTCGCGTGCCACTTGCAGCCCGGCGTCCGACGCGCGCGCCTTGACGCGGCTGGCCATGGCCGAGCGTGCCGTGGCGTCGGCCTGCGGGTCGTCAAGCAGGGCGACGGCCTGCGATACCACGCTGGCGGTCAGTTCCTGCTGGATCAGAAGGTCGACGGCGCGGTGCTGCAGCGACTGGAAGCTGCCGATCGGCTTGCCGAACTGGACGCGCGTGCGCAGGTAGTCCAGCGTCATGGCCAGCATGCCGCGCACCAGGGCCAGCAGTTCGACACTGCTCAGCACCAGGGTTTCGTCATAGGCGCGGGCGAGGGCGGCCACGGCGGCCGGTCCTTCGGCCAGCAGGTGTCCGGCAGGCAGGCGAACGCTGTTGAAGTCGAGCTGCGCCGCATAGCTGCCGTCGGCCAGCGGCTGGCTCGACAGGGTGAGGCCGGAGGCATTGGCCGGCACCCAGACCAGGGCCAGACCGTTCGCTCCGCTGGCACTGACGATGTAGCCGTCGGCGCCGGCGCCAGGGCGCACATGGCGTTTGCCACCGCTCAGCATCAGGCCATCGCCCGCGCGCTCCAGCCGGGTGGCCGCCTGGTCGAGAGGGTCTTGCGCGCCGGTGACCTGCTCCTGCCAGGCCACGGCAGGCAGGGTGCGCCCCTCGGCGAGTTCGGTCAGCAGGCGTGTCGCCAGTTCGGTGGCGCCCGCATGCGCCAGCAGCCGGCCGGCGAAGACCAGCACCGGCACCACCGGTTCGGGCGCGACCTGAGCGGCCAGGGCGGCGGCCACCTCGGCCATCTCGGCGAAGCCCTGTTCGTAGCCGCCCAGTGATTCGGGCACCAGCAGCCCGGTCCAGCCCTGCTCGGCCAGTGCGTTCCAGAAACGGCGGTCGTAGCCGGGTGCCTGGTGGCGCAGGGCGCGTGCGCGGTGCAGAGGCGACTCTTTGGTGGCGAAACCGAGCGCACTCTCGCGCAGCATGTTGAGTTGGTCGGCGCGTTCGCTGTCGGGAGGGGTGGTCATGATGGGGTGGGGGATGTCATGGGTGAAAAGAGGGTGACGCTGGATGCCGCAGGAATGTCGGCGGCGAGTTCCGCAGTGAGTGTCAAAGCGTGAGCGTCAATAGGATTTGGGCAGGCCCAGCACCTTCTCGGCGATGAAGCACAGGATGAGCTGCGGGCTGATCGGCGCGATGCGCGGAATCATCATCTCGCGCAGGTAGCGCTCGACGTGGTACTCCTTGGCGTAACCGAAACCGCCGAGTGTGGCCATGGCGCGCTGGCAGGCATTGAAGCCGGCCTCGGCTGCCATGTACTTGGCCGCATTGGCGTCGGCGCCGCAGGGCAGGTTGTTGTCGTATTTCCATGCCGCGCGCATCGTCATCATCTCGGCTGCTTCCAGTTCCATCCACGATTGCGCCAGCGGATGCTGGATCGACTGGTTTTGCCCGATCGGCCGATCAAAGACCACGCGTTCGCCGGCGTACTTGACGGCCACCTGCAGCGCCGCGCGGCCCAGGCCGATCGCCTCGCCCGCGATCAGCACCCGCTCGGGGTTCATGCCGTGCAGGATGTATTCGAAGCCGCGGCCCTCTTCCCCGATGCGGTCCTCCACCGGCACCCGCAGGCCGTCGATGAAGACCTGGTTCGAATCGACCGCCTTGCGCCCCATCTTCTCGATCTCCCGCACCTCTACAAAACGGCGGTCGAGGTCGGTGTAGAACAGGCTCAGGCCGAAGCTCGGCTTCTTGCAGTCTTCGGCCGCAGTGGTGCGTGCGAGGATCAGCATCTTCTCGGCCACCTGGGCGGTTGAAATCCAGACCTTCTGGCCGGACAACACATAGTGGTCGCCCACCCGATCAGCGCGGGTTTTCAATCGGGTGGTGTTCAGGCCGGTGTCAGGCTCGGTGACGGCGAAGCAGGCCTTTTCCCGGCCCGCGATCAGCGGCGGCAGCATGCGGCGTTTCTGTTCCTCGTTGCCGAACACGGCCACCGGCTGCAGGCCGAAAATATTCATGTGCACCGCCGATGCGCCGGACAGCCCGGCACCCGACTGTGAAATGGCCTGCATCATCACGGTGGCTTCAGTGATGCCCAGTCCGCCGCCGCCGTATTCCTGCGGCAGGCAAATGCCGAGCCAGCCCCCCTCGGCCAGGGCGCGGTGCAGCTCATGCGGAAAACCGCCCAGCCGGTCGCGTTCGAGCCAGTAAGCGTCGTCGAAGCGGGCGCAGATTTTGACGATCGCATCGCGAATCGATTCATGTTCTGGGTGGGGTGCGAAATCCATGGGGGTGTTTTTGGTGAGTTCAGATGGCCAGGCCGAGGCGTGTGCCCTGGTCAATGGCACGCAAGGCGTCCAGTTCGGCGGCAACCGCCGCACCGCCGATGATCTCGGGCGCCAGGCCGAGCGCGCGCAATTCGGTGGCCAGCGTGTTCTCGCTGTCCTGGCCGGCGCAAATGACGATGGTGTCCACATCGAGCGTTTGCGGCTGCCCCTGGATGCTCAGGTGCAGTCCGGCGTCGTCGATGCGCTCATAGCTGCAGCCCGACAGCATGCGCAGGCCGCGTCGTGCCAGTTCGGCCTTGAGCGCCCAGCCCGTGGTCATGCCCAGGCTGCGCCCGGGTTTTTCCGGTTTGCGCTGCAACAGGGTGACCTCGCGTGGCGATGTCACGGGCAGCATCGGTTTGAGGCCACCCGCAGCTGAGGGTGAGGTATCGACACCCCATTCAGCGTGAAACCGGTCGACCGCCTGCGGCGCGCTGGCGTCCCCGGCCTGTTCTTCGTGCAGCAGGAATGCCGCCACGTCGAAACCGATCCCCCCGGCGCCAATCACCGCGACCCGGCGGCCCGCCTGCACCCGGCCCGACAGCAGGTCGGCATAAGCCACGACTTTCGGATGCTCGATACCCGGGATCTGCGGCAGGCGCGGGCGCACGCCGGTGGCGATCACGATGCGGTCGTACGGGGCCTTGGCGAGCGCTTGGGCCTCAACCCGGCTGCCAAGTTTGAGCCTGACGCCATGCCGTGCCACACCCTGTTGAAAGTAGCGCAACAGTTCATTGAACTCCTGCTTGCCCGGCACGGCCCGAGCCAGGTTCAACTGGCCGCCGATCTCTGGCGCGGCCTCGAACAGGGTGACCGCGTGTCCGCGAGCGGCGGTGCTCAGCGCGCAGGCCAGCCCGGCCGCGCCGGCGCCGACCACCGCCACCTTGCGTTGCGCCGCCCGTGGCGGCAGCCGCGAGAATTCGAGTTCGCGGCCAGCGCGGGGGTTGACCAGGCAGGTGGCGGGCCGGTCGGTGAAGATGTAGTCGAGACAGGCCTGGTTGCAGGCGATGCAGGTGTTGATCTCATCGGCGCGACCCTGCGCCGCCTTGGCGATGAAGTCGGCGTCGGCCAGGAAGGGGCGCGCCATCGAGACCATGTCGGCATCGCCGCTGGCAAGAATCTCTTCGGCCAGCGCGGGCGTGTTGATGCGGTTGGAGGTGATGACCGGAATCGATACGGCCTTTTTGACCCGGGCCGCCGCGAAGCGCCAGGCGGCGCGTGGCACCACGTAGGCAATGGTGGGTATGCGCGCTTCGTGCCAGCCGATGCCGGTG
Organism: Acidovorax sp. GW835-FHT14B10; assembly: GCF_058793725.1. Lineage (NCBI taxonomy): Bacteria > Pseudomonadati > Pseudomonadota > Betaproteobacteria > Burkholderiales > Comamonadaceae > Acidovorax > Acidovorax sp. GW835-FHT14B10. The sequence continues at coordinate 256,371 of NZ_JBXAGC010000001.1, forward strand.
TTGAGGATGTCGGCGCCGGCGCCCTGTACGGCCTGGGCGAGTTGGGCGATTTCGTCCGCCGGGGCGCCGCCTTCGACCAGATCCAGTGCCGACACACGGTACATCAGCAAAAACTGCGGTCCCACCTGTTCGCGCACGCGACGCACGATCTCCACCGGCAGGCGGTGGCGATTTTCCATGCTGCCGCCGAATTCGTCGCTGCGGTCGTTGGTGCGCGTGACGGTGAACTGGTTGAGCAGGTAGCCTTCCGAGCCCATGATCTCGACGCCGTCAAAGCCGGCGCGCTGGGCGAGTTCGGCGCAGCGCACGAAGTCGGCGATCGTTTGCCAGACTTCGGCCGTGCTCAAGGCTCGGGGCCCGCGCGGATTGATCGGGGACGGAATGCCGGAGGCGCCGACCGGCCGTGCGACCTTGGCGTAGCGGCCGGTATGCAGGATTTGCAGAATGATCTTGCCGCCTTCGGCATGCACCGCCTGGGGAATGGGTTTGAGCGCATCGGCCTGCTCCGGCGTGACGAGCAGGGGGCCGGTTTCATCCAGCAGGCCATCCTGGCAGGGCGCATAGCCGCCGGTGACGATCAGGCCGACGCCACCGCGCGCCCGCTCCGCATAGAACAGGGACAGGCGCTCTATCGGCCGATCCAGCGACTCCAGTCGCGTGTGCATGGAGCCCATCAGCGCCCGGTTCCGAAGAACATGCGCACCGACCTTCAGTGGAGACAGCAGTCTTGAAAAGGGGACTGCGGGACGGTGGGTCATGTAAAAGAACTCCTGCACATCTAACTAACGCCTGTTCGGTGCTATAGTAACAAGGAAGCACCGCGTTTTGCAATCGGGGTTCTCTTCATTTTTTTGTTTCTGGCTGCTGTTGGGCGCAGGCGGCAGTCGTTTCAGCGGCAGTCAAACAGGAGATATGACCATGATTTTTGATGACGATCAAATTGCGTTGCGTGACGTGGCGCGCCGCTTTGCACGCGAGAAGCTCAGGCCCGATTACCAAAAGCGCGAGTCGCAGCCGGGGATTGACCGGGCGCTGTTCAGGGAAATGGGGTCCCTCGGCCTGATCGGTGTCGATTTGTCCGAGGAGTATGGTGGCCTGGGCCTGAGTGGCGTCACGGCGGGCATCATTACCGAGGAAATCGCCTATGGCGACTTCAACGTGAGCTATATGCAGTTGCTGAGCTCGCTGATGGGCGCCATCATCCATGCCAATGCGTCCCCCGAGCTGGCGCGCACCTGGAACAGCCGGATCGTGGCGGGCGAGGCCATCGTCGCCCTGGGTCTGACCGAGCCGCGGGGCGGCTCGGATGCCGCCAACCTGCAGCTCAAGGCGCGCCGCGTTGGCGACGAGTACATCCTCTCGGGTGAGAAGACCTCCATCACCTTTGCCGACCAGGCCGATGCCATGGTGCTGTTCGCGCGCACCGGCAAGCCAGAGGATGGCGCGCGCGGTATCACGGCCTTGCTGGTGGATTTGAACCAGAAAGGCGTGCAGCGCACCCGCTTCAACGACGTCGGCAGCAAAATCATCGGCCGCGGCTCGGTGTTCTTCGACGACGTGCGGGTGCCGGTCGAGAACCGGCTGGGGGCGGAAGGCAAGGGCTTCACGCAGGTGATGCAGGGCTTTGACTTCAGTCGCATCCTGATCGCCCTGCAGTGCTTGGCGGCGGCGCAGGCCTCGATCGACGAAACCTGGGAATACGTGAAGGAACGCCAGACCTTCGGCGCACCGTTGGCGCAGTACCAGGGCGTGAGCTTTCCGATTGTCGAATTCGAGACACTGATTTCCGCTTGCCGCCAGCTCTGTTACCACGGCCTGGCCTTGCGCGACGCGGGTCAAGCGCACACCGCGGAAGCCGCCATGGTCAAGTGGATGGCCCCCAAGACCTCGTTTGACGCCATCCATCAGTGCCTCCTGACCTTTGGCCACTATGGCTGGTCGATGGATCTGCCGCACCAGCAGCGCATGCGTGATGTGATGGGTCTGGAAATCGGCGACGGCACGGCGCAAATCATGAAGCTGATCATCGCCCGCGAGCGTGTGGGCCGCGCTGCCGTGCAATACGCCAAGGAGAGCAAATAATGCAAACCGAGAATCAGGCATCTCCCGTGGTGGTCAGCCGCAGCGGCGCGGTCGGCATCATCGAGCTGGCCCGTCCCGAAAAATTCAATTGCCTGTCGATGTCCGTGCATGAGGGCATCGAGGCTGCTCTTGATGAATTCGAGCGGCCCGGCTCCGGCGTGCGCGCCATCCTGATCCGGGCGCAGGGCAAGCATTTCTGCACCGGTGCCGACCTGGACGAGGTGAAGTCCTTGCGCGGCGATCCCGCCAGGCTCAAGCATTTCATCGCTTATGGCCATGGCGTGCTCAAGCGCCTGGAGCGCAGCGATCTGCCGGTGGTGGCGGCCTGTCAGGGCCTGACCCTGGCGGGCGGCAGCGAACTGATGCTGGCCTGCGACATCATTTTTGCAGCCAAGGACGCGCGCTTTGGCGACCAGCATGCCCAGTTCGGCCTGATTCCGGGCTGGGGCGGTAGTCAGCGCATGCCGCGCATCGTCGGCCTGCGGCGCGGCCTGGACCTGTTTTTTTCGGCGCGCTGGATCGATGCCGGCACGGCCGAGCAATGGGGGCTGGTCAACTATGTGGTCGAACCCGAACAACTGGGTGAAGCGGCGCTCGCCTACTGCACCCAACTCGCCACGCGCAGCCGGATCGGCATCGCCACCATGAAGCGCCTCGCCCGTCAGGGCATGGAGGGTTCATCGGAGGCCGGTCTCCAGCTCGAGGAGGATCTGGCCAGCGCCGCCTTGCTCGATGACGATGTGAGTGAAGGTCTGGCGGCGTTCGAGGCGCGCCGCACGCCGGTGTTCAAGTCCTGATGACTTTCCCTTTCGAATTGGTGCGAGAACGCAAATGACCATCCTCTCCTCACGTGTGTCGACTTCGGACGACGAATTTCGACTCAATCGCGAAGCCTACGAGGCCGTGATTGCGAATCTGCAGAGCCGTCGCCAACTGGCGCTTGCCGGGGGGCCTCTGAAAGCGCGGGAAAAACATCTGGCGCGCAACAAGATCCTGCCGCGCCATCGGGTCGAAGTGCTGCTCGATCCGGGTTCACCCTTCCTGGAAGTCGGCATGCTGGCCGGTGAAGGCCTGTACGACGGCGTGCCGCCCGGCGCCAGCATCATCACCGGCATTGGCCTGGTGCAGGGCCGTGCGTGCATGATCATCGCCAACGACGCCACCGTGAAGGGCGGCACCTACTACGGCATGACCTGCAAGAAGCACGTGCGGGCGCAGCAGATTGCCTGGCAGCACCGCCTGCCCTGCATCACGCTGGTTGACAGCGGCGGGGCGTTTCTGCCGGAGATGGCCAACATCTTTCCCGATGTCGGACAGTTCGGCAGCATCTTCAACAACCAGGTCCGCATGTCGGCCGAGGGTATCCAGCAGATTGCCGTCGTGATGGGGCCCTGCACGGCGGGTGGCGCCTATATTCCGGCGTTGTGCGACGAGGTGGTGATTGTCAAGGAGCAGGGCTATATGTACCTCGGTGGCCCCGAGTTGACGTTTGCCGCCACCGGCGAGACGGTGGATGCCGAGTCGCTGGGGGGGGCCAGGATGCATTGCAGCGTCAGCGGCGTCACCGACCATATCGCCGAAGATGACCGCCACGCGCTGGCCATCACGCGTGAGATCGTGCGCGATCTGGGCGAGCAAGCCCAACCGCGTTGGACGCGTCAGCCCTCGGTGCCGCCGCGGTTCGATCCGCGTGAGATTTACGGCATCATCAGCCGCGACACCAAGATTCCGACCGACACGCGCGAGATTCTGGCGCGCTTCGTCGATGACAGCCGGTTCCAGGAATTCAAGCCGATGTACGGCGACACCCTGTTGACCGGTTTTGCCCGTATCCACGGCCACGAGATTGGCATCCTCGCCAACCAGGGCGTGCTGTTCCCGGAGAGCGCGATGAAGGCGGCGCACTTTATTGATTTGTGCTGCCAGCGCGACATCCCGCTGCTGTTCATGGCCGACGTGACCGGTTTCATGGTCGGGCGCGCCGCCGAGCAGGCCGGCATCGCCAAGGCCGGAGCCAAGATGATCACGGCCATGGCCTCGGCCAACGTGCCCAAGTACACCATCATCATGGGTGCCTCTTACGGCGCTGGCTACCTGGCCATGTGTGGCCGCCCGTTCAATCCGACCGCGATGTTCGCCTGGCCGACCGGCCGCGCGGCCATCATGGGCCCGGATCAGGCCGCCACCGTGCTGGCGCTGGTGCGCAAGCAGATCAACAAGACCGAGGGCCGCGAATGGACGCCCGAGGAGGAAGAAGCCTTCAAGGTGCCGGTGCGCAAGATTTACGAAGACTTCCAGCCCGCCACCAACTTCTCTTCCAACCTGTGGGTCGATGGCATTCTTGATCCGGTGGAAACGCGCGATGCCATGGGGCTGTTGCTCGACCTCGCTTCGCGCACCGCCGCCAAACCGACGCCGTTCGGCGTTTTTCGCTTCTAACCAGGACGCCAACCATGCAACGCATCCACACCGTCTTGTTGGCCAACTTCCTTCGCCGCTCTGGAGGCCTTGGGCATGCTTAAGAAAATCCTCATTGCGAACCGAGGCGAGATCGCCTGCCGCATTGCCCGTACTTGCCGCAAGCTCGGCCTGTCCGTGGCCACGGTGCATTCCAGCGCTGACCGGTTTGCCCGCCATGTGCGCGAGATCGGGGAATCGGTCGAGATCGGGGGCGCCGCGCCCAGCGAGAGTTACCTCAACATCGACGCCATCATCGCGGCGGCCAGGCGCGTCGGCGCCGACGCCGTGCATCCGGGCTACGGCTTCGTCTCCGAGAACGCGGACTTCGTGCGCGCGCTCGAAGCGGCTGGCCTGACCTTCATCGGCCCCCGGGCCGACACCATGGAGCGCGTGGGCGGCAAGGCCAGCGCCAAGCGCGAGGCGGCCCGGCTCGGCGTGCCGGTCATCCCCGGCAGTGAAGGCGGCATGAGCGACCCGGCCGAGGTGTCGCGCCTGGTGCGCGGCATGACGCTGCCGGTGCTGCTCAAGGCGGTGGCCGGCGGAGGCGGCCGCGGCATGGCGGTGGTCGAGACGCTGGAGGGGCTGGAGGCACGCATCGAGAGCGCCATGCGCGAGGCCGAAAAAGCCTTCGGCAATGGCGAACTGATCGTCGAACGCTACCTGCCGCAGGTGCGCCATCTTGAAGTGCAGGTCGCCGGTGACGGCCAGGGCCATGCCATCCACCTGTTCGAGCGCGAGTGCACTTTGCAGCGCCGCCATCAAAAAGTGATCGAGGAAGCGCCCTCGGCCGGCCTCGGCCCGCGTCTGCGCGAGGCCATACTGGCCGATGCGGTGAAGCTGGCCGCCGGCGTGAACTACCGCGGCCTGGGTACCGTGGAGTTCGTTGTTGCCGGTGACGCGCACTACTTCCTGGAAGTCAACCCGCGCTTGCAGGTCGAGCACCCGGTGACCGAAGAAGTCACCGGGCTTGACCTGGTGGCGCTGCAGCTGCGCATTGCCGACACCGGGTGCTTGCCGCTGGCGCAAGCCGATGTGGTGTGCCGGGGGCACGCCTTCGAGGCGCGGCTGTGCGCGGAAGATGCCGACGCCGGTTTCCTGCCGGCCATGGGTCGGCTCGATGTCGTCGATTTTTCGCGCTCGGGCGTGCGCATCGAGTCGGGGGTGGACAGCGGAGACGAGATCTCGCCGCACTACGACTCGATGATCGCCAAGCTCATCGCCCATGGCCCCGACCGCGAGTCGGCCCGTCGGGCATTGGTGGCTGGATTGCGCGAGAGCACGGTCATCGGGCTGGTGACCAACCTGCGGTTTCTGCATGAACTGCTCGAATGGCCGGAAACCCGCGACGCCAGTTTCCATACCCGCCTGATTGACGAGCGTCATGCGCAGCGGGGCGTGGTCGCGCCCGCGGCCGTGCCGGTGGAGCACCTGGCGGCGGCCGCGCTGTACTGGCTGGCGCAGCGGCGCGCGGAGTCGCCCGCGCTGGGCTGCTGGACCCTGTGGGACGGTTTCACCGGCTGGCGCCTGAGCAGTGGGCCGATTCAGGCCGCGCCCCAGGCGGCCCTGGTGTTGAAGGCGGGCGCGGCAGAGTGGCCGGTCCGGTTTTCCGCTCGCGCCGCCGATGGCGCCTGCACCCTGGCCATCGGCGACGAGGTGACGCAGGCCGCGCTGTCGCCGATCCCGGGTGGGCGCCGCCTGTTGCAGTGCGGCGGGCGGGCGCTGGAGCTGACCATCCAGGGCGATGCGCAGCAGGTCGAGCTCTCCAGCGCGCTGGGCAGCAGCGTGTTCACCGCGGAACCCTATCTGGGAGGCGCCGCCGGTGACGCCGCCTCCAGCGGGCAATTGGGCGCACCGATGATGGGCAAGGTGGTCGCGGTCAAGGCGGCGGTTGGCGATTCGGTCGCCATCGGCCAGACCGTGATCGTGCTCGAATCGATGAAGATGGAGCTGCACGTCACGGCGCCGTTCGAAGGCAGCCTGAGCAGCCTGCGCTGCCGGGTTGGCGACATGGTCGAGCGCCACCAGGTGCTGGCCGAAGTCCGTCCGGTCTGATCGAAGGAGATGGCGGCGATGAGTGACTTGCCCGCCTCGGTCGAGTTCCATGAGGAGGGGCCGCGCGAGGGCTTCCAGATGGAGCCGCGGACCTATCCGCTGGGCGATCGCGCCGCGTTGATTGATGCTTTGGCGGCCTCGGGCTTGAAGCACATCCAGGTGGCTTCCTTTGTCAGCCCGCGCGCGGTGCCGCAGATGGCCGATGCCGCCGAGCTGTTCGCCGCCATCGTCAAGCGCCCAGGCACCCGCTACACGGCGCTCTGGCTCAACGACAACGGCTTCGAGCGTGCGCGTGCCTGCGAGCAGGTGGACCTGGACGGCAGGCTGATGTTCTACACCACGGAGCCGTTTTCGCAGCGCAACAACAACTGCAGCGTGGCCGAGATGCGCGAACGCCAGCTCGGCTGGCTGGATCGCTACATCGCCCTGGGCATTCCGGTGGAAAAGGCCTACGTGATCACGGCTTTTGGCTGCAATCTCGGGGGTGCCGTGCCGCTGTCGTCCGTCACCGACCAGATACGCTGGCTGCTTGATGCCTGCGCCGACCGGAGCGTGCCGCTGCCAGCGGTTTACCTGGCCGATACCATGGGATGGGCCCATCCCGAGGAGATCAAGCGTCGCATCGGGGCGGTACGCGAGATCGTGCCCGATGCACGCATCGGGCTGCACCTGCACGACACGCGCGGCGTCGGCGGCGCCAACGTCTATGCGGCCTTGCAGATGGGTGTCCGGCTGTTCGACAGTTCGGTCGCCGGTCTGGGCGGTTGCCCGTTCGCCGGCCACAAGCATGGCGGCGCGGCGGGCAATATTTGCACCGAGGACATGGTGTTCATGTGCCAGGAACTCGGTATTGAGACCGGCATCGACCTGGAGGTGCTGATTGAGGCGGCTCGGCTGGCCGAGCGCATCATTGGCCGGGCATTGTCGGGCCATGTGATGCACAGTGGCTCGCTCGCTGCAATGAAGGGATGACGCAGATGACTCAGATCGAAAGCCGTATCGATACCCGCGGCGATGCCTACGCCCAGGCGCTGGGGCAGGGCCGATCACAGGCCGAGACGCTGCGTGCGCGTCTGGCCGCGGTGGCGAGCGGCGGGCGCGACGCGCACATCCGGCGCCACCGCGAGCGCGGCAAGCTGCTGGTGCGCGAGCGCATCGACTTTCTCGTTGATGATGGCAGCGCCTTCCTGGAGCTCTCGCCGCTGGCGGCCTGGGGCCAGTATGGCAACGAGGTGCCGGGCGCGGGCATCGTCACCGGCGTCGGCATGGTGGCCGGTCGGCCCTGCATGCTCATCGCCAATGATGCCACGGTCAAAGGCGGCTCGTTCTTCCATGAAACCGTCAAAAAACATATCCGGGCGCAGGACATCGCCGAGCGCCTGCGGCTACCCTGCCTGTACCTCGTGGACTGCGGCGGCGCCTTCCTGCCGGAGCAGGACCGCGTGTTCCCTGACAAGGACCACTTCGGCAACAGTTTTCACCGCCAGTGCCGCATGTCGCAGGCCGGTCTGCCGCAGATTTCGGCCGTGTTTGGCGGCTGCACCGCGGGCGGGGCCTACATTCCGGCGCTGTCCGACGAGGTGGTGATGGTGCGTGGCAATGCGCGCATCCACCTCGGCGGCCCGTCCATCGTCAAGATTGCGATCAACGAAGTGGCCGATGGCGAAACCCTCGGTGGCGCCGAGATGCATAGCCGCGTCTCCGGCGTCAGCGACCATCTGGCCGAGGACGAGCACCAGGCGCTGGCGATGCTGCGCCAGATCGTGGCCAGCCTGCCGCCCGAGCCCGCGCTGGCGCCGCCGCTGTTGCCCAGCCCGCCACGCTACGATCCGGGCGAACTCGACGGCATCGTGCCGGCTGATCCCAAGCAGCCCTACGACGCGCGCGAGATCATTGCGCGGCTGCTCGATGGCAGTGCCTTCCATGAGTTCAAGCCGCTGTGGGGCGAGACGCTGGTGACCGGCTTCGGCGCGATCCACGGCCAGCCCGTGGCCGTTCTGGCCAACAACGGCGCGCTGCTGGCCGAGTCGGCCCTGAAGGGCGCGCACTTCATCGAGCTGGCCAACCAGCGTGGCGTGCCGCTGCTGTTTTTGCAAAACATTCCCGGCTTCATGGTGGGCACCGAGGCCGAGCGCGGCGGCATCGCCAAGCACAGCGCCAAGATGGTCTATGCCATGGCCTGCGCCCGCGTGCCCAAGCTGACGCTGGTCGTCGGCGGCTCTTATGGCGCGGGCAACTACGGCATGTGCGGCCGCGGTTTCGAGCCCGAATTCCTGTTCGCCTGGCCCAGCGCCCGGGTGGCGACCATGAGCGCCGACATCGCCAGCAATGTGATGGTCGAGCTGGCGCGCTCCAATCTGCGCGGCCCGGCCGACGAGGCCCGATTGGCCGAGACCGAACGCCAGGTGCGTGAGCAATACGCGCGCCAGAGCGACCCCTATTACGCCACATCCCGGCTGTGGGACGACGGCCTGATCGAGCCTTCGGCCTCGCGCGATGTGCTCGGCCTGGCGCTGGCGCTGGCGGCGCGCCGTGCGCTGCCGGACACCGCCACCCCTGTCTATCGCATGTAACCCTGTCCATCCAGAGACCTGTCCCATGAACACACCCGTCTACGAAACCCTGCAACTTGCCGTCGATGCGCGCGGCGTGGCCCGCCTCACGCTGAACCGCCCCGACACCCACAACGCGCTGAACGCCACCCTGATCGGCGAGCTGCGCCGTGCGGTCGAATGGCTGGGCGCCGCCGAGGGCGTGCGCGCGCTGGTGCTCACCGGCGCCGGCAAGACCTTTTGCGCGGGCGGCGACCTCGGCTGGATGCAGGACAACATGACGAAGAGCCGGGCCGAGCGCGTCAGCGAAAGCGGCGATCTGGCGCTGATGCTGCGGGCACTGAATGACCTGCCGATGCCAGTCATCGGCCGCATCAACGGCCCCGCCTATGGCGGCGGCGTCGGCATGATCTCGGTGTGCGACATGGCCATCGCGGTCGATACCGGCGTCTATTCGCTGACCGAGGTCCGCCTGGGCCTGCTGCCGGCCAACATCGCGCCCTATGTGGTGGCGCGCATGGGCGAGGCCAACGCACGGCGCACCTTCCTGACGGCGCGCCGCATGGGGGCGGCCGAGGCGCAGCGCCTGGGCCTGCTGTCCGAGGTGGTGGCGGCGGACCAGCTCGACGCCGCCATCGAGCGCGAACTCGCCGACCTGCTGCAGTGCGCGCCCGGCGCGGTGGCGGCCACCAAGAAGCTGATCGCCTACGTGCATTCGCATGACCTGGACACCAACATGATCTACGCCGCCGACAAGCTGGCCGATGCCTGGGAAACCGAAGAAGGGCGCGAAGGCATCGCCGCCTTCTTCGGCAAGCGCCTGCCTGCGTGGCGGCAGGTCTGAGGTCAAAATGACTATGTTTGACACGCTGCTGATTGCCAACCGCGGCGAGATTGCCTGCCGCATCGCACGCACCGCGCGCCGCATGGGCTTGCGAACCGTGGCGGTGTACGCCGACGCTGACCGCGAAGCGCTGCACGTGGCCCAGTGTGATACCGCCGTGCGCATTGGCCCGCCTGAGGCCGCGCGCAGCTACCTGGATGCCGCGGCGATCGTGGCCGCGGCGCGTGCCGCCGGTGCGCAAGCCATCCATCCAGGCTACGGCTTCCTGTCGGAAAGCCTGGCCCTGATCGATGCCTGCGAAGCGGCCGGGCTCATTTTCGTCGGCCCCTCGCGCGAGGCGATCCGGCGCATGGGGTCGAAGATCGAATCCAAACGCATTGCGATGGAACACGGCGTGCCGGTGGTGCCGGGCTACCACGCTGACGATCAGGACAGCGCGGTCTTGCAGGCGGCGGCGGCTGATGTGGGCTATCCGGTGCTGATCAAGGCCTCGGCCGGGGGCGGCGGCAAGGGCATGCGGGTGGTGCGCAGCGCGGGTGAATTCACGGCCGCGCTGGACACCGTGCGGCGCGAGGCCCAGGCGTCGTTCGGTGATGACCGTGTGCTGCTGGAGCGCTACCTGGACGAGCCGCGCCACCTCGAAGTGCAGTTGCTGGGCGACCAGCACGGGCATTTGGTGCACCTGTTCGAGCGCGAATGCTCGATCCAGCGCAAGCACCAGAAAGTGATCGAGGAAGCGCCGGCGCCGCACCTGTCGCCGGCGGTGCGCGAGGCCCTGTTTGCCCACGCGCTGACGATGGGGCGTGCCATCGGCTACGACAGCACCGGCACCATCGAATTCATTCATGACAGCCGCAGCGGCGACACATTCTTTCTGGAAATGAACACCCGGCTGCAGGTCGAGCACCCGGTGACCGAGCTGACCTGCGGCATCGATCTGGTCGAATGGCAGTTGCGGGTGGCCGCCGGTGAAGCGCTCGGCTTCAGTCAGTCAGCGCTGTCGCAGCGCGGCTGCGCGATCGAGGTGCGCGTATGCGCGGAAAATCCAGCGGCCGATTTCGCGCCCGAGATCGGCACCGTGGTCGGCTACCGCGAGCCGCGCGGCGAGGGCGTGCGGGTTGACAGCGGTGTGCGCACCGGCAGCCGGGTCACCCCGTATTACGACTCGATGCTGCTCAAGGTGATTGCCCATGCCGATGACCGGCCGACCGCCGCGCGACGGCTCGCCACCGCACTGGACGACACGGTGCTGCTCGGCGTGCACAGCAACCTCGGTTTCCTGGCCGATCTGCTGCGCCACGAGCACTTTGCGCAAAGGCTCAGTACGCACTACATCGCGCGTGCTTTCCCCGCAGGCTGGCAGCCGCGCGAAGACGACGGGCTGGCCATCGCCGCTGCCGCGCTGCACGGCGTGCTGGCCACGCAGGCAGCTGCGGCCGGGCGCTCGGCCTGGCAATCGCTCGGGACCTGGCGCGTGCCCGGCAGCGGCGCTGGCGGCACGCGGGTGCTGCTCGAAGACGGGCAGCGCTGCGTGCACGAGGCCAGCGTGTCGCCGCAGGGCGAAGGCTGGCGCGTACGCGTCGGCGAGCTGGAACGGGTGGTTGCGGCGACGCTGGTCGCAGACACCCTGGAATTGCGGCACAAGGGCGTGACGACCCGCTTCACGGTGGCGCTGGAACGGCACGCCAGCGAGGGCGAACGTCTGTGGCTGGCCGGCGCCGGCCGCACGCGCACCTGGCGCCGGCTCGACCGCTGGCAGCGCGCGCTCACCGGCGCGGCGGCCGCGGACGAGCGGGGTGGCAGCCGCCTGCTCGCGCCCATGCCCGGCCTGGTGACGCAAGTGCAAGCCAGCGTGGGCATGACGGTGAATGCGGGCGATACGCTGGTGCAAATGGAAGCCATGAAGATGGTGCACACGATCAGCGCGCCCGCCGCGGGCCGGGTCAGCGAGCTGCGCTGCCGCAGCGGCGATGCGGTGCGCGGTGGCGATGTGCTGGTGGTCATGGACATTGAGGACAACTGAGGAAAAACGAAATGAACGAACCGATCTACTTTGATGAGCAACACCGGCAGTTCCGCGACAACCTGCGCCGCTTCGTCGAGCAGGAGGTGGTGCCACAGGCGGCATCCTGGGAAGACAGCGGCATGGTGCCGCGCGCGGTGCTGCGCCAAATGGGGGAGCTTGGCTACCTGGGCGTGCGCTACGCCGAGACCTACGGGGGTTCGAACCTCGACACGGTGTACAGCGCGATCCTGGCTGAAGAACTGGGGCGTTCGAGTTTCGGCGGTTTCGCGGTGACGGTGATGGTGCATACCGACATGGCCTCGCCGCACCTGGCCAACTTCGGCACGCCCGAGCAGTTGCAGCGCTACCTGCCGCCCATCATCCGCGGCGAGAAGATCTGCGCCGTGGCGGTGACCGAGCCCGATGCCGGCTCCGACGTGGCCGGCATACGCACCCGCGCGCTGCGCGACGGCGACCACTGGGTCATCAACGGCAGCAAGATGTTCATCACCAACGGCGTGCATGGCGACGTGTATTTCGTCGCCGCCAAGACCGACCCGACGGCCAAGGGCTCGCGCGGCATCTCGATCTTCATCGTCGAGAAGGGCACGCCGGGTTTTCGCGTCGGCCGCGCACTCAACAAGAGCGGCTGGCTGTGCAGCGACACCGCCGAGCTGGTGTTCGAGAACTGCCGCGTGCCGGCGGCCAACCTGCTGGGCGAGGAGAACAAGGGCTTCTACCAGATCATGCGCAACTTCCAGAACGAGCGCATGGTGCTGGGCGCGCAGATGATGGGCGAGGCCGCGCGCGCGATCGAGCTGACGCTGGCCTACGTGCGCGAGCGCAAAGCCTTCGGCGCCACACTGTGGGACAAGCAGGCGATCCGCCAGCGCCTGGCCATGCGTGCGGCGCAGGTCGAGGCCGCGCGCCAATTGGTCTACCACGCCGCCTGGCTGGACGCACAGGGGCGCGAATGCGTCAAGGAAGTGTCGATGGTCAAGGCGCTGTGCGGCGAGCTGCTCAACGACGTGGTCTATGACTGCCAGCAGTTCCATGGCGGCTTCGGCTATATGCGCGAGGCCGCAATCGAGCGCATGGTGCGCGACGCCCGTGTCCAGGCCATCGGCGGCGGCGCCACCGAAGTGATGCTCGAAGAAGTGGCCAAACGCCTGTGATCATGAGCACCTCGTCCCCCACCCCAGCCATGGACTTGCCGGTCGAGCTGCCGCTCAAGGAAATCCTGCCCGGCATCCTGATGTTCACCCTGCCGGTGGACTACGGCATCGACCACGTCAACATCTACCTGATTCGCGACGGTGAAGGCTGGTGCCTGTTCGATACCGGCGCCGACTGCGAAGCGGCGCGGGCCTTGTGGCTGCGTGCCCTGGCGGGGCCGCTGGTGGGTGGCCTGACGCGCATCATCGTCTCGCACCACCACCCCGACCACCTCGGGCTGGCCGCGTGGCTGGAGCAGAGCACCGGAGCGAAGATCCTGATGCGTCCCGAGGAACGCGAGGTGGCGCGTGCAACCCGCATGCTGGATGAAACCTCACGCCGCCAGGGCATCGACTTCATGCTGCGTCACGGCTTGTCACTGGGCGAGGCCGAGGAGATCGTCAGTGGCGTGTTGCATGAAAACCTGGGTTGCGACGAACCCCCGCCCGGCAGCAGTCTGGAAAACGGGCAGCGGCTGCAAATTGGCGACTTCGGTTTTGACGTGCTGGTGCTGGGCGGCCACAGCATCGCGCAAATCTGCTTGTACGAGCCAGCCTTGAAACTGCTGCTCACCGGGGACCAGCTGCTTGAGCGCATCACGCCCAATGTCGGGGTCTGGCCGTACGGCGAGACCCATCCGCTGCCACGCTACATCGACAGCTTGCGGGCGATCGCGGGCTTGCCCATCGAACATGTGTTGCCGGCGCATCACCATGCTTACCACGCAGGTGAAGCGCGCGCGCACGGGCTGGTGGCGCACCACCAGCGGGCGCTGCGGCGCTTCAAGGAAGGCTTGCGTGAAGGCATGAGTGCCGTGGAGCTTGGCGAAGCGAGTTACGGAAAACAGTCCGAGGCACTGCACAGGTTCCTGGCGATGGGAGAGACGCTGGCGCATCTGCTGTGGCTCGAAAGTGACGGTCATGTCAGGTCCAGCGAAGACGCTGGCGTGCTGCGCTGGGCACCCATCCAGCGGTCAGATCAGCCGACGGTTCAAATTTGAATGAGAGGAATTTTTTGATGGCAGAAACGATGAGTCCTGAAGAGGAATTCGCCCAGCGCTGGCGGAAGTTTGCGGACGTGTCCCCGTACAACCGGGAGCTCGGGCTGTTGCCACACTCCGTGCGGCCGGACTGGTGTGTGCTGAAGGTGGACTACAAGGACGGCCTGGTTGGCGACCCGAACACGCGGGTGCTGCACGGTGGCGTCATCACCGCCTTGCTGGATGCTGCCTTCGGGTTCTCGATCTTTGTGAAGATGCCTCAGTTTCGGCCGATGGCTACGCTGGATCTGCGTATTGACTACCTCAGGCCAGCCACCCCCGATAAAGCGGTGCTGGGCGGCGCGGTCTGCTACAAGCTGACGCCGGATCTGGCCTTCGTCCGCGGCTGCGCCTACCACGAGTCACCGGACGATCCGATCGCCACCGCGGTAGGTATCTACATGTTCACCAGCGGATCCACTGTGATTCAAAACGAGGAGCGTCCCCGATGAAGTTTGCCGACCTCTTGACAAGCTGCAGGGCGTCCGGTGATTTGGGCCCGATGGTGCAATCCATTCCGTACGCCAACTTCCTGGATCTGCGCATCGACATCAAGGGTGACGAGTTCACCTGCATCCTGCCTTTCGAGAAAAAGCTGATTGGCAACCCTGTTCTGCCCGCCTTGCACGGCGGCGCAACCGGTGGTTTTCTGGAATGTGCTGGCTTGTTCTATCTGCTTTGGAAAATGGATACGAAGACCCTGCCGAAGACGATCGACTTCAACATTGACTACCTGCGTACCGGTCAGCCGCGCGACACCTTTGCCAATGTCGTGATGGTCAAGCTGGGACGGCGCGTGGCCAACCTGCGCATCGAGGCCTGGCAGTCGAGTCCCGACAAGCCGATCGCACTCGGCCATTGCAACTTCATGCTTGACGCATGAAACCATCAAGGAAATGCACCCATGAATCAATCGGTCTATCAATCCGTATTCCGTCCGGGACTCTTCGCTGGCCAGACGGTGATCGTCACCGGCGGCGGCAGCGGCATTGGCCGCTGCACCGCCCATGAGCTGGCGAATCTGGGCGCGGCCGTCGCGCTGGTCGGGCGCCGCGTCGAGAAGCTCGAGCAGGTGCAGGCCGAGATCACCGCCGCGGGCGGCCAGGCCAGCATCCATCCCTGCGATATTCGCGACGAAGCCGGCGTGAAAGCCATGGTCGCCGAGGTGATCGCACGCCATGGCGTCATCAACGGACTGGTCAACAACGCCGGCGGCCAGTACCCGCAGCCGGTGCGCGACATCACGCTCAAGGGCTGGGACGCGGTGGTGCGCAACAACCTGACCGGCGGCTTCCTGGTCGCGCGTGAAGTCTATGTGCAAAGCATGGAGGCCAACGGCGGCGCCATCGTCAACATCATCGCCGACATCTGGGGGGGCATGCCGACCATGGCGCACAGCGGCGCGGCGCGCGCGGGCATGCTGTCTTTCACCGAGACGGCAGCCTGCGAATGGTCGCAGTCGGGTGTGCGCGTCAATGCCGTGGCGCCGGGCTGGGTGGCCAGCAGCGGCTTTGACACTTACAGCGCCGAGATGCAGGCCGAGCTGCGCAGCCTGAAGACCAAGGTGCCGCTGCAGCGCTATGGCACCGAGTCCGAGGTGTCGGCGGCGATCGTGTTCCTGCTGAGCGAGGCGGCGGCCTTCATCACCGGCTCATGCATTCGGGTCGATGGCGGCGTGCCCAATGCCAGACCGACCTGGAAGCTGATAGCGCACGAGCGCTCAAAGGCATTCAACGGTTTTACGCTGTCGCAGGCACCCAAGTGTCTGGGCGAAGATGCGCAGGGATGATCGGGACATGAACACGCCGGCACAAACCACGAATGCGAACGACCTGTCGAACTGTCTCGCGCCTGGCCGTTATGTCGACAGCGACCATCCCGCGGTGATATCGTTCGCGCGCCGGGTTGCCGGCGCCGCGACGACGCCGCATGACATCGCGCTCAAGCTCTACTATGCCGTGCGCGACGAGTTTCTCTATGACCCCTACCACTTCGACACCAGCATCGACGGCCTCAAGGCCAGCCATGTGATAGCGGCGGGCCGCGGTTTCTGCGTGCCCAAGGCGGCGCTGCTTGCCGCCGCTGCACGCGTGTTGGGCGTGCCATCGCGGCTCGGCTTTGCCGACGTGCGCAACCATCTGACCAGCCAGAGGCTGTACGACATGATGGGCACCGATCTGTTCGTCTTTCACGGCTACACCGAGCTGTGGCTCGATGGCCAATGGATCAAGGCCACGCCCGCCTTCAACCGCTCCCTGTGCGAGAAAGCCGGCATTCGGCCGCTGGAGTTCGACGGCAGCGCCGATTCGGTTTTTCATGAATTCGACGCCAGCGGCCGGCGTCACATGGAGTATGTGCATGACCGTGGCGCCTATGTCGATCTGCCGCGCGGCGATCTGATCGCCGCGTGGCGCGAGGCCTATCCCTCGTTTCCCGACTGGGGGCGGAAGCTGGGCGTCCGCGCCGATTTCGAATCCGATGTCCGGCCGGGTGCCTGACATCGGACCCCGAGGATGAAGTCCGCTGAACGGCAACGAATTTTTAATAACCTTGCTGTGAATAGAGCCAGGCACATGAGAGTTTTATTCCTGATTTATGGGGCGGCCAGTTATCTGGCTTTCCTCCTTGTGTTTGTCTATTTCATGGGCTTTGTCGGTGATGTGTTCGTGCCCCAATCCGTCAGCCATCCGGCGTCGGCCGGTTTCAGCAAGGCCCTGCTGATCGACATCGGGGTGATGCTGTTGTTCGGCATTCAGCACAGCGTGATGGCGCGAGCCGGCTTCAAGTCTTTCATGGCGCGCGTGATTCCGCACACCATTGAACGCGCGACTTACGTGCTGACCTCCGCCATCGTGCTGGCGTTGCTGATGTTCTGGTGGCGACCTATCGAAGGCACGGTGTGGTCCGTGGAAAATCCGGCGGCGCGCGCAGCCGTATGGGCGCTCTTTGCGCTGGGATGGCTATTGATTTTCATCTCCACCTTCCTGACCGACCATTTTGATCTCTTCGGTCTGCGCCAGGTCTGGCTGCACTACGTCCGGCGGACTTACACCGACCTGAGGTTTACCGAGCGACTTTTCTACCGGTCAATTCGCCATCCGATGATGCTGGGAATCCTGATTGCCTTCTGGGCCGCGCCTGTCATGAGCGTGAGCCACCTGGTGTTTTCGATCGGAATGTCCTTGTACGTTCTGGTCGGCATCCACTTCGAGGAAAAAGGACTCCAGAAAGCCTTGGGGAGGGACTATGTTGACTACCAAAAGCGCACCAGGAAGATCGTTCCAGGCGTCTATTAACGATGACCAGCAAATGACCAGTAGGTGATGTCGTCTGCGTATCGGGACCAGGAAGCAAGACGCCTTGGTCCGTAACCCCGGAGCCTTAAAAACATGAATCTGCGATCTTTCATGCCTTCCCCGATGAGATTTCATCCATGGAAGACTTCGCTGCAGGTTGGCAGCGTTCGGCCACGGAAGGTTCTTGCATGAATATTTTCGAGCGACGAGAGTTCTCCGGCTTGGACGGTGGCGTTCTTGTCGCCGACGTTTATGGGCCGGTGGGTGCGCCGACGGTGTTGCTGCTGCACGGCGGGGGGCAAACGCGCCATGCCTGGGGCCGCGCCGCGCAGACCCTTGGCGATGCTGGCTGGCGTACGGTCGCCCTGGATCTGCCGGGGCATGGTGACAGTGCCTGGGCGACCGATGGCGATTACCGGATTGAGGTCCTGGCCGAGCGCATGTGCCGCATCTGGCGCGAACTGGGGACGCCGCTGGCCGTGGTGGGGGCATCCCTCGGCGGCCTCATCAGCATGGCCGCGGTCGGTCGCGCCGACGCGCCACCGATCAACGCGCTGGTGCTGGTGGACATTGCGCCGCGCATGGAAGAAGCCGGTGTCGAGCGCATCGTGCGTTTCATGCGGGCGCAGCCCGATGGATTCGCAACACTCGAAGAGGCCGCGCTGCATATTGCAGCCTACCGTGGCCGCCCCATGGAAGGCCCCATCGAGGGGCTGAAGAAAAACCTGCGCCTCAATGCGCAAGGCCGCTGGGTGTGGCATTGGGACCCACGCCTGATGAGCGAAGCCAACCACAATCACCGCCGCGACCCGGACGGCTATGAGCGGGCCTTGCGCGGGCTGCAGGCGCCCACGCTGCTGCTGCGTGGTCAGCGCAGCGACGTCATATCCGAAGAAGATGCGCGTGCCCTGGTGCAAACCCTGCCGCGGGCGCGCTTTGTCGACCTGAAGGGTGCTGGCCACATGATCGCCGGAGATGCCAATGACGCCTTCGCCGCCAGTGTGGTGGATTTTCTGCACGAAGTGATGCCGCCGACGCACGCCCCGGCGGGTGGAAACTGAACCAGGAGCATGCCATGAGTTTGCGATCTTTTACGCTGCACGATCTGATCGCGCGCAACGCGCGCTTGCACGCATCGAAAACGGCTTTTTTGTTTGGCGATCAGCGGGTAACGCACGCCCAGTACGCCGAGCGCACGGCGCGGCTGGCGGCCGGTTTGGCCGCGGCTGGCGTGCGTGCGGGTGACCGGCTGGCGATACTGGCCCCCAACTGCCTGGAATACGCCGATTTGTTCGGTGCCAGCGCGCATCTGGGCGCGATGGTGGTGCCGATCAACTGGCGGCTGTCGGCCGAAGAAGTGGCCCATGTCATCGAGGATGTGTCACCCCGTGTACTGATCGTGGCCGACGAATTCAAGGCACTGCTGCCGCAACAGGGCCTGGACGACACGCTGCGCTACACGCTGGGCGCGGCACAGGCCCCGTGGCAATCCATCGGCACGCTGTATCTGGAGCCCCATGCGCCAGCGGCGGAGCTGCCAGACGTGGCCGACGACAGCGGGTTCGTCATCATCCACACCGCTGCCGTGGGTGGGAGGCCGCGCGGCGCACTGCTCTCGCATGGCGGCCTGCTCGCTGCTGGCATGCAGACGCAACTGGCCTGGCACCTGATGCCGCAGGATATCAATTTGGGGGTCTTGCCGCTGTTTCACGTCGCCGCCATCGGCTTCATGCTGGCCACGCAGCAGGCGGGCGGGGCGACGCTGCTGCTGACACGTTTTGATCCGCCCAGCCTGGTCAAACATATCGACGAGGACGGTGGCAGCCTGATCGGCACCTTTCCGCCCATGCTCGGCGCACTGCTGGACGCTGCCGCGGCCCAGGGCTCGCAACTCGCAAACCTGCGCGTGGTGTCGGGGATCGATGCGCCCGAAACCATCGCGCGCCTGCGCACGAGCTGTCCCCGCGCGACTTTCTGGAGTGCCTACGGCCAGACCGAGACCTCGGGCTCGGTCACCCAGGCGCCCTTTGACGAGCGCCCCGGCAGTGCCGGTCGTCCCACCCTGTTGAACACGGTCGCGGTGCTGGATGATCTGGACCGCCCGCTGCCAATCGGCGCCACCGGCGAGATCGTGGTGCGCGGCCCGATGGTGTTTCTGGGCTACTGGGGCCGCAACGAAGACAACGCCTTCACGTTGCGCAAGGGCTGGCACCATACCGGCGACATGGGGCGCATCGATGCCGATGGCTACCTCTGGTACAGCGGGCGCTCACCGGCCAAGGAGTTGATCAAGCCGGGCGGCGAGAACGTCTATCCAGCTGAAGTCGAGCGGGCCATTCTTGAACACCCGGCGCTGGCGCAGGCGGTGGTGTTCGGTGTGCCCGACGTTCAGTGGGGCGAGGCGGTCAAGGCCGTCTGTGTGCTGAAAGCGGGGCACACTTTGAGTGCTGAAGAATTGATCGAGTTTGTGGGCGGTCGCATCGCGCGCTACAAAAAACCCAAGCATGTGGTGTTTGTATCGGAACTGCCCAAGGCAAGTGCCGATAGCATCGACCGCGCGGCCGTCAAGTCCGCGCACGGCGGGGCTTGACGGTCATGTCAGCCTGGTGTGATCAAGCCGCCGTTGACGCTCAGCGTCTGGCCCCGGTGATGGCATTGAATTCGGGGCCAGCAAAGAACGCCGCGGCACTGGCCAAGCGCGTTCAACGGCCGTTTCCAGGATCATTGCATGAACACTGAGCGCGCCGAAGAACTTCGGTTCAAGACCCACTGCCGAACCATCACCGAAACGGACATCGTCACCTTCGTCAATGTGGTGGGATTGCATGAACCATTTTTTATCGACATGGAATACATCCGGGAGAACATGACCGGATCACATCGCAGCCGTTTCGCGCCTGGCCCCATGGTCATCTCGCTCGGCATGGGGCTGCTGGCTACCTATGTGCCAGGCATCATCATGCAGGTGCTGGAAGGTCGCGAGGTGGGCCCTTTCGGTGGCATGACCGGTGTGCAGGCGCGCCTGCGTGGTGCGCTGTTTCCAGGCGACACCATTCATGTCGAAGGGGAGGCCCGACTGCTCCCCAAGACCTCGCGCGGCTATACCCTGATGGAGTTGCAGCACCTGGTGATCAATCAGCGTGGCGAGACCATCGCTGACTTCACCGAAACCATTACCTTTCTGCCTCAGGCCAACCCAAAGTCGCTGACCTGAACAAGTCAGCGCGCTACACATGCAAGGCAACCCACAGTCCAGCCAAGGAGTAATAGCACAATGAAAAAACGAGAAGCAGTGATCGTCGGCGTCGCCGACTTGCCGCTGAAGGACGGCAAGGCCCTCACGCCGATGTCGGTCTTGCAGGTTCAGGCGCTGGTCGCGCGCGATGCGCTCAAGGATGCCGGCATTCCCATGCGCGAGGTCGATGGTTTGCTGACCGCCGGCCTGTGGGGCGTTCCCGGTCCGGGCCAGTTGCCTACCGTGACGCTGTCGGAGTATCTGGGCATCACCCCGCGCTTCGTCGATGGCACCAACATCGGCGGCTCGGCTTTCGAGGCCCATGTGGCGCACGCCGCCACCGCCATCGAGGCCGGCCGCTGTGAGGTGGCGCTGATCACCTACGGCAGCCTGCAGCGCAGCGAGATGAGTCGCAACCTGGCCGGTCGGCCTTCGGTGCTGACCATGCAGTACGAAACGCCCTGGGGCATGCCGACACCCGTGGGCGGCTACGCGATGGCGGCGATGCGCCACATGCACGAGTACGGCACCACGTCGGAGCAACTGGCCGAGATTGCCGTGGCCACGCGCAAATGGGCCCAGCTCAACCCGGCCGCGACGATGCGCGATCCGATGTCGATCGACGACGTGCTGAAAAGCCCGATGATCTCCGACCCACTGCACCTGCTCGACGCCTGCCTGGTGACCGATGGCGGTGGCGCGGTCGTCATGACCACGGCAGAGCACGCCAAGGCGCTCGGGCGCAAACCGGTGTACGTGCGCGGCTACGGCGAATCGCACACGCACTGGACCATTGCCGCCATGCCGGATCTGGCGCGCCTGACGGCCGCCGAGGTGGCCGGCCGCGACGCCTTCGCCATGGCCGGCATCGGGCACGATGCCATCGACGTGGTCGAGGTCTACGACTCGTTCACCATCACCGTGCTGCTGACGCTCGAAGCCCTGGGCTTTTGCCAGCGTGGCGAGGGGGGCGCCTTTGTGTCCAACCAGCGCACCGCGCCGGGCGGGGCGTTTCCTCTCAACACCAACGGCGGCGGACTGTCCTACGCGCACCCCGGCATGTATGGCATCTTCCTGCTGATCGAAGCGGTGCGCCAGCTGCGTGGCGAATGCGGCCCGCGCCAGATTCAGGACGCCGTGACCGCGCTGGTCCACGGCACCGGCGGCACGCTCTCCAGCGGTGCCACTTGCATCCTCTCTACGCAGTGAACACCATGTACGACAAACCCCTGCCCGTCATCGATGGCGAGAGCCGCCCCTATTGGGACGCCCTGAAACAACACCGTCTTACCCTCAAGCGATGCCATGACTGCGGCAAGCACCATTTCTATCCGCGCGCCTTGTGCCCGCACTGCCACTCGGACGCCGTCGATTGGGTCGATGCTCGCGGCACGGGCACCATTTACAGCTACACCATCGCGCGCCGGCCGGCCGGCCCGGCCTTCAAGGCCGACGCGCCCTATGTGGTGGCGGTGATCGACCTCGACGAAGGCGCGCGCATGATGAGCAATATCGTCACCGACGATGTGGAGGCGGTGCGCATCGGCCAGCGCGTGACGGTTCACTATGACGATGTAACCGACGAGGTCACGCTGCCGAAGTTCCGGTTGTTGTAGTGTCGAGGTAGCCCGCATGGACTTCACCCTCGATCCCGACACCGTGGCGATTGCCGAGGCCGTGTTGCGCTTCGTCGAGCGTGAAGTGCTGCCGCTGCAGGAGCGCCATCACGACCTGCTGGGCAGCGAACGCACCCTGTTCGACGCCAGCGGCCGCTACGTCCCGGAGGTGCTGGCGCTGCGCCAGCAGGTGCGCAAGCGCTCGGCCGAACTCGGCTTTTACACCCTGTTCGGCGACGAGAAACTGGGCGGCGGTGGGCTGGGCGCGCAGGCCATGGTCCATGTGCAGGAGGCCCTCAACCACCGCGTCGGTCCCGCTCAGCCGCTGGCCCAGACGGTCGTGCTGCCATCGCCCTTTACCAATGGCCTATCGCCGGTGCTGCGGCACCTGAACCCCGAGGTGCTTGCCCGCTACCGCGACGGCATCGCCAGCGGCGACAAGACCCTGTGCTTCGGCCTGAGCGAGCCCGACGCCGGTTCGGACGCGTTCGGCATGAAGACCCGCGCCGTGCGTGATGGCGACGAATGGGTGCTCACCGGCACCAAGCAGTGGATCACCAACTCGCCTTACGCCGATTACGCGATGGTGTTTGCGCTGACCGACCCCGAGGCTGCGGCGCGCCACAAGGGCGGCGTCACCGGCTTCTTCGTTGACACGCGCGCGCCCGGCTTTTCCGTGCCACGCGTCATCAACACCATGGGCCACTTGGGCGGTGACACTGGGGTGATCGTGCTTGACGGCGTGCGTGTGCGCGACGAGTACCGGCTCGGCGAAGTCGGGCGCGGTCTGGCGGTGGCGATGGACGGCGTCAATGCCGGGCGCATGGGCATGGCCGCCTCGTGCCTGGGGCTGGCGCGATGGGCGCTGGACCAGGCACTTGAATACGCCAAGGTGCGCAAGACCTTCGGCGTACCGATCGCCGAGCACCAGGCGATCCAGTTCATGCTGGCCGACAGCGCCATGGACATCTACGCTGCCAAGGCCATGATCCAGAACTGCGCCTGGCGCCTCGACAGCGGCCAGGCCTCGACCGCGCAGGTCAGCATGGTCAAGGCGTTCTCGACCGAGATGCTCGGGCGCGTCATGGACCGCAGCATCCAGATCCACGGCGGCATGGGCCTGACCAACGAACTGCGGCTGGAAGACGGCTACCGCTTCGCGCGCGTGATGCGCATCCCCGACGGCACCGGCGAGATCCAACGCCGCACCATCGCGCGCCAACTGCTGACCGGACAGGCTGACCTGTAGGCTGTGGCCGGCCCAGACTATTGATCCGGCCAGGTGAAGCTTGAACCGCTCGCCCTGAGCTTGTCGAAGGGCTTCGACAAGCTCAGCCTGAACGGAAGTTGATACATCAAAGGGCCGGATCAATAACGCATGCCGGGCCTCTGCAGTGCGCAACAAAGGGACCGATTGACATGATGAAAAAACACGAACTGTTCGCGGGCGGCCATCGGCTCGCCGCAGCCACCTGGGGCGAGATCGGTGCCGGACGCCCGACCATCGTCATGATGCACGGCGGGCTGGACTGCATCACCACCTGGAAAGACCTGCCGCAGGCACTGGCCGAGGCCAGCGGCTGGCCTGTGCTGGCCTACGACCGTTTTGGTTACGGGCGCTCCGAGCGTCTGGTCGGCGGACGTGAGCCGAGTTACCGGCGCGAGGAAGCCGGCCCCGTGTTGGGCGAGGTGCTGTGCCACTTCGGCATCCGCCAGACGCTGATGTTCGGCCATAGCGACGGCGGAGCCATGTCGGTGCTTGCGGCGGCGGCACATCCCGAACTGGTGTGCGGCGTGCTCGCCTGCTCACCGACCATCGCGCTCGATCAGTTCATGGTCAACGCCATGTCCGGCGCGCGCCGCGCCTTCGAACACGAAGGGCTGCGCGACAAGCTCAAACGCCACCATGGCGACAACACCGATACCATGTTCTGGGGCTGGTACGAGCCCTGGGCCAGCCCAAGCGCCTTGCAATGGGACATGAGTGCCGAGATTGCCGCGGTGCGCTGCCCGGTGGCGGCGCTGTTCGGCAGTGACGATGAATACGGCTGGCGCCCCAGCGCGGTTTCTTTGTTCCAGAACGGACGGATGCCGCTTGAGGTGACCGCGCTACCGGCAGTGGGCCACCACCCTCAGCAGCGCGAGCGCGGCGAGACGATTGCCATGCTGCAGCGGCTGCTGGGGCGCATCGAGCGCAATCCAAGCAAAAACCAATGACGGGTCGATGATCGACACGGGAAAAGCACCTGCTCGTCGGACAGGACTGGCCGAGCTATCTTCTGAAAGCCATTGTGGACATGCGGGCGCTGGCGGGCGGTATCTTCAGAGCAGGCGGGCGCACGCCCGGCGGGCCAGCATGCCTGCAAGCGGCGAGAGATCGGTCAGGGTGTCGAGCCGGGCCACCATGTCGATCAACGCGTCGCGCTCGGACGCGTCGAGCACCGGCTCGACCAGACGACGGAACTTGTCCTCCAGCCGCTGCTGCTGTTCGTGCAGGTCCTTGGCCGGGCGTCCGCTATCGTGGCGCTGGCGCAGCATGGTGCCGGTATGGGTCTCGATCACCACCTCGCCGAGCGTCAGCCCCGGGCATTGTGGCGCGAGTTCGACTGTCACGCGCTCGCGCAGTGCCACCACATCGGGCGCGTGCACTGCGTCGTCACTGAAGCTGTCCAGGCCAGCGGTGTCGACCCCGGCCAGCGCCATTGCCACCGTGTGACGCAGGCTGAACTTGGCCTCGAGCCCGGTGAGCGGCTCTGCGATGTTGCACACGCCTTCACTGGCGGCCCCGACGCGCACCGTCACGAAGCGGACATCTTCAGGCCGCAGTGCGTGTTGCAGGCGCAAGCGGCGTGCAGCTTCGATGGCGGCATGGGTTCCGTAGCATGCAGCGTGGAACTTGAACAGGTTGTGGCGCAGGTGCCAACCGCCGTTGGGCACGGCCGTTTCCAGTGATGCGTTGCCGCCGTGCGTTGCCATGAAGCCTTGCGGACATTCAATCGCATCGGCACAGCTGGTGAAACCACGTGCGGCTAACTGAGCCGCTTGCAGACCGTCTGCGCTGGCGCGTCCGGCGTGCAAGGGCTTGCACATGGTGCCAAACATGGATTTCAGCCCGGCGGCCATCGTGCTGGCGATGCCGAACGCGGTGGCGGTGTCGTCGGCGTCGAGTTGCAGCAAGCGCGCGCAGGCTGCGGCCGCGCCGATCGTACCGAGCGTGGCCGTGGTGTGGAAACCCTTGGCGTACTGTGCCTCGCCGGTAGCCAGCCCCAACAGACACATCGTTTCGTAGCCTGCGGCGAAGGCGGTCATGAAGTCGCGTCCGCTGACGCCGCGCGACTCGGCCAAGGCCAGCAAGGCCGGGATCAGGACTACCGAGGGATGGCCGGTGCAGGCCATGTTGACGTCGTCGTAATCGAGCGCGTGCGAGGCAGCGCCGTTGATCAATGCCGCCTGCCGGGTCGAGGTCGCCATGGCATGCCCAACTACCGTGGCCTGGGCGTGGCCGCCTTGCTCGCGCGCCTCTTCGGCAAGCATGTGCACCAGCGGCTCGCACGCGCCAGCCAGCGTCACCCCGATCCAGTCGAGCAGACACTGACAGACCCGCAGACGCACATCCTCGGGCAGATCGGTATAACACAGGGCGGCGCTGCGCGCGGCCAGTTCCTGCGTGATGCGGGGGGGGAGGCCTGTGGCCGACGATGGAATGCGTGTAGCCGTGAGAGCGCTCATTTCAACGGCCCTTCCACTGGGGCTTGCGCTTTTCGCGGAACGAACGCGGACCCTCAAGCGCGTCTTCGCTGAGATAGACGGCGTCGAACGCGCGATTGGAGGCCCGTAGCGCGGCGGTCCGCCCCATTTCGGTGGACATGCGGACCATTTCCTTGGCCGCGCGCACCGTCAGCGGCGCGTTGGCCATGAGTCTGGCGGCCAGCTCTTTGGCACCTTGCAGCGCCTGTCCCTTGGGCATCAGGCGGTTGATGTAACCGAGTTCGTAGGCGCGCTGCGCCGTCAGCGGGTCGCCGGTCATTGCTACTTCCATCAGGATGCGCTGCGGAAGCATGTGGATGACCGGCGCAGCCCACGGCATTCCCCGCCCGACCTTGGCTTCGGTGATGGCGAACCTGGCGGTCTCGTCGGCTACGCACAGGTCGCACATCTGCGCCAGCAGCCAGCCGCCAGCATAGGCATAGCCCTGCACCGCGGCGATGACGGGCTTGGTGACTTCGACGGTGTCGCCGAGTACGGCCATGAAGCCCGGCGGTGGGATGCGCAGTTGGGTATCGGCCGCTTCGACCAGATCCATGCCGGCGCAGAAGTTGTCGCCGGCTCCGGTGAGGATGGCCACCTGGGCATCGGCGTCGGCTTCGAAGCGGCGCCAGACCTCGAAAAAGCCTTCGCGCACGGACCGGCTCAGTGCATTGCGGCGCTCTGGGCGGTTGATGGTGATGACGGCGATGCCGTCGCTCACCTCGTAGAGAAGTTCGTTGTTCATGGGCTCAGTCTCCTTTTCAAGTCGTTGCGCGCTTCTGTACCGCCTCGTCATGCCGCAAGCGGCGGATTCGATTCGTTTTTCGGACGTGACGAGCTGCCATCTCTCATAATGCCTGTCCCGCGCGGATATCCGAGCGCATGAGAGATATTGGCTGCCAACTCCACCACCAGGCGCTGCAGGTCACCGGCCGCGGCGCGACCGCGCTCAAGCGGCGCGGCGACGATCAGCGCCGCGTTCACGCGCCCATCGGGTTCGAAGATCGGGGCTGAAAAGCCCGCAACGTCGGGAGCCACCTCGCCGATCGTGACGGCCACGCCGTCCACCCGGACCTGTTCGATGATGCGCGCAAGTTGCTTTCGGTCGGTGACAGAGTGCTCGGTCATTGCACGCAGGTCGGCGTTTTGCAGGTATTCGCGGCGCCATGCCTCGTCCTGGAACGCGAGCAGTACGCGACCGGCGGATGAGGCAAACAGCGGTCGCGTCGTTCCGGCCGGCACGGCGTATCGAATCGTTCTCGTGCTCTCGATGATCGGGCTGTAGATGAGTTGGCCAGCGGTGCGGTCGATCGTGGCGATCAGGGCCGTCTCGCCGGATCGCGTTGCCGCTTCGCGCAGGAACGGCATGGCCACGATGTCGAGCGAGCGTGCCAACAACAGCGAAGCCCCGAGAGAGAACGATTCGGGGCCCAATCGATACACCGCGTCGCTGCGTTGCAGGTAGCCATGGGCCGTGAGGCCCCGTAACAGCGAGAGCACGCTGGTCTTCGGCGCATTCATTGAAACGCACAAAGGCGCAAGCGCCAGGCCGCCGGGCTGGTCGGCCAGCAGCCGCAGCAGTTGCAGAACGCGTGTCACCGACATCGGCGTCTGATCCACGCGGTCGCGGTGCGCAACGCCCGTTTGTTCCCGCTGGGAGGCTATTGACATGCTCATTGGATTGATGCCCCCTGCTTGTTCTGATATCGGAATACCCATTCAAGTATGAGAATATCGGTAGGATGCACAGCCGTCAACCGGGTTTTCCTCACAACATGACGCTGAGGAAGCCTCAAATCGATCGGAGGAGCTGATGACGAACGAACAAGACAAGGCTGCGCCCGCAGGGCCACTGGCTGGCGTGCGTGTGATCGACCTTAGCGCAGTGTTGATGGGGCCGTATGCGACACAAATTTTCGGTGACCATGGTGCGGACGTGATCAAGATCGAATCCCCCGAGGGCGATTCGACGCGCCACATCGGCCCCGGCCGCAACGCTGGCATGGGTCCGATGTTCCTCCACCTGAACCGCAACAAGCGCAGCGTCGTGCTCGATCTCAAGCAGCCGGGCGGCCTGGCGGCCATGCGGCGTTTGATTGCGGATGCCGATGTGTTCATCCACAACCTGCGACCGGCATCGATCGAGCGGCTCGGACTGGACTTCGAGAGCGTCTCGGCGCTGAACCCGCGCATCGTCTGGTGCGGCATGTACGGCTATGGCGAGGACGGCCCCTACGCGGGCCGGCCGGCCTACGACGACCTGATCCAGGGAGCTGTCGGGATCGCCGATCTGCAACGCCGTGCCGGACTGCCCGAACCGCGCTACGTGCCGCTGACCATCGCCGACCGGATGGTGGGGCTGCACGCCGCGCACAGCGTTGCGATGGCGCTGTACGCGCGCGAGCGAACCGGGCGGGGCTGCCGCATCGACGTGCCGATGTTCGAAACCATGGCCAGCGTCGTGCTCTCCGACCATCTTTACGGGCACACCTTCGAGCCGCCCAGCGGCGGCTGCGGCTATGTGAGGCTGTTGTCGCAGGGGCGGCGGCCGTACGCCACCAGCGATGGCTACATCTGTGCGCTGGTCTACAACGACGGACACTGGCAGCGTTTTCTGCGCAGCGTCGAGCGCGACGACCTGCTGGCCGATCCGCGGTTCGCCGATCTGGCGAGCCGCACCCGGCACATCGACGAGGTGTATGGCTTTCTCGGCGAGACGCTGCGCGAATGCAGCTCGGCGCACTGGCTGGCGCTGTTCGAACGCATTGACGTGCCCGCCATGCCACTGAACACCATGGAGTCCCTGCTCGATGACCCGCACCTGTCTGCCGTCGGCTTCTTCCACCATGTAGAGCATCCGAGCGAAGGCCCCCTGCGCACCTTCGGCGTGCCCGCGCGCTGGGTTGGTCACGACGTGGGCGAACTGGTGCCGGCGCCGCGTCTGGGCGAGCACACCGCCGCCGTGCTGCGCGAGAGCGGCTGTTCGGCCAGCGACATCGAGGCGCTGGTGGCAAGCGGTGCGGCTGTCGTCACCGGGCCCTGACTTCGTTGCGGCCAAGGCCGATGTCAGGCCTTGAACGACTGCTACGGGTTTCGCTGGGCCATGCATCGAATCACCCAAGGGTTAGCCCTGGGGCAAATTTCTTGTGCCCTCCTTTTTCAACGATAGAATCCGCCTCGTCAAACAAATGACAGTTAGAAAGAAAATTCTGGAGACAAAGTGCAATTACTCCAACTGATCATCAGCGGCATCGCGCAAGGCTGCATTTACGGGCTCATTGCCCTGGGTTTCGTTCTCATCTACAAGGCCACCGAAACCGTGAGCTTCGCGCAAGGCGAGCTGATGATGCTGGGCGCGTTTGGCGGGCTTGCCAGTATGGCCCTGCTCGGTTTTCCGTTCTGGCTGGCGGTACTCAGCTCTATCGCCGGCATGGCGCTGTTTGGCGTGCTGCTGGAGCGGCTGGTGATCCGGCCCATCCTCGGCCAGCCGGCGTTTTCGATTGTGATGCTGACCATCGGCGTCGGCTACACGGCGCGCGGCCTGATCACCATGATCCCGGGCATAGGCACCGAAACCCACACCCTGCCCGTGCCGTACAAGGACATGATCTGGAAAATCGGCGGGGACGCAAACGCGCAAGGTGCGTTGATCCTCAACGTCGAGCAGATGGCCGTCATCGGCAGCACCGCCGTGCTGTGCCTGATGCTGTTTGCACTTTTCAAGTACAGCAAACTGGGCATCGCCATGCAGGCCTCGTCGCAAAACCAGCTGGCTGCGTATTACATGGGCATTCCGGTCAAGCGGCTCAACGGCCTGGTGTGGGGCTTGGCTGCTGCCGTGGCGGCCATCGCCGGCCTGCTGCTGGCACCGATTACTTATGTGCACGCCAACATGGGCTTCATCGGCCTGAAGGCTTTTCCGGCGGCGGTGGTCGGCGGTTTTGGCAGCCTGCCCGGCGCGATTGTGGGCGGCCTGATCATCGGCATCGTCGAGTCGCTGTCGGGTTTTTACCTGCCCGACGGCTTCAAGGACATTGCTCCCTATGTGGTGGTGCTGATCATGCTGATGGTCAAACCCAACGGCCTGTTCGGCGAAAAACTCCGTAAGAAAGTATGAACCCCCACGCTTTCACTTCGTGTCGCTCACTGCAACCAGAAAAACAAAAGACATGAGATTTATCTTCAAGACCGACTACGGGCAGGACATCAATCTTGCCAAGCATGGCGGCCATGTGTTCTGGTACAGCGTCCTGTTGCTGCTGCTGCTCGCAGCACCGTGGCTGTTTGCCGAGTACTACTTGGCCCAGTTGACTTTCATCCTGATCTACGCCGTCGCCGGACTCGGACTGATGCTGGCGGTCGGGTTTACCGGTCTGTTTTCGTTGGGCCACGCGGCCTTTCTCGGCGTCGGTGCCTACACGCAGGCGGTCCTGACGAACGCCGGCCTGCCCTTCCCGATCGCATTGGCCTGCGCTGCGGGCCTGTCCGCCGCAGTCGGGCTGATCGTGGGGCTGCCGGCACTGCGCGTCAAAGGCATTTACCTGGGGATGGCCACACTGTCGTTCGGCTTCATCGTCGAAGAAGTATTTGCGCGCTGGGAATCCGTCACCGGCGGCAATGCCGGTATCCACATCAAGGCGCCCGACCTGTTTGGCTGGAAACTGGGTAGCGGGGAAGCCTTTTACTTTCTCTGCCTGGTGATCGCCATCGGCGCGACGCTGGCCATTCTCAATCTGCTGCGCTCGCCGACCGGCCGCGCCTTTGTGGCCATCCGCGATTCGGAAATCTCGGCACAAAGCATGGGCATTCACCTGGCCCGCTACAAGACGCTGTCGTTTGCGCTGTCTGCCGCGCTGGCCGGCATTGCGGGCGCGCTGTATGCCCACAAGCTGCAGTTTATCTCGCCCGATCAGTTCAACCTCCTGCAGTCGATCGACCTGCTGCTGATGATCGTGGTGGGCGGCCTGGGCTCGGTGCACGGCGCTTTTCTGGGCGCCATCTTCCTGATCTCCATGCCGCAGGCCATTGCGCTGGTCAAGGACTACCTCCCCGCGGCCATCGGACAGGCGCCGGGCCTGCAAGGCGTGGTGTACGGCATGGTGCTGATTGCCTTCGTTCTGTTTGAACCGCTGGGGCTGTATGGACGCTGGTTGAAGATACGCACCTACCTGCAGACCTTTCCGTTCTACCGCAAAGGCATGTTCAAGCGTCAAAAAACCTACCAGAAATCGGATCGCTTGAAATGACCGACACCCAACAAACTGCCGACCAGCCCCTGCTATCGGCACGAAACCTCAGCGTCCGTTTCGGTGGCGTGCTGGCCGTCAACAACGTCAGCTTCGACGTGAAGCAGGGCGAGGTGTTCACGCTGATCGGACCCAACGGCGCGGGTAAAACCACCTTGTTCAACCTGATCAGCCGCATCTACACACCGACCTCCGGCGAGATCGACTACATGCGCGTGAAGCTGACGGATCAGCCGCCCCACAAGATTGCGGCGCTGGGCATTGCGCGCACCTTCCAGAACATCGAACTGTTTGAACATGCCACGGTGCTGCACAACCTGCTGATCGGCAGGCACACGCACCGGCAGACGGGTCTCTGGAGCGAAATATTTTTCACCGGGAAAACCCGCGCAGCCGAGCTGCAGGCGCGCGAAAAAGCCGAGCAGGTCATTGACCTGCTGGACCTGCAGCACCACCGCGATTCATTTGTCGCCGGCCTCCCCTACGGCGTGCGCAAGGTGGTGGAGCTGGCCCGGGCACTGTGCACCGAACCCAGACTGCTGCTGCTCGACGAACCGTCCTCGGGGCTCAATGTGGAGGAAACCGACGACATGGCCTTCTGGATCCAGGACATCAAGAACGAACTGGGCATCACCGTGCTGATGGTGGAGCACGACATGACGCTGGTCTCCAAGGTCTCCGACCGTGTGCTGGCCATGAACCAGGGCGAGGTCCTGGCCATGGGCACCCCGCGCGAAGTGCAGAACGACCCTGGCGTGATCGAGGCCTACCTCGGCTCCATCGACGATGTGTCCTCGCTGCGCCGACCGTACCAGGCACCTGATCTGCGCGGGGGTGCCCAATGAGCGCCGCAACGCCGCCCGTCAACGACCAGCCCATGCTCAAGCTGCTCAACGTGGAGAGTGCCTACGGCCCGATCAAGGCCATACGCGGCGTCAGCCTGCAGGTGCGCCGCGGCGAAATTGCCACCGTGCTGGGCTCCAACGGCGCCGGCAAAACCACCATTCTGAAAACCATCTCCGGCATCATCGATCCACGCAAAGGCTCGATCGAGTTCAAGGGCGGCAACATCACGGCGCAGGACCCGGTCTACATCGTCCAGCAGGGCCTGAGTCATGTGCCGGAGGGCCGCGAGGTGTTTCCACTGCTGAGCGTGCATGACAACCTGCTCATGGGCGCCTACACACGCAGGGACCGCGACGGCGTGGCGCGCGACATGGAAACGGTGTACCGGTACTTCCCCATCCTCAAGGAGCGCGCCATGCAGGATGCAGGCCTGCTCTCGGGCGGACAGCAGCAGATGCTGGCCATTTCCCGGGCGCTGATGGCCAATCCGGACCTGATCCTGCTCGACGAGCCCAGCCTGGGCCTGTCGCCCAAGCTGACCAAGGAAATCTTCGAGATCGTGGTGCGCATCAACCGCGAGCGCGGTACCACCATCTTGCTGGTCGAACAAAACGCCAACATGGCCCTGAACGCTTCCGACTACGGCTACGTGCTGGAAAACGGGCGCATCGTGATGGAAGACACCTGTGCCCGGCTACGGGAAAAGGAAGACATCAAGGAGTTCTATCTGGGCATGAAGGAAGACGGCGTGCGCAGCGAGCGGCGCTGGAAGAAGAAAAAAACATGGAGATGAAGATGACCGAAGAATTCGCCAAGCCGGAGCCGCGGATCAGGCTTTGCCAGTCCGCAGGCGCTGCGCCCCCTCGAGGGGCAGCGCAGCACACGCAGTGGCAAGCGTGGGGGCTCTATGTCTAATCTTTGGGATCTCTCCCACGTCCAGCCCGAAACCCGCGTGGTGCTTGAGGGTGAGACCATTCCGGCGATGTTCTGGAACGCGGTCGAACAGCGCCGGGACAAAATCTGGCTGCGGCAGAAAAAACTCGGCATCTGGCGCAGCTGGAGCTGGAACCAGACCGGCGAGGCCGTGCGCGAGATCGCCGGCGGCCTGCTGAGCCTGGGTTTTGCGCCGGGGCAATGCGCGTCCATCCTGTCGAACACCGTGATCGAATGGGTGCTGGCCGATCTGGCCGTGCTGAGCTGCGGCGGCGTGGCCAACGGCATTTACCCCACCGACGCTGCGTCGCAGGTGCATTACCTCTGCGAAGACTCCCGAACCGCCATACTGTTTGTCGAGGATGATGAACAGCTCGACAAGGCCCTCGAAGTGCGCAGCGCGCTTGCCGGCCTGCGCAAGATCGTGGTGTTTGACATGGAAGGCCTGCGCGATCTGGACGAGCCCGATGTCATCAGTCTCGCCGATCTGCGCGAGCTCGGGCGCGGGTACCTCGCCCAGCATCCGGGCGCGGTCGAGGCGCGCGGCCGGGCCTGCCGGCCCGAGGACCTGGCCATCCTGGTCTACACCTCGGGCACCACCGGCAAGCCCAAGGGTGCCATGCACAGCCACAAGGGCTTGGTGTTCACGGCGCGCGGCTTCAACACGCTGATGGCGCAGGACGAGCACGATGAGCGCATGTGTTTTCTGCCTCTGTGCCATATTGCTGAGCGCATGGGAGGGGAATACCTTGCGCTCTATACGGGCGCCAAACTCAACTTTGTCGAAAACCCCGAGACCATTCCAGAAAACGTGCGCGAGATCGCACCGACCGTATTTCTGGCGGTGCCCCGCGTCTGGGAAAAGTTCTACTCCGGTGTGATGATCGCCCTGAAAGAATCCAGCCGGCTGCAGCAGGCCGCCTACGCTTGGAGCATCGGCGTGGGCAGCCGGATCGCCGACAAGGTCATGGCGGGTCAGCCGATCAGCCGTTGGCTCAAACTGCAGTTCATGATCGCCAGCTGGATCGCGCTGGACAATGCGCGCAAGCTGATAGGCATACACCGCGCGCGCTTTTGCGTGACCGGTGCCGCCCCGATCTCGCCCGAACTGGTCAAGTGGTACATGGCGCTGGGCGTGCCCATGCTGGAGGTCTGGGGCATGACGGAAACCGGCGGCGCCTCGACCGGCGTGCCGGCCAGCCGCATCAAACCCGGCTCCATCGGCCCGGCGGCCAGTTACAACGAAGTCAAACTAGACCCCACCACCGGGGAAATCCTCGTGCGTGGCACCAATGTGTTCATGGGTTACCTGAACCAGCCCGAAAAAACCGCCGAGGCAATTGACGCTGAGGGCTGGCTGCACACCGGCGACGTCGGCCTCATGGACGAAGACGGATTTTTCCGCATCACCGACCGGATGAAAGACATCATCATCACGGCCGGCGGCAAAAACGTCACGCCGAGCGAGCTCGAAAACGAGCTGAAGTTTTCGCCCTACATCACCGATGCCGTGATCATTGGCGACAAGCGCCCCTACCTGACAGCCATCATCATGATCGATCAGGAAAACGTCGAAAAGTTTGCCCAGGATGGGGACATACCCTTCAGCAATTACGCCAGCTTGACGCGCACCACCGAAGTACTGGGATTAATCCAGTCCGAGATTGAACGGGTCAACAAGAAATTTGCCAGAGTAGAACAGATCAAGAAGTTTTTCCTGCTCGACACGCAACTGACGGCAGAAGACGAAGAACTGACTCCGACGATGAAGCTAAAACGCAAGTTGGTGGAAAAGAAGTACGCTTGCCAAATTGAGGCGATGTACCGGTAATTTTTTGATTTTTATGGAGATAAGTGATGAAACCTAAATCGACAATGACGCTTGCCGCCCTGGCACTGGCCACTGGTTTGTCGGCGACACTTGCCCAGGCCCAAAGTCAGGGCGTCAGCAAGACCGAGATCACCCTGGGCTCGATTCAGGATCTCTCGGGTCCGCTGGCGAGTGCTGGAAAGCAGGCCCGTCTTGGCATGATGCTGCGGGTGGATGAAATCAATGAGCAGGGTGGCATCAATGGCCGCAAGCTCAAACTCATTGTGGAAGACTCGGCTTATGACCCCAAAAAAGCCGTGCTGGCCGCGCAGAAGCTGGTCAACCAAGACAAAATTTTCATGATGATGGGCCATATCGGAACGGCGCAAAACCTGGCCGCCATGCCGGTGCAGTTTGACAAAAACGTGATCAACTTCTTTCCCTTGACTGCGGCCCGTGAAATGTATGAGCCGTTTCACAGACTCAAGTACTCCCAATTGGCCTCTTACTACGACGGGATGAGACTCTCCCTGCCCAGGCTCGTCAAGGAGAAGAATGCCAAAAAAGTTTGCTCGATGTACCAGGACGATGAGTACGGACTGGAAGTGCAGCGCGGCGCGGACGAAGGCCTCAAAGCCATTGGCATGACCATGGTCGAGAAGACCACGTTCAAGCGCGGCGCCACGGATTTTTCGTCGCAGGTCGCCAAGCTCAAGGCATCCGAATGTGATCTGGTGGTGCTGGGCACCGTCATTCGTGAAACCATTGGCGGCATTGCGACGGCTCGTAAGCTTGGCTACAACCCAACGTTTATCGGTTCCACGGCGACCTACGCCGACCTGATCCACAAACTCGGCGGCAAAGCCATGGACGGGCTGTACGCGACCATGACGGTGCAAAACCCTTATCTGGACGACGATTCGCAGCCGATCCGCTTCTGGGCCAACAAATACAAGACCAAGTTCAACGAAGACCCGGGGGTGTTCTCGGTCTATGGTTACAACACCATTGACATCTTTGGCAAGGCGGCTCAAAAAGCTGGCCAGAATCTGACGACCGACAGCTTCATCAAGGCGATGGATGCGATGACCTTCCCGCCTGACATCTTTGGCGGCCCGCAGATGATCTTTTCACCGACCAAGCGGCTTGGCAGCGATGCGTCGCGCCTGTCGCAAATTGTCGATGGCAAGTGGAAGGTGGTTGCCGACTACAACAAGTAAGCGGTCGGCCCGCAAATGCCCTCCGAGGGGGGTGTCTAGGAATCGAGCCTGACTCCTCTGTTGGCTATCTTGTTTCGGTGGGAGCAGACGGGCAGTAAAAATACTGGGCAACTACAAAAAGCTGTGGCCATGAGAATCCGACAACCCAGGGTAAGTTGCAAACTGGCAGCAGGCAGGTCGAGTCAAACTGTGTCAGGTTCGTCAGTCGCCATATGCTATCGCGACGTGTCGTGCATCACCAGCGCCACCATCGCGTCGGTCAGGTCATCCAGCGAAGCTCCATTCTTTGCGTCGAACCACTGTAATGACCAGTTCAGTGAGCCGAAGATCAAATGGCGCGCCAAGGGTACCTCGGCCCGCAGACAGCCGGTTGATGCGAGTTCATGGAGCACGGGCGTCCATGCTGCTTCGTAGTTGCCTTGAAGCTCTTCGATGAGACGGAGCTGCCGAGTGTTGAGTGCGCGCGACTCGTAGAGTACTGCCCACATGAAGTCGCTGTTCGATTCCAGTAGCGTTTCGAAATGCAAACGGATCAGCTGCCGCAGCGTGGCCGCAGAGTCGTGTTTCCCACGCAGGACAATCGTCTGGCGCGCCAGAGCGCTGCGCATGCCTTTCTGCATCACCTCGTACAACAGCGCCTCCTTGCTCTTGAAGTGACAAAAGAGCGACCCGGAATGCATGCCGGCGGCAGAGGCGATGTGACGTGTGCTTGTACCGTTGAAGCCATGACGCCGAAACAAATTCGCCGCGGCCTGGATGAGGTCTTGTCGGCGGTTGCCGTCGTCGCGCTGGTCTGGTGTCTTGCGCGGTCGGCCTCGCGGTCGCTTGGCCGCTGCGGAAGCGGGTCGGGAGCGAGTGGAGCACATGTTCAGAGAGCAGGTGGCTGCACCTGCCAATAGCAGCGGTGCACAAACACGTGAATTTCTGAAAATTGCGACCGACAGCCGCAGTGCCGCGAGTCCCGGTTCGGGAGCCTGATGCCGGGGATGGCGTTCATCCGGTCAACTGGGGTTTCCAGGTTCAATACGACTTTGGCAAACCCAGCACGTGTTCGCCGATGTAGTTGAGCAGCATTTCGTTGTTGATCGGCGCGATCTCCAGCAGACGCACCATCGGCCAAAGCGTCACGATGTCGTAGTCGCGGTCAAAACCGTAACCGCCGTGGGTTTGCAGCGCAGCCTCGACGGCGGCCACGGCAGCCTGCGAGCCCAGCAGCTTGGCCATGTTGGCGTGCGCGCCGGCATCTTCGCCAGCGTCGAAGCGTTCGGCGGCGTTGTAGGTCATCAGGCGCGCCGCCTCGATCTGGGCCTTGGCCTGCGCCATGCGGTGCTGCAGCGCCTGATACGAGCCGATCGGCTTGCCGAAGGGCTTGCGATCCTTCGCATAGGCCACCGCCTTGGCCAGCGCATAGTCACCCAGGCCGATGGCGGCGCCAGCGGCCAGGAGGCGCTCGGAGTTCAGGCCCTCGAACATCAGCTTGGCGCCCTTGCCGGCCTCGCCGATCAGCGCGTCGGCGGGCAGCTTGACGTTGTCGAAGAACACCATGTACTGGCGCTCGGCGGTCTCGACTTGGATGTTGAGTTGCGTCAGCTGGATGCCGGGCGTCTTCATGTCCAGCACGAACAGCGACATGCCTTCGGTGCGGTTTTTGACCTCGGCGGCGCGTGTGGTGCGCGCCACCACGAGCATGTGGTCGGCATCGCGTGCCCCGGAGATGAACACCTTCTGGCCGTTCAGCACCCAGCCGTCGCCGTCAGGCGTGGCCAGTGTGCTCATCGCGAAGCTGTTGGTGCCGGCATTCGGTTCGGTGATGGCAAAACACATCTTCGTCTCGCCGGTGCAGGTCGGCGTGACGAACTTGCGGATCTGCTCGGGCGTGCCATGGCGCGCGATCGGCACCCGGGCCAGTCCGGTGACGACCAGAAACAGCGTGGGCACGCCGGCCAGCGCGAGCGCCTCGTTGAGCGCGGTGATCTCCAGCACGCCGCCGCCGGAGCCGCCGTATTCTTCGGGGATCGACAGGCCGAGCAGGCCGAACTCGCCCAGCTTTTGCCACAGTTCGTCAGGGAAGCGGTCTTCCTTGATGCACTGGAGGATGTAGCTGCGTGGGTACAGCGCGGTGACGCCGCGCGCGGCTTCCTGCACGTCGCGGATGCGCGCGCGCAGAGCGGCGGCGGTGTTGTTGCCGGTGGGGGTAGAGGAAGTGGTCATGGTGTTGGTCTCCGTGTTGTTGGGTCGTGGGGTCTGTCAAAGTGCCATGTCGGCCGGGATGGGTACCGGAAAATCGAGCAGCATCTGCGCAAACGCTTTGCCTTGCGAGTCCATTCGGACCGAAGCGATGCCGCCGCCGCCCAGGGCTTCGTGCATCAGAAAGTTCAGCGCGTGCGTGCCGGGCAGGTCAAAGCGTTGCACGCTGCCCTTGACGAGGTGGGCAAACCAGGCCGCCACCGCCTGTTCCGTCAGTGCGGCGCGGATGAAGGGCAGGTAGTCGGGCTTGCGCGCCAGGATGCCGATGTTGGCGGCGTCGCCCTTGTCGCCACTGCGTCCCCACGCCAGCCGCACCAGCGGCACGGTGCGGGTGCCACGCGCAAAGGCGTCTGCGGGGGGCAGGGGGCCGCCGACCGGGGGCAGGGCCGCCGGATCGAAGGGCTGGCCGTGCCACGGCGGCGGCGCGACGGCCTGGCCGCCCATGTCGATGCTCGCGGCCACCTGTTTCTTGGGAACGAGGCAGGAGAACAAGCGCACCACCGGCTGCACCTTGGGCCTGCCGCCCGTGAAGCCGGTGATGGCCGGGGCCGACATCAGGGCCAGCGGCGCCACTTCGCGCGAAAACAGTTCGAGCGCGTCCTTGAGTGGGTGGCGCACACCGACCTTGAGCATGACTTCACGCGCATCAGGCCGTGCATGCGGGCCGTAGGTGTCTTCGGCGCCGATGGCTTCGACACAGGTTTCTGTGAAGTCGGGCCAGCCGCGCTGCGCATAGTGGCGGCGCATGCGCGCCAGCATGGCCGCGCCGACGCGCTGCGCCTTGGCGCCGGCATCGATGCCGCCGATCATGAACAGGCTCATGGCGCGAAAGCCGTCGGCGTAGGTGACGCTGACCTTGGCCTGGTCGGTCGGTGCGCGGCCGCGCGCGCCCTTGACTTCGACGCGGTCGGGGCCGATCTGCGTGAGCGTTACGCCGGTGAAGTCGCACACCACGTCGGGCAGGATGTAGGCGCGCGGGTCGCCGATCTCGTAGAGCATCTGCTCGCCCACGGTCGAGGGGCAGACCAGCCCGCCGGTGCCTTCGGGCTTGGTGATGATGAAGCTGCCGTCGGCGCGGCACTCGGCGATCGGAAAGCCCATGTCGTCCCAGCCCGGCACCGTGTCCCAGTCGGTGTAGTTGCCGCCGGTGGCCTGCGTGCCGCACTCGATCAGGTGTCCGGCCAGGCTGCCAAGCGCCAGGCGGTCGTATTCGTCGGCGGTCCAGCCAAAGGCATGGATCAGCGGCGCCAGCGTCACCGCGCTGTCGACACAGCGTCCGGTGACGACGATGTCGGCGCCGGCTTGCAGCGCAGCCGCAATCGGGAAGGCGCCCAGATAGGCGTTGGCGCTCATCACCTTCTGCGGGAACGGCGCACCGGAGAACATTTCCTGGGTGCCGGCGGCCCGCAGTGCCTCCACCTGCGGCATCAGGTCGTCGCCCAGCACGGCGGCGATCGCCAGGTCGACGCCCTCGGCCTGGGCCGCCGCAACCAGCGCGGCGCGGCAGGCGGACGGGTTGACGCCGCCCGCGTTGGCAATGACCTTGATGCCGCGCGACTTCAGCTCCTTCATCAGGGGCTGGAGGGTGGCCACGAAATCCGGTGCGTAGCCCTGCGCCGGGTCTTTGGCCTTGGCGCGGCTGAGCAGCGACATGGTGATCTCGGCCAGATAGTCGAACACCAGGACATCGATGTTGCCTTGCTGCACCAATTGGGCGGCGGCGAATTCTGTGTCGCCCCAGAAGCCCGAGGCACTGCCTATGCGCAGGGTGGTCTTGGTCATGTTTGTCTCCGGTGGGTTGGGTGAAGTGGTGGGACAGGGGCTGGCGGCCGTCTGGTATCAACGGGCTGCGACAATCTTGTTGCGCGGCCAGAAGACGCGCCAGATGCCTTTGGCCGTCGCGCAGACCTTGCCGTTGGCATCGACGAAGTCGCCCTCGGCAAAGGCGGTGGACTTGCTCACGCGCACGATGCGGCCATGCGCCTCGAAGTGCGAGCCCATAGCGGCGTCGAGGAAGGTGATGTCGAGATTGATGGTGAACTGGCGCAGGTCGGTGGGGTTGATTTCTTTCGCTTCGGGAAGGTCCATGAGCGCCGACATGATGGCCCAGCCGAGCGCGCCGTCGAACATGTAGGAAATGACGCCGCCATTGAGCACACCGCTGTTGAGCTCGTTGTCGGTGCCGCCGCCGCCGAGCTGGGTCGGCTGCACTTGCGGCAGGCGCACGGTGACGCGGCCCACGCCGGTTTCTTTGACTTCGAGGCCCTGGGCTTTGAGGAACGGGCTCTCGTTCCACTTTTGCTTCCAGGCGGTGATGCGATCTTGCGGGCAGGCGGGGGTACTCAAGAAATTCTCCTCTGTGAAAAACGGGGTTGCGTGGGGATGCGTCTCAGGCGCTGGCCGCGTGCGTGCGCAGCAGCGCGTCGAGCGTGCCTTCGAGCTGCACGAGCGAGTTGCACTCTCGCGCGATGTGGCAATAGGGCGCGTAGCGCTTCATCTCCGAATCGCCCAGGCCCCAGAACGAGGTGGGCTCGGGGTTGAGCCAGATCACGCGGCGCGCGCGCTCGTAGAGCAGGCGCATGACCTCGGTGTGCGCCTCGCCGCGGTTGTTGCGCGCGTCGCCGAGGAACAGGATGGTGGTGCGGCGGTCGATCTGGTCGAGCAGTTGCTCTTCGATGTCGAGCAAGGTCTGGCCATAGTCAGTGCCCGAGCCGCCCACGGCCTGGATGACCTTGTCCACGGCCTGCTCGACCGGCAACTGCGTGAAGGTGTCGCTGACATCGACCAGATGGTTGGTGAACGCATAGCTGTGCACGCCGCTCAATTGCTCGTCCAGGCTGTATAGGAACAAGAGCAAAAAGCGCGCGTACTGGCGTACCGAGCCGCTCACGTCGCAGATGGCGATCACGCGCGGTCTATCCACCACCTTGGTGCGCCAGAAGGTCTCGAAAAGGATGCCGCCGTAGGCCGCGTTTTTGCGCAGCGTCTTGCGGAAGTCGAGCTGGCCGCGCACGCGCTGCTTTTTGCGCCGCGCGTGGCGCTCGGCCAGGCGCTTGGCCATTTTGCGCACGATGATGTGCATGCGCTCGAAGTCGCGTTTTTCGATGTTCGAGAGCTTTTGCGTCTGCAGAAAATCGTCGTGCAGCTGGCGCGTGGGCGCGGTGCCGTAGAGCGCGAGCTTGCGCTCGACGAAGTTGCGCACCTCGTTGAACAGGCGCTTGCGCGCAAGTTCGAGCTCTTTGGCGCGCTCGGGCACCATGGTCTGGCGCTTGGCGTCGGCGATTTCGCGGTCGAGCAGCTCCAGCCCCATGGCCTGCTGGATTTTTTGCGTGTAGTAGCCTTTTTGCGTGAAGAACCAGATGTCGGTCAGGCCGACTTCGCGCGCGGCCTCCTGCATGCGCTTGGCGAGTGCCGCCGAGTCGCCCGAGAGCAGCAGCTGCGACAGCGCCTGCCCGCCGCTGCCCTGGCAGCCGCCGGGGCTTCCCGAGCCCGTTTGGGGTGGTTCGTCCTTGGGCTGGTCAGGGTTGCTTTGATCCGCGCCTTGCGGGACGGCTTGGCCTGCGCCGGATGCGCTGCCCGTCGGTTTTTGGAACGCATCGCAGCGAAAGAAGCGGTCGAAGGTCTCGTCGAACAGCACGCGGTCTGCCGTGGTCTTGGCCAGCGTGGTGCCGAGCGCGTTTTTCAGCAGCGTGCGGTCGCTCCAGCCGACGAGCTCGACGGCGCGCGCCGCATCGACCTGCGCGTTCAGGTGCACTTCGAGGTCGCTGCCGCGCAGCGCCTTGAAAAAGTCTTCAAGCGTGGCTTGCATGGGACAGCTCCGCGTCCTTGCGGGCTTGTTGCAACAGATTCCCCATCTGCTCATTCGCCGTGGCAATGTCCTGCTCGAACTTCAGGAACACGTTGAGCGTGTCGCGCACCAGGTCCAGGCTCAGGTGTTCGGCATTGAGCAGCAGCAGCGTCTTGGCCCAGTCTATGGTTTCGCTGACCGAGGGGAGCTTTTTGAGATCGAGCTGGCGCACCGCCTGGATGAAGGCGACCAGCTCGCGGTTGAGCGTGCCGGACAGGCCCGGCACGCGCCGCTCGAGGATGCGGCGCTCGAGCGCCGGCTCGGGGAAGCTGATGTGCAGGTGCAGGCAGCGGCGTTTGAGCGCATCGCTCATCTCGCGCGTGTTGTTGCTGGTCAGGAAGACGATGGGCTTGACCTTGGCCTTGATGGTGCCGAGTTCGGGTACCGAGACCTGGAAGTCCGACAGCACTTCGAGCAGGAAGGCCTCGAACTCGGGGTCGGACTTGTCGATTTCGTCGATCAGCAGCACGCAGCCTTTTTCTTGGTGCAGGGCTTGGTACAGCGGGCGCGGCTCCAGAAAATGTTCGCTGAAAAACAGGTCGTCGTGCGCGTGCAGCCTGTCCATGGATTCGGCCAGGCCCTGGGCGCCCTGCATCATCTCGCCGAGCTTGTCCTTGAGCAGTTGGGTGTAGAGCAGCTGCTTGCCGTATTTCCATTCGTACAGCGCCTTGGATTCGTCCAGGCCTTCGTAGCACTGCATGCGGATCAGCGGCACGTCGAGGACTTCGGCCATGCTCTTGGCGAGCTCGGTCTTGCCCACGCCGGCCGGGCCTTCGATCAGGATGGGCTTTTCGAGCTGAAAGCCCAGATAGACCGAGGTGGCGATCGCGGGGCTCGCGATGTAGTTGGCGGCAGCGAAGCTCTGGGCGACGCGGTCTATGGATGCGAAATGGTCGGAATGCTCTGTTTTCATGAGGAGATGGAGTGGAGCAACTGCTGCCCCGTTTGGCGTTGACGAGATTGCGCGACGCCGCGCGCGATGCCCAGCACCAGACGCAGATCACGGGCGAGAGAAAGCGGCGCTGCGCCGGCTTGTGCGCTGTTTTCGGCAAAGAGCGGTGCGAGAGACACGGCTTGCGACGCCGCTTCGCAGGCCCTTTCATACGCGGTCTGCCAGCGTTCGAGCAGGCGGCGCGCGCCTACGGTGGAGTAGGCCAGCGCTTCCTCGTAGCCCTGCGTTTCGAGCTGGCGGGCGACGGCGTCGCGCACGGCATGCAGCGCCTGCCATTCGAGCTGCAGCGCACCGAGTTCGCGCACGGCGTCGGTGGCGGCTGTATTGGAGACGCTGGTATCGCCCGACGTTGCGGCCGCCATGCCGAGCGCACGCGCCAGCGCTTCGAGTTCGCATTGCATGGCGCCGAGCAGCGGGCCGAGCAGCAGCGCGTCCTCGACGGCACGCACGGGTCGTGCGATGGTTTCAAAGGCTTGCCCAGGCGCGCCTATACGCCGGCTCGCAGAAGCACGGCAAGATGCGAGTAACAGGTCGCAATGCCCCAGCGGCGCCAGACCTTGCACGCCCGCGTTCGCTTCGCGCGCGAGGCCGGGCGTTTGGGTGTCGAGCAAGAAGGCGTCGAAGCGCTTGTGCCCCTCGTGCTCGGCGCTCACGGCGAGCACGATGATGGCATCGGCGGCAGGGCCATTGCTGACGAAGGCCTTGTGGCCGTCCAGTATCCAGTGCTCGCCATCACGGTCCAGCACGGCGCGTGTGCGCAAGTGCTTGGGCTGTGCGCCCACGCCGGGCTCGGAAATGGCGAGCGCGAGCAGGCATTCACCCGCAGCCATGGACGCCAGCAGCTGTGTGAGCAGTGCGTGCGATGCGCTCAATGTGCCCGATGCGCCTTGCTGCAAGAGCGGGCCGAGCACGTAGCGCCCGAGCATCTGTTGCATCATCCAGGCCATGCCCAGCCCCAGGCTGCCCGTGGCGTGCGTGATTTGCCCCGCGAGCGCACTGACCTGCACGGCGTCGGCCACAGGAGGGCGCCCATCGGCCGAAAACCCCAGCCCCAGCATGCCGCCGCGGCCCAGGTGGGCCCACCAGTCGCGTGGAAAGCCGCCGCTGCCGTCTATGCCAGGCGCCGTCTGCAATGCCTCGCGCAGGGCACGGTGCAGGTCTTGCGGCATGGCGCCGGTAGCGGCTGCGGTGGCAAGGGTGGAGGGCATCTTGGGTAAACCTGTTGCTACCTTATATGCAGCTGCTTATGCAGGAAATTCGTGCACTGGAGACCGATTTCATGCATGGAAACCGAGCTGGCGCGAGGCCAGGTCGCGCATGACTTCTTCGGCGCCGCCGCCGATCGCGTTGACCTTGACCTCGCGGTAGATGCGCTCGACGGTGACACCGCGGATGAAGCCGGCGCCGCCGTGGATCTGCACGGCCTCGCTGGCGCAAAAAGCCATGGTCTGCGTGGCCTGGTTCTTGAGCAGACAAATTTCACCCACGGGATGCTCGCCCTGTTCGACGCGCCAGGCCAGCAGCTCGAGCATGGCCTGCGTGGCCTCGATGCGCATGGCCATGTCGGCGAGCTTGTGGCGCGTGACCTGCATGTCGATGAGCTTGCCGCCGAACATCTCGCGC
Source organism: Acidovorax sp. GW835-FHT14B10 (assembly GCF_058793725.1). NCBI lineage: Bacteria > Pseudomonadati > Pseudomonadota > Betaproteobacteria > Burkholderiales > Comamonadaceae > Acidovorax > Acidovorax sp. GW835-FHT14B10. The sequence continues at coordinate 301,238 of NZ_JBXAGC010000001.1, forward strand.
TGCTTGGCCCAGGCGAGCGCCTCGTCGAGGCACACGCGCGCAAAACCGTTGCTGCCCGCAGCGAGGAAGATGCGCTCGCGGTTGAAGTTCTTCATGATGGCCTTGAAACCCTGGTTTTCCTGGCCGACCAGGTTTGTCACGGGCACGCGGCAGTTGTCGAAGTACAGCGCGGCGGTGTCCGAGCACCACCAGCCCATTTTTTTCAGCGGCGTTTGCGTGAAGCCGGGCGTGCCTTTTTCAACCAGCAGCAGCGAGACGCCGCCGGGTCCGGGGCCGCCGGTGCGCACGGCCACGGTGTAAAAGTCCGCGCGTATGCCCGAGGTGATGAAGGTCTTGGAGCCGTTGACGACGTAGTGCTCGCCCTCGCGCCGCGCCGTGGTTTTGAGATTGGCCACGTCCGAGCCGCCCGAGGGCTCGGTGATGCCCAGCGCGCTGATCTTTTCGCCGCGCAGCACGGGCGGCAGCACGCGCTGCTTGAGCGCCTCGCTGCCCACGTTGACGATGGGCGGGCAGCCTATGGTGTGCGACAGCAGGCTGGCCAGCACGCCGCCCGCGCCGCAGCGCGCGAGTTCTTGCGAGGCGATGATGGTCATGAACAGGTCGCCGTCGTTGCCGCCATAGGCCTCGGGAAAGCCCAGGCCCAGCAGGCCGACTTCGGCGGCCTTGCGATAGAGCTCGCGCGGAAAGCTGCCCACGTCGTCCCATTCATCGACGAAGGGCGTGATTTCCTTTGTAACGAAGCGGCGCATGAGGTCACGAAAAGCCGCGTGCTCGGCCGTGTAAAAAGGACTAGCTCCCTGGGCGGTGGTGGACATGGGGGGGCTCCTGTGATCTTCGCTTCGGTGGTGAGGGGTGTGCGAGCGGGGCGGGCGGCCGATCAAGCGCTTTCTTCTTGCACCAGCGACACCAGCACGGCCTTGGACGGTACCTGGTCGCCCACGCGCACGAACACCTGATCGATCATGCCGTCGCGGCGCGCGAGCAGTTGGTGTTCCATCTTCATGGCTTCGAGCACGGCCACGCGCTGGCCCTTTTCGACGCGCTCGCCGGGCTGCACGAACACGCCCAGCACCTTGCCGTTCATGGGCGCAACGATGCGCGCCTCGGCGCTGCCTTCGGCGCCGGCGGGTGGCGCGTAGGTCAGGTCTTCGAAACAGGCGCTCAGCGTCTTGAATTCCAGATGCAAGGAGCCGTTGTGGAACACCGCAAGGGCCTGCTGGCGCACGCCGTCGGCGAGCAGGCTGAGCTTCGCGCCGCTGCGTTCGAGCACCCGGATCTGGTGCACCTGCGCACCCCATTCGATGCGGTAGTCGTGCCTGTCCAGCGCGGTGACGAAGATGAGGTGGCGGTGCCCGTTTTCGCCCAGCGTCATGGGCCAGCGCGCCGGCCCCGTGGTGCGCCACGGGCGCGCGCCTGCGGGCGTGGTGGCATCGAACCAGAGCACGCCCGCAAGTGCGAGCGCGAGCGAGTCGGGCTGTGGACGCACCCACTGCGCAGCGTCGAAGTTCTGCGCGATGAAGGCCGTGGTGGCCTTGCCTGCGGCGAACACCGGATGCCCGGCCACGGCTTCGAGGAAGGAGCGGTTGTTCGCCAGCCCCAGCAACTGCGTGTTTTGCAGCGCGCCGATCAAGCGCCGGCGCGCTTCTTCGCGCGTCGCGCCGCAGGTGATGATCTTGGCGATCATCGGGTCGTAGTGCGGGCTCACGGCCTGGCCTGCGATCAGGCCATGGTCCACGCGCACGCCGGGCCCGCTGGGCGCCTGCCACACGAGCACGTCGCCGCTTTGCGGCAGAAAGTCGGCGTACGGGTCTTCGGCGTACAGGCGCACTTCGATCGCGTGGCCCGCGAGCTGCACCTGTTCCTGCGTCAGCGGCAGCGCCTCGCCGCGCGCCACGGCAATCTGCCAGGCGACGAGGTCCAGACCGGTGATGCATTCGGTCACGGGGTGCTCGACCTGCAGGCGCGTGTTCATTTCGAGGAAGTAGAACTTGCCGTCGCGGTCGAGCAGAAACTCCACCGTGCCTGCGCCCACGTAGTTCACGGCGCGGGCCGCGGCCACGGCGGCGGCGCCCATGCGCGCGCGCAGCTCGGGCGAGACGGCGGGCGAGGGCGCTTCTTCGAACACTTTCTGGTGGCGGCGCTGGATCGAGCAGTCGCGCTCGCCGAGGTGGATGATGTTGCCGTGCCGGTCGCCGAACACCTGGACTTCGACGTGGCGCGGCTCGATCACGGCGCGCTCGAGGATCAGCTCGTCGCTGCCGAAGGCGTTTTGGGCTTCGGAGCGTGCGCTGGCGAGTGCGTTGGGCAGGTCTTCGGGCTTGGCGACGAGGCGCATGCCACGACCGCCGCCGCCGGCTGCGGCCTTGACCATGATGGGAAAGCCAATTTCGCGTGCTTGCGCGATCAGCGTGGCGTCGGACTGGTCGGCGCCCTGGTAGCCGGGCACGCAGGGCACGCCCGCAGCGAGCATCAGGCGCTTGGCGCCGGCTTTGTTGCCCATGTGCAGGATGGCCTCGGGGTCTGGCCCGATGAAGACCAGCCCGGCGTCCTGGCAGGCTTGCGCGAAGGCTTCGTTTTCGGACAGAAAGCCATAGCCCGGGTGCACGGCATCGGCCCCTGTGCTGGCCGCAGCGCGCAGCAGCGCCTGGGTGTTCAGGTAGCTCTCGCGCACGGGCGGCGGGCCTATGCACACGGCCTCATCGGCCAGGGCGGCGTGCAGGGCCTGGGCGTCGGCCTCGCTATGAACGGCCACGGTGCGGTAGCCCAGGGCTTTGGCCGTGCGGATCACGCGGCAGGCGATTTCGCCACGGTTGGCGATCAGGATCTTGGTGAAACGCATGGGCTTTCTCACATCCGGCCGACACCGAAGGTGTTGGGGTTCAGTTGACGGGCTTCTGCGTCGCGGCACACGGCCAGGGTGGTGGCGAGCACGCGGCGGGTGTCGCGCGGGTCGATGATGCCGTCGTCCCAGAGACGCGCCGTGGCGAAGAAGGCGTGCGATTCCATGTCGAAGCGCTGCAGGATTTCCGCGCGCATGGCTTGCATGGCGTCGGTCGGCGGCGTCTTGCCCGTGCGGGCAAATTTTTCTTCGGTGACGATGCGCATCACCGTCGCAGCTTGCTCGCCACCCATCACGGCCACGCGCGAGTTGGGCCAGGCAAAGACAAAACGGGGGTCGTAGGCGCGGCCGCACATGCCATAGTTGCCGGCGCCGAAAGAGGCGCCGATCATCAGCGTGATGCGCGGCACGGTGGCGTTGGTGACGGCCTGGATCATCTTCGCGCCGTGCTTGATGATGCCGACCTGCTCCACGTCCTTGCCCACGAGAAAGCCCGTGGTGTTCTGCAAAAAGACGAGCGGCGTGCCCGACTGGCTGCACAGCTGGATGAATTGCGCGGCCTTGGTCGCGCCCTGCGGATCGATCGGACCGTTGTTGCCCAGAAAGCCGCAGGGCTGCCCTTCGATGGCGCCCATGCCGCACACCGTGGCGCTGCCGTACAGGGCCTTGAACTCGAGGAAGTCGGAGTCGTCGATGATGCGTGCGAGCACCTCGCGCATGTCGTAGGGGTGGCGAAAATCGACGGGCACGGTGCCCACGATCTCGTCGATGGCATAGCGCGGCTCCTTCCAGGTCCTGGAGGGGCGCAGCGGCAGCTTGTCGTTCCAGGGCAGACGCGCCACGATGTCGCGCGCAATGCGGATGCCGTCGGCGTCGTCTTCGGCCAGGTATTCGGCCACGCCCGAGGTGGTGCAGTGCATTTCGGCACCGCCCAGTTCCTCGTCGGTGGCGATTTCGCCCGTCGCGGCCTTGAGCAGCGGCGGGCCTGCGAGAAACGCCTTGGCACGGCCGCGCACCATGATCACGTAGTCGGACATGCCGGGCAGGTAGGCGCCGCCGGCCGTCGAATGCCCGTGCATCACGCAGATCTGCGGAATGCCCTTGGCCGACAGCCGCGCCTGGTTGGCAAAGCCACGCCCGCCTTCGATGAAGACCTCGCCCACGTGCATGAGGTTGGCGCCGCCCGACTCGACGAGGCGGATCACGGGCAGCTTGTTTTCCATCGCGATGGCTTCGGCACGCAGGCTCTTGCGCATGCCCATGGGCGTGATGGTGCCGCCCTTGATCGCACTGTCGGACGCGATCACCACGCAGCGCACGCCCGACACCGTGCCGACGCCGGTGATGATGCCGCCGCCGAGCACGTTTTTGTCACCATCGTCGTCGTGCATGCGCAGGCCCGCGAGCGTGGAAAACTCCAGCCATTCAGAGCCGCGGTCGAGCAGCAGCGCGATGCGCTCACGCGGCAGCAGCTGCTTGCGCGCGCGGAACTTCGCTTCCTGGCTGTTGGAGGTGTTGCGCACGCGGTCTTCCAGCGTGCGAAAGCTGTCGATCAAGGCGAGCATCTGCTCGCGCTCGCGCAAGAAACTCTCCGACTGCGGGTCAACCTGGCTCTGAATGGCGGGCATGGGGGCTATCCCTCGCTCAACGGGGATAGAAGGCGGCACCGCGCTGGGCCATGTCGCGCAGCAGCTGGGGTGGGGCGAAACGCGGGCCGACGCGCTGCGCCAGGGCTTCGCAGGTCTGGACGAATTCGGCCACGCCCACGGTGTCGATCTGGCCGATCGGGCCACCGAGGCAGGGCGGGAAACCCCAGCCCAAAATGGCACCCACGTCGGCATCGACGGGCGCGAGCAGCACCTTTTCTTCGAGGCAGCGCGCGGTCTCGACGGACTGGATGAACATCAGGCGTTGCTTGACGTCTTCCACGCTGGGCTGCGTTGCCGCCTGCGCAAACTCCTGTGCGAGGCCGCTCCAGAGGTGTTTGGGCGCGCCTTGCGGATAGTCGTAAAAGCCCTTGCCGATTTTCTTGCCCAGGCGCCCGAGCTTGTCCACCATGCGGTCGCAGACATCGTCGATGGCGCTGCGCTGGTAGGCCGCGCCGAGATCGGCGGCGGTCTGTTTGCGGATGCGCGCCATGAGTTCGAGCGATACCTCGTCGGCCAGCGCGAGCGGCCCAAGGGGCATGCCGCACATGCGGCCGGCGTTTTCGATCAGCGCCGGCGCCACACCTTCGGCAAGCAACGCCAGGCCTTCGCCGACGTAGGTCGAAAACACGCGGCTGGTGTAAAAACCGCGGCTGTCGTTGACGACGATGGGCGTCTTGCGGATGGCCTTGACGAAGTCCATGGCACGCGCGAGGCACTCGTCGCTCGTCGCCTTGCCGCGGATGATCTCGACCAGCGGCATTTTGTCCACGGGCGAGAAGAAGTGCAGGCCGATGAAGTTCGCCGGGCGCGCCGAGGCTTCGGCCAGGCCGGTGATGGGCAAGGTGCTGGTGTTGGATGCAAAGACGGCGCCGGGCGCAAGCTGGGCTTCGGCTTTGCGCGTGACATCTGCCTTGATGGCGCGGTCTTCGAACACGGCTTCGATCACGATGTCGCAACCGTCAAGCGCCGCAAAATCGGTCGTGGGCTGGATCAGCGCGAGCTTGGCGTCGCGCTCGGCCTCGCCCATGCGCTTGGCGGCCACGCGTTTGCCCCACAGCGCTTCACTGTAGCCTTTACCTTTGTTCGCGGCCTCGAGGCTGGAGTCGAGCAGCACCACCTGCATGCCGACTTCGGCGCACGCATAGGCAATGCCCGCGCCCATCATGCCCGCGCCCAGGACGCCGACCTTGCGGTAGCTGGCTTTGGGCACATCCTTGGGGCGCGAGGCGAGCTTGTTCGCGTCGCCGATGCCGAAGAACAGCGAGCGGATCATGTTCTTCGAGACCTTGCCGGTCGCGAGCTTGACGAATTCCCGCCCTTCGACCTTGCAGCCTGTGTCGATGTCCACCTGACAGCCGTTATAGACGGCGCTCAGAATGGCCTCTGGCGCAGGGTAGTTGCCAAAGGTCTTGGCGCGCAGCATGGCGTTGCCGGCCGTGAAGGTTTCGTAGCCGGCGGGGCTTTGCACCGCGCCGCCGGGCAGCTTGAAACCTTTCTGATCCCACGGCTTGACGACATGCTTGACGCCCTCGGCCAGCAGCCATTGCCTGGCGCGCGCGAGCAACTGGTCGGCCGGCACGACCTCATCGACCAGGCCGGCTTCGAGGGCTTTCTCGGGAGGCAACTTTTTGCCTTCGAGCAGCAAGGGCAGGGCGCCGCGCAGCCCGATCAGGCGCGGCAGGCGCTGCGTGCCGCCGCCCCCCGGCAGCAGGCCGATGGCCACTTCGGGCAGGCCGATCTGGGCCTTGGGGTTGTCGGCCGCGATGCGGCGGTGGCAGGCCAGCGCGACCTCATAGCCGCCGCCCAGCGTGGTGCCGTTGAGCGCGGCGACGAAGGGCTTGCCGCTTTTTTCGATGCCGCGCAGCAAAGTGTGCAGGCGCGCGACGAAGTCCATCAGGCCTTGCACCTCGGTGATCGCGAGCATCATGTTCAGGTCGGCGCCTGCGATGAAATCGGGCTTGGCCGAGGCGATGATCACGCCCTTGACGGCGGCGTCTGTCACGGCCTTGCGCACGGCCTCGCTGAACGCGGGGATGGATTGCTCGTTGAGGACGTTCATCGGCACGTCCTGCATGGCCCAGGTGATGGTGGCGATGCCTTCGGCATCCACCTTGTAGTCGATCGTCATGGTGAGAGTCCTGATAAATGGGGTGAAACCTGCGCGTTCCCGGGGGCAGCCGGGTCAGACGCGCTCGATGATGGTGGCCGTGCCCATGCCGGCGCCCACGCACAGCGTGGCCAGGCCGGTGGCCAGGTTGCGGCGCTCGAGTTCGTCGAGCAGGGTGCCCAGAATCATGGCGCCGGTGGCGCCGAGCGGGTGCCCCATCGCGATGGCCCCGCCGTTGACGTTCATCTTGTCGTGTGGGACGTTCATCACCTCCATGAAGCGCAGCACGACCGAGGCGAAGGCTTCGTTCAACTCGTAGAGATCGATGTCTGCCGCCTTCATACCCGCCAGCTTGAGCGCTTTTTCCGCCGAGTAGGAGGGGCCGGTCAGCATGATGGTGGGCTCGCTGCCGATCGATGCGAACGAGCGGATGCGGGCACGGGCTTTCAGGCCGAGCCGTTTGCCGACCTCGGCGTTGCCGATCAGCACCGCGGACGCGCCGTCCACAATGCCCGACGAGTTGCCGGCGTGGTGCACGTGCGTCATGCACTCGAGTTCCGGATAGCGCTGGAGGGCGACCGCGTCGAAGCCGTATTTCTCGCCCTGCACCTTGAACGCAGGCTCCAGCTTGGCCACCGACTCCAGGGTGGTGTCGGCGCGCATGTGTTCATCGCGCTCGAGCACGACGCAGCCGTTCACGTCTTTCACGGGCACGATCGAGCGGGCGAAGCGTGCCTCGGCCCAGGCTTGCGCGGCGCGACGCTGGCTCTCGACGGCGTAGCTGTCCACGTCCTTGCGGCTGTGACCGTACAGGGTGGCAATCAGGTCGGCCGAAATGCCCTGCGGCACGAAATAGGTCGGAATCGCCACCGCCGGATCGGCCGCCCAGGCGCCGCCGCTGGTGCCCATCGGCACGCGGCTCATGCTCTCCACGCCGCCGCCGATGACCAGGGGCGACTGGCCCGACATCACCTTGGCGGCTGCCATGTTGCAGGCTTCGAGCCCGGAGGCGCAGAAGCGGTTGATCTGCACGCCGGGAGCGGACTCGTGATAGCCGGCGGCGATGGCCGCCACGCGGGCGATGTTGGCGCCTTGCTCACCGGCGGGCTCGACACAGCCGAGGATGATGTCGTCCACGAAGGCGGTGTCCAGGGCGTTGCGGTCGCGCAGCGCCTGCAACGCCGTGATGGCCAGGCTGATGGGCGTGGTGCCGTGCAGAGCACCTGAGCTGCGGCCCTTGCCGCGCGGCGTGCGTACGGCGTCGTAAATGAATGCATCGGTCATGGTGGGTTTCCTTTTTTGAATCGGTGGAGGCGAAAAAACGGCGGACGGCGCGTTCTACAGCGTGCGGCTGATGATTTCCTTCATGATCTCGTTGGTGCCGCCGTAGATGCGCGCGACGCGTGCATCCGCATAGGCGCGGGCAATCGGGTACTCCCACATGTAGCCAAAGCCGCCGAACATCTGCAGGCATTGGTCAACCACTTTGCAGTGCAGGTCGGTGGTCCAGTACTTGGCCATCGCGGCGGTGGCAGCATCAAGCTGGCCGTCCATCAGCAGGCCGAGCAGGCGGTCGACAAAGACCTGTGCGACCTGGATCTCGGTCTTCATCTCGGCAAGTTTGAAGCGGTTGTGCTGGAAGTCGATCACGCGCTGGCCGAAGGCCTTGCGATCCTTGGTGTAGGCCAGCGTCCATTCGAGCGCCGCCTCGGCGCCTGCCACCGCGCCGATGGCGATCTGCATGCGCTCCCAGGCGAGCTCCTGCATCAGCAGGAAGAAGCCCTTGCCCTCGCCGCCGAGAATGTTGCCCGCTGGCACCCGTACGTTGTCGAAGAACAGCTCGGAGGTGTCCTGCGCCTTCATGCCGATCTTTTCGAGGTTGCGCCCGCGCGTGAAACCGGGGCGCCCAGTCTCGACCAGAAGCAGTGAGGTGCCCTTGGCGCCTTGCGTCGGGTCGGTCTTGGCGACCACGATCACCAGGTCGGCGTTTTGGCCATTGGTGATGAAGGTCTTCTGGCCATTGATGACCCATTCATTGCCGTCGCGGACCGCGCAGGTGCGCACGTTTTGCAGGTCGCTGCCCGCGCCCGGCTCGGTCATGGCAATGGCGCCAATGACCTCGCCGGTGGCCATGCGCGGCAGCCAGGCGAGCTTTTGCTCCTCGGTGCCGTAGGCCAGGATGTAGGGGGCGACGATGTCCGAGTGCAGTCCGAAGCCGATCCCGCTCGTGCCGGCGCGCGCGACTTCCTCGATCAGCACGGCGCTGTGCAGACGCATACCACCGCCGCCGCCGTAGGCTTCGGGGATGGCCGGACACAGCAGACCCGCAGCGCCTGCCTTGCGCCAGACCTCACGCGGCACGATGCCATCAGCTTCCCAGCCGGCGTGATGGGGAATGACTTCCTGCTCCAGGAAGCGACGGGCCTGGTCGCGGAAGAGTTCGTGTTCTTCGCCGAAGATGGTGCGTGTCAGCATGTCTGGGTCTGTCCTTTGAGGTGGTTTAAATCTGGCACGGTCGACAGCTGCGATGGCTTTGATTCATCCATGCGGAATGCGCCGGAAGTGTCGAGTCCGCGATCTGAAATCTATCAAACGCTTGTTAGATGATATAGTATATGGCATGACAAAAGTGCGTGACAACGGGCGAAAGGATGCGATTTTGGCCATTGCGGCGGGCCAGTTCCGGCGTCGCGGTTTCGAGCGCACCTCGGTGCGCGATATCGCCGAGGCGCTGGGAATGACCTCGGGCTCGCTCTTCTATCACTTCGCCACCAAAGAGGAATTGCTGGTGGCGGTGATGGAGGGCGGTGTTCGCGACATCATGCAGTCGGTGCGCGACGGGCTGGCCGGTGAGACCCGCTTGCCCGAGCGGCTGCTGTCGATGGTGCGCAGCCATCTGAAGGCTTTGCTGGGCCCGAGACTCGACGCGATGACGGTGCTGCTGTATGAATGGCGCAGCCTGTCGCCCGCCGCCCAGTCCCGGGTGCTGGCATTGCGCGATGCCTACGAGGCCTTGTGGATGGAGCCGATCAATGAGGCTGTGGTGTTGGGCCTGGTCGAATCCGATGCCGTGCTGGTGCGGCAGACGGTGCTCGGTGCCCTCAACTGGACGGCGCAGTGGTACCGGCCCGAGGGGCGTCTGGATGTCGATGCGCTGGCGCAGAGCATGTACGCGATGCTGTTTCCTCGCGTGGCGGCCGCATCGGGCGCGAAGTCAACCTCTACCCTATCGGGTAGGGGGAACTGACTTTTGAGTTTTTAGTTGAGTTTTTAGTTGGGTCTGCAATGACAATTTTTTGGAGTTGAACCATGCGTATGCAATCGACCATGATGCCAGTGCCGCTGTCGCTCAATCATTTCCTGGAGCGGGCCAGGCTGTACCACCCGAAGGTGGAAATCGTTTCGCGGATGCCTGACAAGTCACTGCATCGCCATACCTACGCCGACTTCCACCGCCGGGCCAAGGGTCTGGCCGAGGCGCTGGTCACGGCCGGCATCAAGCCCGGCGATCGGGTTGCCACCCTGATGTGGAACCACTACGCCCACCTGGAATGCTACTTTGGCATACCGGCGGCAGGCGCAGTGATGCACAACCTCAACCTGCGCCTGTTTCCGCACGACATCGCGTTTATCGTCAACCACGCCAAGGACCGTTTCCTGATCGTCGACGATGTACTGCTGCCTTTGCTGGCGCAGTTTGCCAAGGATGTCAACTTCGAGCGCATTATCGTGGTTCCGCTGACCGGCAAACCAGTGGAACAGGGACACGAGGACTACGAAGCCTTTATCGGCAAGGCGACCGGCGATTTCAATTGTGTCGAGGTCGACGAAAACGCGCCCTGTGGCATGTGCTACACCTCGGGCACTACCGGGAACCCCAAGGGGGTCGTCTATTCGCACCGCTCGACCGTGCTGCATACGCTCGTGGCGGCTCTCCCGGGCGGCATCAATGTTTCTGGCACGGACACTGTGCTGCCAGTGGTGCCGATGTTCCACGCCAACGCCTGGGGCCTGCCGTTCATGTCCACCTTTGTCGGCGCCAAGCAGGTGTTTCCCGGACCGCATCTCGATTCGGAATCGCTGCTCGACTTGTACCAGCGTGAGCGCGTCACTGTGACCGGCGGGGTGCCGACGATCTGGCTGTCGTTGCTGCAGACGCTGCGTGCCAACCCGGCCAAGTACGATTTGGTGCCCGGCATGCGCATGCTGGTCGGCGGTTCGGCGGCGCCGGAGTCGCTGTTCCGTGGTTTTGACGAGTTCAATCTCGAGGTCGCGACCGCCTGGGGTATGACCGAGACTTCCCCGCTGGGCACGGTTTCGGTGCTCAAGCCGCAGATGCGCTCGCTGTCCAAGGAAGAGCAGTATGGCTTCCGCACCAAGCAGGGCATGGCCGCGCCGCTGGTCGACATCCGCCTGATCGGCGACGAGGGTGAGGTGCCGTGGGACGGCAGTTCGGTCGGCGAAATCCAGGTCCGTGGTCCGTGGGTCACCGGCGGCTACCATGATCTGCCGCTCAACGAGAGCAGCTTCACCGCCGATGGATGGTTGCGTACCGGCGACGTGGGATGCATCGACTCGGAAGGATTCCTGCGTTTGACAGACCGCACCAAGGACCTGATCAAGTCGGGCGGCGAATGGATCAGCTCGGTCGATCTGGAAAATGCTGTGATGGGCCACCCGGCGGTGCTGGAGGCATCGGTGATCGCAGTGCCGCACCCGCGCTGGGCAGAGCGGCCGTTGGCGGTGGTGGTGTTGCGCCCAGGTATGCGTGCCACCGGTGAAGAGATTCGGGACCATCTGGCCAAGACCTTCGCCAAGTGGCAGTTGCCCGAAGGCTTTGCGTTTGTGAACGAAATCCCGCGCACCTCGACCGGCAAATTCCTCAAGACCAAGCTGCGCGAGATGTACAAGGATTGGAAGTGGGAGTGAGAGTGCTGGTGAGTGGGCTGTACCCAGGCCCGTATGTGCAAATCATTTGAACCTCTGGAGATAAAGTGAAGATATTGGTCGCTGTCAAGCGGGTGCTGGACTACAACGTCAAGGCCCGCGTCAAGTCCGACGGTTCGGGAGTCGATCTCGCGAACCAGAAGTTGTCCATGAACCCGTTCGACGAGATCGCCTGCGAAGAGGCGGTGCGCCTCAGGGAGGCCGGTGTCGCTTCGGAAGTGATCGTCGTGTCCTGCGGCCCGAGCGCTTGCCAGGAGACGCTGCGCAGCGCGATGGCCATCGGCGCCGATCGCGGCGTGCTGATTGAAACCGACGTCGGACTCGAACCACTGGCGGTGGCCAAGCTGATGAGCCATGTCGCCACGAAGGAGGGTGTGCAACTGGCCATCTTCGGCAAGCAGGCGATCGACGACGACGCGGGGCAGGCGGGGCAGATGTTCGCCGCGCTGATGGGTTGGCCGCAGGCGACCTTCGCCTCGAAGGTTCAGATCGCGGGCGAGCGGGCCGTCGTGGCGCGCGAAATCGATGGCGGACTGGAAACCCTCGAGTTGAAGCTGCCGGCGGTGATCACGACCGACCTGCGGCTCAATGAGCCGCGGTACGTCACGCTGCCCAACATCATGAAGGCGAAGAAGAAGCCGTTGGAGATGATCAAAGCGGCCGATCTCGGCATCGACATCGCGCCGCGCACCGTTGCCCTTCGCGTCAGCGAGCCGGCGGTGCGCAAAGCCGGCATCAAGGTGGCCGATACGGCCGAACTCGTCAAACGACTCAAAGAAGAAGCGAAGGTGATCTGATGACGACACTGATCATTGCGGAACACGACAACACCGCACTCAAGGCGTCAACGCTGAACACGATCGCCGCCGCCAAACGGCTGGGCGGCGACATGCACGTGCTGGTGGCCGGTGGTAACTGCGCTGCCGTGGCCCAGGCCGCTGCGGCGGTCGCGGGCGTGGCCCGGGTGCTGCACGCCGATGCAGCCCACTATGAAGCCCACCTGGCCGAGAATCTGGCCGAGCTGGTGCGGTCACGGGTGCGCTCCGATGCAGCCTACACCCATGTGCTGGCACCGGCCACCGCCTTTGGCAAGAACGTGCTGCCGCGCGTGGCCGCACTGCTGGACGCCTCTCAGGTGTCGGACGTGATCGCCATCGAGTCCGCGGACACCTTCGTTCGCCCGTTTTATGCCGGCAATGCACTGGCGCGCGTGCAATCGAAGGATGCCATCAAGGTGCTGAGCATTCGCACCACCGCCTTCGACCCGGTGGGCGCGGGCGGCACGGCAGTGATCGAGACGCTGGCCGCCGCGGCTGATCTGGGCTTGAGCCGACTCGTCGGGCGTGAGGTGGTGAAGCTCGAGCGTCCGGAGCTCAGCGCTGCTTCGATCATTGTGTCGGGCGGACGCGGACTGGGTGCCGCCGAGAAGTTTCATGCCGTGCTGGAGCCGCTGGCCGACAAGCTTGGCGCCGCGCTCGGCGCCTCGCGCGCCGCCGTCGATGCCGGTTACGCCCCCAATGACTACCAGGTCGGACAGACCGGCAAGATCGTCGCGCCACAGCTGTATGTGGCGGTCGGCATCTCGGGTGCCATCCAGCATCTGGCCGGCATGAAGGACAGCAAGGTCATCGTCGCCATCAACAAGGATGCAGAAGCGCCGATCTTCCAGGTCGCGGATTACGGTCTGGTGGGGGACCTGTTCGCCGCGGTGCCGGAACTGGTGGCTGCGCTGTAGCGATCCTGGAACACTGCCTGCTAGGGCGAAGACGGTATCGGTGTGGTGTTCCCCCCTTTCAGCGATGACCAATTCACGGAGATATTGCCCTTGAGCAATCTGCTATCGGCTTTCCGGCTCGCCAAGCTTCCCGCGGCGACAAACCCGTTTCGCGCCGAGGTGAAAGCCTTTCTCCAGTCCAGCTTCGAACCCGGGCCGCCGGACATTCGGGCGCGGTCATGGATGGGCTTCGATGCCGCTTTCAGCCAAAAGCTGGCCGCGCGTGGCTGGGTCGGCGTGACCTTGCCCGCCGCATACGGCGGCGCCAGCCTTGATGCCTTCTCGCGCTTTGTCCTCGTGGAAGAATTGCTCGCCGCCGGCGCACCTGTGTCGGCGCACTGGATCGCCGACCGTCAGAGCGGGCCACTCATCCTGAAGTTTGGCACTGAAGCGCAACGCCAGTTCTATCTGCCGAAAATCTGCGCCGCCGAGGCCTTCTTTTGCATCGGCATGAGCGAGCCCAATGCCGGCTCCGACCTCGCCAGTGTCGGCACCCGGGCGACACGCTGCGAAGGTGGCTGGCGTTTGAACGGCCGCAAGATATGGACCACCAATGCGCAGCATTGCCACTACATGATCGCCCTGGTGCGCTCCTCGGGTGAGCCGCAGGACCGGCAAACGGGTTTGTCGCAGTTTATTGTCGACCTGTCCTTGCCCGGCGTGACGGTGCGTCCGATTCATGATCTGACCGGTGATGCACATTTTTCAGAGGTCTTTTTCGACGATGTGCTGCTGGCCGATGACGCCCTGGTCGGCCAGGAGGGCAGCGGCTGGGCACAGGTCAATGCCGAACTGGCCTTCGAGCGCAGCGGCCCGGAACGCATCTATTCAAGCATCGTTTTGCTGGAGCACTGGATCGCCTGCCTGCGCCACACGCAGGACGCCGCTGTCCACGCCGCCACCATTGGGCGCTTCACCACGCATCTGGCCACGCTGCGCCATATGTCCATCGCCGTCACCAGCAAACTGGTCAACGGAGACAGCCCGATCGTCGAGGCCGCGTTGGTCAAGGACATCGGTACAGAATTTGAGCAAAGCATTCCAGCCGTCATCGAGGCGGCCATCGCCATGAACCCGGACGCGCCGGTGGATGCCGACCTGTACCGTACGCTGGCCTACGTGAGCCAGATGGCCCCTACCTATTCCCTGCGCGGCGGTACGCGCGAGATCCTGCGCGGCATGATCGCGCGCGGGCTGGGCTTGCGTTGAGAAAGAACAAAGCCGTGTTTGCAGAAGCCGTAGAAGACATTCTCAAAGACCAGTGCACTCCGGCTGTGGTGCGGGCCATCGACGCGGGTGGCTCAGCCGCAGCCTTGTGGGATGCGGTGGCGGGTGCCGGATTTCTGGCCTTGCTGGCGCCTGAATCCGAGGGCGGAGCCGACCTGAGCCTGGCCGAGCTGTTTCCAGTCCTGAGCCATTTTGGACACTACACGGTACCGATGCCCGTGGCGCAAACCATCGTGGCGCGCGCGCTGCTGGCCTCGCAGATGATCATGCCCGAGGGCATGATCACACTGGCCTCCGCGTTTCGGCGTGAAACCGGCGGAGGCATCACTTGCGCGTTCACACCTTATGGCCTGCTGGCGGACTTCGTGCTGGCCTGCGACGGTGATGCTTTGCTGCTGCTGCCTTGCGCGGCGGCCCGGCGTCAGGCCACGGGTGTGAACCGCAGCCTGACGGCAACGCTCACCTGGCCCGATGCCAGCAGCGCAGCCCGCGCGCCCCGTGGTGGTGCACTGTTGCCCGCCTTCGGGGCCGCACTGCATGCGGCCCTGCTCAGCGGTGCCATGAGCCGGGTGTTCGAGATGACGCTGCAATACTGCAACGACCGCATGCAATTCGGCAAGTCCCTCGGCAAGTTCCAGGCGGTGCAGCATCAATTGAGCGTCATGGCCGAGCACACCGCAGCCGCATCCATGGCCGCTGAGGCAGCTTTTCAGGGTGCCGGAAAAGCGCCGTCCCTGCTGGCGGCCGCCATGGCCAAGTCGCGCACCAGCGAGGCGGCCGGCTTGGTCGCTTCAATTGCCCATGCCTTGCATGGCGCGATCGGCGTGACTGAAGAATACGATTTGCAGTTGCTGACCCGGCGCCTGCACGAGTGGCGTATGACCCATGGCTCGGAGGCCTGCTGGAACAAGGTGGTCGGCGAACAGGTGCTCGCGGGCACGCTATCGATCGTTGATTTCGTCCGCTCGGTTTGACAACCTTCGCATCGTCGGCGCAGGTGTGCGCTGCTGGAATATTAAAACTAACTAACATCTGTTATGTTACCATGATGCCATCCTCCGGTCGGTGTTTGACTTGAGGTTTCGCGCTACCCAACCGAGAGAGAGGAAAGCTTTCATGTCTGCTGAGTCACCCATTCTGTTCACGATCGATGCCGACGGCATCGGCACGCTGACCCTCAATCGTCCCGGTCAACTCAATGCCTTCGATCTGCCGATGATCGACGCCTGGCGGGCTGCGCTGGAGTCGGCCGAGGCCGACGATCGGGTGCGGGTCATCGTGGTGACGGGCACCGGCCGTGCCTTTTGCGCCGGGGGCGATTTCGACGAAATGGCCAAGTTCAGCGAACTCGACAGCCTGGGCCGCAAGAACTTCCTGTACCGCCACGTGCATCGCATCGCGCTGACGCTTGAGCGCATGGAAAAGCCGGTCATCGCGGCCATCAACGGCGCCGCGCGGGGCGCCGGCTGCGACATGGCGCTGATGTGCGACCTGCGGGTGATGGCCAGTTCGGCCACGCTGGCCGAGAGCTACATCGACATCGGGCTGATGGCCGGCGATGCGGGCGCCTGGTTCCTGCCGCGGCTGATCGGCACGGCGCGCGCCCTGGAATTGTTCTGGACCGGCCGCACCGTCGATGCGCAGGAGGCCGAACGCATCGGCATGGTCAACCGGGTGGTGCCCGATGAAGAGCTGATGGCGACCACTTACGCGCTGGCGCGCACTATCGCGGCCAAACCGCAGCAGGCAGTGCGCTTCTTTCGCCGCGCGGTTTACCAGAGCCAGACGATGGCGCTGGCCACCCACCTGGACATGGTTTCTTCGCACATGGCGGTCCTCGAGGACACGCCGGAGCACCGGGACGGCATCGCCGCGTTCCGCAGCCGGATGCGCGGCGCCAAGAAGTAAGACGAGGCGAAGGCGTGGCTGGCATCCTCCAGGGCATCACGGTCGTCGACCTGTCGCGCTTGATCGCCGGTCCGTACACGGCCATGGTGCTGGCAGACCTCGGTGCGCGCGTCATCAAGGTCGAGGCGTTGAGCGGTGAGGAGGGGCGGCATTTCGGCCCGCCGTTCTACGGCGATACAAGCGTTGCGTTCATGACCTGCAACCGTGGCAAGGAGTCGCTGGCACTGGACTTCCGCACGGACGCAGGGCGCGAGGTGCTGGGCCGACTGATCGCCCAGTCGCAGGTGCTGGTGCACAACTTTCGCCCCGATTTCGCCGAGAAAAATGCGCTGACCTACGAGGCCGTGCGACAGGTCAACCCGGAAATCATCTACACCATGGTGTCGGCCTTTGGCGAAGACAGCGCGTACCGCTTGCGCCCATCCGTTGACAGTGTGGTGCAGGGCATGGCCGGGGCTTTTTACGCCAGCGGCGAGGAAGGTGATCCGCCGGTTCGCATCGGCTTGCCGATCATCGATGTGGCGTCTGGGATGTGCGGCGCCTTGGGTGTGCTGGCCGCGGTCATGCACTGGCAGCAGACCGGCCGCGGGCAGCGCGTCGAGTTGGCGCTGGCCGACACCATCTTCAACTTCATGGCAGCCAAGGTGGGCGAGCACGCCGTCGAGCAGCGCGAGCCGGTTCGCTCGGTGAACTTGCCGATCGCCGTGCCCAGCCGCCACTTCCAGGGTTCCGACGGTGCCTGGTTCAGCGTGTCGGTGGTCAATGAAGGCGCGTTCAGGCGCTTTTGTGGCGTTGTCAAGCAGCCCGCCTGGCTGACCGATCCGCGCTACGACCGAAACGCCGCGCGCATCGCCAACCGGCCCGCGCTGCTGGCCGAACTGGCGGCGATCTTTGTCACACGCCCGGCTGCCGAGTGGGTGGCCGCGTTCGAGGCTGCGGACATTCCCTGCGGGCCGGTGAACACGGTGTCCGGGGCCATGTCTGACCCGGTGCTGGCCGACCGCTTCGTCGAGCATCCGGCGCTACCGGGTCTGCCGCTGATCCCGTTTCCCGCGCAGTTGGCCGAGGGCATGCGCCGGCCCGACGCCATGCCGCCGCCGCCCAAGCTCGGTGAACACAGCGCGGCCATTCTCGGCGAGCTGGGCTACAGCCCGGCCGAAGTCACTCAACTCGTACGAGACGGCGTGCTGAAACTGCACACGAGTTGAACCCTTGTCATCCATCGATCCCCAAACTTCAACAGGAGATTCAGTTATGTCGGACAAAGAAGTCATTTACGAGGTCAAAGACTTCGTCGCCACCATCACGATCAACCGGCCCAAGACGCTGAACGCGTTCACCGGCGACACGATCAAGGAAATGGAAAGCCTGTTGGCCCAGGCCGGCAGCGACCCGAAAGTCGGCGTGATCGTGCTCACAGGTGTGGGCGAGCGCGCCTTCTGCGTCGGCGGCGACGTCAACTGGGAAAAGGGAGAAGGTGGCAAGAGCGGCCTGCAGGACCTGGAGTTCAATTTCAACCGGCAAATCGCCGAGTGCCCGAAGCCGGTGATCGCGCGCGTCAACGGCTACGCGATTGGCGCTGGTCACCATATCGCCTACTTTTGCGACTTCACCATCGCTGCAGAGCACGCGATCTTCGGCCAGAACGGGCCGCGCGTGGGCTCCCCCGCAGGGGGCTACATCGTCTCGCACGCAGCCAATGTGCTGGGCCACAAGCGCGCACGCGAGCTGTGGATGCTGTGCCGCCGCTACACCGCGCAGCAGGCCTTCGACTGGGGGCTGGCCAATTCCGTGGTGCCGATGGCCAAGCTCGACGAGGAGGTGCGCAAGTATTGCGACGAGTTGCTGTCGCTCTCGCCGACCTGCCTGAAGATCGTCAAACGTTCTTTTTATCATCACATGGCGCCGATCATGGGCCGCGACATGAACGACCTGATCCAGGAAGTGGCGCCCAACTACTTCAACACCGGCGAACAACAGGAAGGCGCCAGCGCCTTCCTCGAAAAACGCAAGCCCGATTTCAGCCCGTTCCGCTGAGTGTCACGGATTTTCCAAAAACCGAGCATGATGAACCAAGAACGTTATCCGGAGTTGCGCGCCGCGCTGCGCGATCTCTTCAAGCGCTTCCCGGACGCATACTTCCGCAAAGTCGACGAGGCCCGCGGCTACCCCGAGGAATTCGTCGATGCGCTCACGCTGGCCGGCTGGCTCGCCGTGATGATTCCGCAGGAATACGGCGGCGCCGGGCTGGGCCTGGCAGAGGCCTCGGTGGTGATGGAAGAAGTCAACCGTTGCGGCGGCAACGCCGGCGCCTGCCATGGCCAGATGTACAACATGGGTACCTTGCTGCGCCACGGCTCACCCGAGCAAAAGCGCCGCTACCTGCCCCAAATCGCGAGTGGCGCGCTGCGCCTGCAGTCCATGGGCGTGACCGAGCCCACCACCGGTACCGACACCACCAAGATCAAGACCACGGCGACCAAGCAGGGGGACCGGTATGTCGTCAATGGCCAGAAGGTGTGGATCTCGCGCATCCAGCACTCCGACCTGATGATTTTGCTGGCGCGCACCACGCCGCTCAAGGACGTGAAGCGCAAGTCCGAAGGCATGTCGATCTTCATCGTCGACTTGCACCAGGCGATCGGCAAGGGCCTCACCGTGAAGCCGATCCGCAACATGGTCAACCACGAGACCAACGAGCTCTTTTTCGACAACCTCGAAATTCCCGAAGAAAACCTCATCGGCCACGAGGGGCAGGGCTTCAAGTACATCCTTGACGGCCTGAACGCCGAGCGCACGCTGATCGCCGCCGAGTGCATAGGCGACGCCCGCTGGTTCGTCGAGCGCAGCGCGCGCTATGCGCGCGAGCGCCGCGTGTTCGACCGCCCGATCGGTCAGAACCAGGGCGTGCAATTCCCGATTGCCGAGGCGCACATCGAAACCGAAGCCGCCGACCTCATGCGCTGGCGCGCCTGCGAGCTGTTCGACGCGCACCAGCCCTGCGGCGCCGAAGCCAACATGGCCAAGTACCTTGCGGCGAAAGCCTCGTGGGAGGCCGCGAACACCGCGATCCAGACGCACGGCGGCTTCGGCTTTGCCTGTGAATACGATGTCGAGCGCAAGTTTCGTGAAACCCGGCTGTACCAGGTGGCGCCGATCTCGACCAACCTGATCCTGAGCTACGTGGCCGAGCACGTGCTCGGGTTGCCACGCTCTTTCTGAAAGAAGCTGCCATGCGTCCATTGGAAGGATTGTTGGTCGTCACGCTGGAGCATGCGATCGCTGCGCCGTTTTGCACCCGTCAGCTCGCTGACCTGGGTGCGCGCGTCATCAAGGTCGAGCGCCCGGGCGAGGGCGATTTCGCCCGCGCCTACGACGCCCGCGCGCATGGCCTGGCTTCGCACTTCGTCTGGTGCAACCGCTCCAAGGAGAGCCTGACGCTGGACCTCAAGCAGCCGGCCGCGCGCGCTGTGCTGCAAAAGCTGGTGGAGCGCTGCGATGTGCTGGTGCAAAACCTCGCGCCTGGCGCGGCGGCGCGCATGGGGCTGGACCACGCGAGCCTGGCGCCTGTCAATGCCGGTATCGTCGTGTGCGACATCTCCGGTTACGGCGAAGGCGGTCCCTACACCGAGAAGAAGGCCTACGATCTGCTGATCCAGAGCGAGGCCGGTTTTGTATCGGTGACCGGCACCCCCGAGCAGCCGTCCAAGGCCGGGCTGTCGATTGCCGACATCGCCGCTGGCATGTACGCCTACAGCAGCGTGCTGGCCGCGCTGCTTCAACGCGGTCGCACTGGGCGCGGTCAGCGGCTCGAAATCTCGATGCTCGAAGCGATGTCCGAGTGGATGGGCTTTCCGCTCTACTACACGCTGGACGGCCAGCCGCCGCCGCCGCGCGCGGGTGCCTCGCACGCGGCGATTTACCCCTACGGCCCGTTTACCTGCGGCGACGGCAAGCAGGTGGTGCTGGCGGTGCAGCATGACCGGGAGTGGGCCATTTTTTGCGATCAGGTGCTGCTTCAGCCGGAACTGGCCAAGACGTATCTGGGCAATGCCAACCGGCTGGCCCAGCGCGAACAGTTGCGCGCTGTCATCGAAGGCGTGTGCTCGACATTGACTGCCGAGCAATTGGTCGAGCGCCTGGATGCGGCGCAAATCGCCAATGCCCAGCTCAACGAGATGGCCGCTCTGTGGCGTCATCCGCAGTTGGCGGCGCGTGGGCGCTGGACCGATATCGGCTCGCCCAGCGGCCCACTGCCGGCGCTGTACCCGCCGCATCACCTCAGTGGCAGCGAGCCGCCACCGATGGGGCCGGTGCCTGCTTTGGGTGAGCACACCGAATCCATTCTCGCCGAGCTGGGCTACGGTGCGCCGGAGATTGCCCGGCTGCGTGCGGAAAAAGCGATCTGACTGAAAGTGTGATGCCATGACCCTGGATAAAAACCCGAGCGCGACGCTGGCCGCCTTTGCGGCTGGCCTGTCATTCGACACGATTCCGGCGCCGGTGCTTCGCCGCACCGAGGATCTGTTTCTCGACTGGTACGCCTCGGCGCTGGCCGGCAAGGGCGCGCGGCCGGTCGAGGCCATCGAGGCCTATGCCTGCGCGATGGGGCCGGCCTCGGGCCGCGCCGAGGTGCTGATCTCGCGCCGCACCACCTCACCCCATTTCGCCGCAATGGTCAATGCCGCGGCGTCGCATTTTGCTGAACAGGACGATGTGCACAACGGCTCGGTGTTCCACCCTGGGGCCGTTGTGTTCCCGGCGGCGCTGGCCATGGCACAAGACATCGGCGCGAGTGGCCGCGAGTTTCTGGCCGCGGTGGTGGCTGGCTACGAAGTCGGCATCCGCGTCGGTGAATTTCTCGGACGCTCACA
This sequence comes from Acidovorax sp. GW835-FHT14B10, assembly GCF_058793725.1. Classification (NCBI taxonomy): domain Bacteria; kingdom Pseudomonadati; phylum Pseudomonadota; class Betaproteobacteria; order Burkholderiales; family Comamonadaceae; genus Acidovorax; species Acidovorax sp. GW835-FHT14B10. The sequence continues at coordinate 322,563 of NZ_JBXAGC010000001.1, forward strand.
CTATCGTGTCTTCCACACCACCGCCACCGCAGGCACGCTGGCCGCCGCTGCAGCGGCCGGGCGGCTGCTCAAGCTGGATGCGCCGACCATGCTGCATGCCTTCGGCAGCGCCGGCACGCAAGCCGCCGGACTGTGGGAGTTCCTGCGCGACGCGGCCGACTCCAAGCAACTGCACACCGCGCACGCGGCGTCCAGCGGACTGGCTTCGGCTTACCTGGCGCGCGAGGGCCTGACCGGCGCGCGCCAGATTCTGGAAGGGCCGCAGGGTCTGGCCGCAGGCATGTCCAGCGACGCCGACCCGGCGCGGCTTACCGACCGTCTGGGGCAGCGTTGGGCCACGGCTGAAACCTCGTTCAAATACCACGCCTCGTGCCGTCATACGCACCCCAGCGCAGACGCGCTGCTGGCGTTGATGCAAACGCACCGGCTCGTTGCGGATGATTTGGTCCAGGTGACGACCCATGTGCACCAGGGCGCGATCGATGTGCTCGGACGGGTCACCGTGCCATCCACCGTGCACCAGGCCAAGTTCTCGATGGGTACCGTGCTCGCGCTGGTGGCCGAGTACGGGTACGCCGGGCTTGACGAATTCGAGCAACACTACCTTGCGCCGCGCGTGGCGGCCTTGCGCGACCGGGTCACAATGCAGCTCGACGAGGAGGTTGACGGCGCTTATCCACAGCGCTGGATCGGCAAGGTGACAGCCAGCACGCGCGACGGCAAAACATTCTCGGCGCGCGTCGACGAACCCAAGGGGGACCCGGGCAACAGCCTCACGCGCGCCGAACTGGAGGACAAGGCGCGGCGACTGGCGGCCTACGGCAGGGGCGCCACCCCGGCAGAGATGGCCGATCTGATGGCCCGTATCTGGTCCGTTGCCGAGGCGCCGCGCGTTGAACGATGGCTGGCGGCATGAGCCGCCCGGCAGTTCCAAAGGCGAATACCGCGGCCCGCAGGGCGAAGGTCAACCCATGAGCACGCCGCCGGTCCTGACGCGGCTGCCGCGGTCCTACCTCTTCGTTCCCGGGGACCGCCCCGAGCGCTTTGCCAAGGCGCGCGCCGCCGGTGCCGACATGGTGATCGTCGATCTGGAGGACGCGGTCGCGCCGGAGTCCAAACCGCGTGCCCGCGCTGCGCTGGCGGTCGCACTCGACGAGGCCGCGCCGCTCATCGTGCGCGTCAACGCTGCCGGTACACCGTGGTTCGACGAGGACATCGAGCTGTGCCGCCATCCCGGCGTGGCGGCCGTCATGCTGCCCAAGGCCGAGGGCATCGAAACCATCTGCGCGGTGGTCGAGGCCACCTACAAGGATGTGCTGCCGATCATCGAATCGGCGCGCGGTGTCGAAGCGGTGCGCGCCATCGCCCGCGTGCCAGGCGTCGTGCGCCTGGCCTTTGGCAGCGTCGACCTGGCACTGGATCTGGGCATGGACTGCGCGCCCGACGGGGGTGAAATCGAGTTGCAGTGCTTCCGCTCGCAGCTCGTGCTCGCTTCGCGCCTGGCCGGGCTGGACGCGCCGATCGACGGCGTCAGTCTCGTGATCGATGACTTCGACCGGCTGCATGCCGATGCCCAGCGCGCCAGGCGCCAGGGCTTCGGCGCCAAGCTGTGCATCCACCCCAAGCAGATCGCCGCCATCCAGGCGGTGTTCACTCCCAGCGCCGCGCAACTCGACTGGGCGCGCAGCGTGCGCGATGTCTTCGTTGCCGCTGGTGGCGCCGCCGTCATGTTGGACGGTCGAATGGTCGACAGCCCGATCTACCAGCGTGCGCTTGCCGTCCTGCGCAGCGCCGGCCTGGAAGCCTGATTTTCTGAACCCACTGGAGATGCCCCCATGGCCCGCAAAAACAAACCCATCCGCTCCGACATTGCCTGGAGCACCCCCGACCGCATCGAAGTGCACGGCAAAAGCCTGCCCGACGAAATCCTCGGCCGCGTCAACCTGGGCGACATGGCCTTCTTGCAGATCGTCGGGCGCATGCCGACGCCGCAGGAATCGAACGTGTTCAATGCCATTGCGGTGACGCTGGTCGAGCACGGCATCACGCCGAGCGCGCTGGTCGCGCGGCTGACCTACGCCGGTGCGCCCGAATCGCTGCAGGCGGCGGTGGCGGCAGGCCTGTGCGGCCTGGGCAGCGTGTTCGTCGGTTCGACTGAAGGTACCGCCAGGATGCTGTACGAGGCGCTGCCGCCGGGCACGCAAGGCGCCAACCTGGAGCGCATCGCGCGCGAGACCGTGGCGGCTTTCCGCGAACGCGGCCAGATCATTCCCGGGCTCGGCCATCCGTTGCACAAGCCGGTCGATCCGCGCGCGCCGCGGCTGTTTCAGATCGCCGCGGACAATGGCTTCTCCGGTGATTACATCCGGCTCGAACAACTGATTTGCGCCGAGGCCGAACGCGCCGCGGGCAAGTCGCTTCCCGTCAATGCGACCGGCGCCATCGGTGCCATCAGCTGCGAACTCGGGCTGCCGTGGAAGATCGTGCGCGGCATCGGCGTGCTCGCACGCGCAATCGGGCTGGTTGGTCACATCCTCGAGGAGAGCCAGACGCCGATGGCGGTGGAGATCTGGCAGCGCGTGGAAGACGAGGCGACGGCGCACATCCGCCCCGGTGCCTGAACCGAGAATCCTTGATAACAATCCACCTGCACAAAACGACCACCATGAACACCTTCGAGACGCCCGCCCAGCCGATCCAATTCACCCGCCGCCTTGCGGCCCCTGCGCTCGATGCTGCCGAGGCCCCCTGGCCGGCGGCCGAGGTACTGGCGCTGTTAGAGCTGCCGTTCAACGACCTGTTATTCCGGGCCCAGCAGGTGCACCGTGAGCATTTCGACCCCAACGAAGTCCAGTTGTCGACGTTGCTGTCGATCAAGACCGGTGGCTGCCCGGAAGACTGCGCGTATTGTCCGCAATCGGTCCACTACGACACCGGAGTCGAGGCGGGCAAGTTGCTCGACGCCGCAGCCGTCTCCGAGGCCGCCCAGGCGGCACGCGAGGAGGGGGCCAGCCGATTCTGCATGGGCGCCGCCTGGCGTGCGCCGAAGGATCGCGACATCGAGAAGGTTGCCGAGCTGGTGCGGGTCGTGAAGTCGCATGGACTGGAGGCCTGCTGCACGCTCGGCATGCTGAGCAACACGCAGGCGCGCACGCTCAAGGACGCTGGGCTCGACTACTACAACCACAACCTCGACACCGCGCCCGAAGCCTACGGCCGGATCATCACCACGCGCGATTATCAGGACCGGATCGACACGCTCGGCTATGTGCGAGAAGCCGGCATTCACGTGTGCAGTGGTGGCATCGTCGGCATGGGGGAATCGCGGCGCGAGCGCGCAGGGCTGATCGCTCAGCTCGCCAATCTCGATCCATACCCTGAGTCGGTGCCGATCAACAACCTTGTGCAGGTGGAAGGCACACCGCTGCACGGCATCGATGCGCTCGAGCCGTTCGAGTTCGTGCGCACCATCGCTGCGGCGCGGATCACGATGCCGAATGCGCGGGTACGCCTGTCCGCCGGACGCCAGCAGATGGGCGAGGCGGTGCAGGCGCTGTGCTTCCTGGCCGGTGCCAACTCGATCTTCTACGGCGACAAGTTGCTCACTACGGGCAACCCTGACTGGGCCAGTGACCGACGCCTGTTCGACACGCTGGGGCTGGTGGCGCGCTGAACTTTATTGCATTGAAGGTGAAACCATGTACCGTACCTTGCTCAAGTCCAAGATACACCGCGCGACGGTGACCGCGTGTGAGCTGCATTACGAAGGCTCCTGCGCGATCGACGAAGATTTGCTGGACGCCGCCGATCTGCGGGAGAACGAGCAAGTCCACATCTGGAACATCGCCAATGGCGAGAGGTTCATCACCTATGCGATTCGTGCCGAACGTGGCAGCGGAACAATTTCGCTCAACGGCTCGGCCGCGCGCCGCGCAGCTGTGGGCGATCTGGTCATCATTGCCGCATTCGGGCTGGTAGCAGAGACCGATCTCGACAGCGTCCAGCCCCGTCTGGTCTTTATGGATGCCGACAACCGTATACGCGAACTGAGGACGACGATTCCGGTCCAGGGCGCAAAGAACTGAGAGATCGAGCGCTTTTTCGCCTGTAGTTTGAGCAGGTACGAGATCCACCAAAAAATGCGGGGGAGACACGCTTACTGCAGAAGCCCGTACAGTCGGGCAATCCGGACTGCAGTGCGTCTGTCCAGTACATCACGTGACCTTGCCCCTGAAAAGTGGAGTTCTTGGCCTTGTTGAAAATACCGACAAGGAGTCAAGAGATGACAGCAAAGCAGGTGCGTGCGCAGTACACGCAGGAATTCAAACTGGAGGCGATGCGTCAGGTGCGCGCGGGCCAGGCCATTGCGGTGGTGGCCAAGGTGCTGGGCATTCCCAAGGCCAGTTTAGGCAACTGGGTGAGGTTGGCGGCCAAGGGTCCATTGAGTGGCGCCGGTGATGCTGACAAGGCCGCGCGGGTCTCGCCCGAGCAGATGGAGATAGCGCGCTTGCGCGCTGAGGTTGCCCGGCTTCGCATGGAGCGTGACATCGCAAAAAAAAGCCGCGGCGTACTTCGCGCAGGACACGCTGCGAGGTACGCCTGGATTCACCAAATGAGGCGCCAGTACCCGGTGAGCATCTCGTGTGGCGTGCTGGAGGTCAGCGCCAGCGGCTACTTCAACTGGCTGATCCGCCCACAACAAGACCTGGCTGGCAGACCCGGCGGGCGTCACAGCGACGAGGCTGTGCTGGCCCACATCCGCGCCATCCATGTCCAGGTCAAGGGCGAATACGGCTGGCCACGCATGCACAAGGAACTGCTGGCCCGAGGCATCCGTGTGGGCAAAGACCGAGTTCGCAAACTCATGCAGCAGCACGGCATCAAGGCCAGGACGAAACGCAAGTTCGTCGTGACCACCGACTGCGATCAGCCTGAAGAAGGATGGCAAGCCCATGCCCCTCGTCGGCAAGTACGTGGTGGTCTAAAGGTTAATCGAGGGGCAGTGGAGGCGGCGTTCAGGGCTGGCGCATAGCGGGCGCAGCTGCCCCGCCGACCCTTCCACCTCAGCATGCGTCTGAATAGCTGCATCGAAGGAAGGCATGTAATGGGGTGAAAGCTCCTGTAGTGGCTGCGGAACGTCAGCGGCCGATGTCGAAAGCAACAACAGGTCCGTTGCGTGGTGACGCTCCGCGGAACCGGTCGCCGAAGGAGCTCTTGTTCCATGACTGCAAGCACAGCGGTGCCAAATGAGCCGGCACGAGACGGAGGACGCGACCTTTCGCCCGTCTCAAACGATGAGGGCAGCGCATTTGAAGGCTTTGAGCCGGATGAGGGGGCGATCGAGTCCGCGCTGGAGGTCAGGCGTATCCTGAGCGTTACCGAGATCTCCCTCGGGGCGAAGCTCATCATGGCACACAGTCATCAGCCAACCGAGGACCTGGCGCTTTACTACATCCTGTTTGCGATAGGTGCGCGGCCACTGGAGATTGCTCGCCTGGAGGTGCAGGATTACCTTGAGGCGTCAGGCGACGTTAGTCGGATCTCCTTCATACGGCCGGAGGTCGCCATCAACGGCAGGACTCGTCCCCTGTATTTCCTGAGTGCCCGCCTGGACGAGGTGATGGCGGATTACCTCGGGAACAGGGGCAGGCGCGGCGACAGGATCGGTGGTGACTCGTACTATCGCGGACTCGACCCGCGATGCCCCCTGTTCCTCTCGCCCAGCGGCCAAGGCTTCGCGATCACGTCGTACGAGGAAAAGGGGCAGCGACGCTTCCTCTGCAGGGGAATCCAGGAGGCTTACCGCAAGCTGTTACGCTACGCCGGATTCTCCGGCCTCACGGCGCTAGCCGCGCGGCAGACGCTAGCGGACCGCCTGTACTCACGCGGTGCCGACGAGGCGCAAGTCGGGCTGTTACTGGGCATCGCGGACCGCAGCGCCGTCCGAGAGCGATTTCCTCGTCGGCAGCCGACCCTGGAAGAGCTCACGAAGGACTTGATCTAGCACTCGGTGCGGCTCCCGTAGCACCACGGCGACTCGGGCACGCACAGAATCACGTTCGCTAAACGGCTTGACTTGCAGCGGCATGGTGCTAGGGTATTTCGATGCGAAAAGCTGTCTTCCTCTTCTTCCTGCTGCTGGGCATCGGTCTCGGCTACCTGTCAGCACGCCATGACGACTGGGGCCTGCGGGTTGGGATGATGGCCATGGGAGCGCTGTTCGGCGGGGCGATCGGAGGCGGGCTGTCGCAGATCGGCAAGCAGCGCCACAAGCTTCGGCCTGTTCCGACAGAAGAAGAACTCAATCCGATCTCCGGAATGGGTACCTCCAGTCGCGATCTGGCGGCGAATTATTGGCGTGACGAGGGGCATCCGCAGTTCATGAAGCCACCGCACCCTGAGTACGGCAATCGTATGCTCGATGCCGACAAAAACCTCTAGCAGGCACCCCTTTCAAGGTCTTGCCCCCGCGGCCTGCTTGAGGACACGAGCTGTGGACAACTGCTTGCGAGCCACAGCGCCAGCGACGTACCCCCCTTGGCTTTTCCTTCTTGGGGCCGCGCTTCACACTACCCGGGCTGACGTTGCCCGCCAGGCGCAGCAGGTACTGCACAACATCCCCCGCTGGCGCTTCTGACCACGGCCGCCACACCTCTGAGGGCAGCGCAATCAGCATGCCCTGATAGATAGTCACTGGCTACATGTACGCCCAGGTGGTAGGTCGAGACATTCAGATCGGGGGCTCGCTCGCTGTGCGCCTGCTCCACGCAGTGCTTGAGCAGCGCCAGCACTGCCACAGCAAACCCCAGCAGTACCGCGCGCGGGTGGCCCAAGCTCCGGATCTCGCTTTGCAGCACACCGATTCGAGCCGTCCGGACAGGCCCTCGATGCGCCAGCGTTTGCGGTACAGCTGCGCGATGGTGGCCGCGTCAATGCACGCTGGCAGATTGGAGCGTTCTGCCGCGTCGGTCATCTCCGAACGAAACCGCTGTTTTGGTTTTTCAACAGCCTGCTATCGCTTCTATTTCTTCAGGGCATCCTTGATAGCCTGCTTGGCGTCCTCGACGATGGGTGCGGCGTCTCCCTTCACCTGATTGACGGATTGCTTCATCAAGGAACGTTCGGATGCCAACGTTCCATCCGGTGTTTTGGTGATCTGCGCTTTGCGCTCGAAGGTGGCCTGATCCGCAGAGGAGCTTGCACGAATACGCAGGCCCTCTGCCTGGACATCGCTGCGCATGGCTGACGGGGATTCACCCGGAGACCCGGGCCTGGGCCCACCGCCAGAGCCGCTCACGCTGCCCTGGTTGGCGCGGTGCTGGCCTCCAAGATCCTGATCCAACGACGGACTGCTCGAGTCTTGCAGGTGCTGCGCGGAAAGGTCTCCAAAGGCGGACGGTACTGCAATACCGTCCGAGAACACGCGGTTGGGCTGCAGCGACTGCCTGGCCAGCTCCGCTTCCATCAGCACGCGCGCCGACGCGCTGTTGCCACCATACTGCTCGGCGTAGCGGGTGAACATCGCGAGATTATAGGGATCCTGGGCGATATCGATCGAGATGGTTTCGCCGCGCTCATAGGCCGTCGAGACGCGCTCAGCAAAGGCGCTCCGCTCGTTCAAGCTGGCGTCGGCGCGCTCTATCCGCGCAGTGGTCGATGTCAGCCGGGCAGACAGATCCAAGGCTTCGCGGCTGTCGCTGGTGACCATGCTGATGAAGCTCTTGTCCCTAGATACCCGGTCGCCGAACTGCTTGAACTCGGCCAGTTGCTCGCTGTTTATGGAGGTCAATACCTTTTGCTCTGCGGCAGAAAGCCCAGTCAAATAGCTCTTGTCGCCAGATGCGTTTGCTCCTAGCCCCGCAATGGGTGTATTGATTCCCACTTGACCCGTGGCGCCCAAGGCAATTCGTGCTACCTGAGATTGCGTGAGCCCCGTCGTATCAGCCACACTCTTGCTGATCTGGTCCAGACGGTTGACCGTTTCGCCAAACTGCTCGAAGCCGCTCGATGTGGTGCCGGTGCTGTTGCGCGATGAGTGCAGCTTGGCGATGCCCTTGGAAAATGCCTCTGCCAGAATCGCCGAGCGCTCGCTGCTGGCAGCCACCGCCTCGCTGCGCGCAGCATCCACCTGCCGGCTTGCATCCTGCACGTCCTGCTCAGACACCCGCATCGACACCACCCGCGACGCAAAGCCCTGGTTGCGCAGCAGGTTCACGGCCGTGCGCCCCGTCAGCGCATTGCCGGTAAAGGTGTTGCCGCTCAGGTCGTTCTGCCAACTGCCCATGAAGGCCGAGGTTCGGTTCGGCGCGAGCTGCATCTGGTCCATGGAGACATTGCCCAGCGCGGTATTGCCCACGGTGGACGCCGCCGTCGAGCCAGAGAGCATGGCCTGCAGGCCCGACAGCCCACCCACGAGGGCCGTGCCAAAGTTCTCCATGCGTTTGAGCGCGGCCCAGGCGATGAAAGGGATGCTGATGGCAAGATACCCGACGATAGCCTCTCCCGACAGCGCCCGGGAGTAGATCACCGAGGCGGTCTGCAGGGCCAGGGCCTTGCCGCCGGTACCCAGGTCGGCGGCGGCCGCCAGGTCGTAGGCGGCATAGATCGAGGCCATGTAGTTCAGGATCGCATAGAGCGGAGGCCATAGCTGGATCCAGATCAGGATGGCCGCATAGCCCTTGAAGGCCAGCATGGTATCGCGGCCGCTGGTCAACAATAGCAAGAGCACGAACAGCGGGAAGAGGGCGTATGTCACCGCCTCGATCACATTGCGGAACACCGGCAGCGCCTGTTCGGCCACCTTGCCGTAGTTCAGCCACGAGGCATTCATCTGGGCCACGGCCTGGGCGCGTCCCACGGCCAGCACCATGGCCGCCGGGTCATTGACCTTCTGTCCCACGATCTTGCCTGTGTCCTCCAGTGCATTGAGCATGGCGTTCTGGCGGATGATGTCGGCGGTGGTCGCCGAGGCATTGGCGATGCCGTTCTTCAGATAGGCCTGCTGGATTTGGCCAGCTACGGTCGCAGCAGCAGCCGTGCCCGGCAACGTCGGGTTCAGCTGGAAGGCCAGCCGCCCCTGGATGCGCTGCAGTTGCGCCGGCAACCGCCCGTTCAGGTTCCGGTACACATTTGGGCAGGTATCCACTCCTACGGTGCCGCCGGCTCCCGTCAAGGTACTGAACCGGGCCGGATTGGGCGAGCTCATCAGCGGCCAGACGTCGTCCGACGCAGAATACGCCGCCGGATCCAGCGTGCCGTCGACCAGGTCGTAGGTCGTGCAGTTGTGGATGAAGTTCACCAGGTCGGTCCTGAACCCCGGGTCCTGGAACACCACATTGCCGGTCTCGCGGATCAACCGGTTGCCGAACATCAGGCCGTTGCGTTGGTAAGACAGCTCAATTGGCAGCGCGCCGGCGCCGGGGATCGCCTGGAAGGCCGTCTCGAACAGGCCGGTCAGCGTATGGCCGATGTTGCTGGTGAGGCTCCCCAGCAGCGTCACGCCGAAGGGCACGTTGTCCACCACCTTGACCGCAGAGCCACCGGTCTTGTCGACCACCCCCACGGTTACCTTGGGCACGATCAGGATGCTGAAAATCAACATCACCGAGCCCAGCCACTTCCACCCCTGCAGCTTCTCCGGGGCAAAAGCGTAAGCGATCAGGGCCGCGACGAAGCCGCAAAAGGCGACGGCTGCGACGGCCGAGGCATAGTCGCTGGAGGCATGGATGGCCGCGGCCGCGTTGAACACGCCGAACAGGCTGTCGGCATTCTGGTAAGCGTAGATCTCCCACATGGCCGAGCCCATCCATCGGTGTCAGCGCGACAGGTAGGCCGCCTGCTGGCCCAGCATGTCCACCACGTGCTGCGGCATGCTGGAGCGCAGTTGCCGTTCCAATTGCTCCAGGTGGCTGGCTACGGCCCGGAATGAGCCGACCTTCTGGTACAGCAGGTTCTTCTCCTGCGAGATCTGCAGCAGCATGGCCTGCGCGCGTTGCCGTACCTGGTTGGCCTGGTCGCGCTGGGTCTGCTGCAGCGTGTAGTCCTTGGACAGCGCCGCCATGCCCAGGCGCAGGTTGCGTTCGAGGAAGACGTACGCATAGTCGGCCGCGATCACGTCGCGGTACTGGCCGATCAGGCTGTCGGCCAGGCCTGAACCCGGGATGCTGGTGCCCACCGAGAGCATCTTGTAGACGGGTTCGGTGGTCTGGTTCACGAAGCCCACTTCCGCCGAGTTGTTGGGAATCGGCGTGCGCGTCGCGATCTTGTCCGCGATCGAGCGCATCATGGTTTCGACCTTCGCCGTGAACGGGACGTGGCTGTAGTTGGTGTTGAGTGAGACCACGTCGCAGTTCGTGTAGTCGTTGCAGCGCAGCAGGTGCTGGACGACGTTCGTACCGGAGCCTGCGGCCTGGCCGTAGAGCAACTGGCTGATGGAAGTCAACGTGGGGGCGATGGGCTCCGGATCGCGCTTCGATTCCTCGGGGTAGTAGATGATGGTGCCGACCATGCTCATGATGAGCTCGCGCTCAGCGTCGTCCAGATAGGTGCCGGTGTACTGCAGTGCTTTCCAGGTGAGGTTGCCGACGAACGGCGCCTTGTTGCGCACATTGGCATCGGCCGACGAGCGCGCCGACGACAGGATGTTGGGCCGGTCGGTGCCGCAGCGTTTGCGCGCAGAGTCCCGGTCGCTCTCCAGGCCCATGTCGATCGCGAGATCGGCGCAGGTCTCCTGCGAGCTGTAGCCCACGGCCTCGGCTGCCGTACTGACGATGGCTTTCGCCGTTTCGCAGGAATTGATACGGGCGTTGTTGATCCAGGTCTCCAGACCCTTGGCCCATTTGGTGAGTCCGCCGAGCAGCGGCGAGACCGCCTCCAGCGCGAGCTGGAAGGCGATCCCCGGCAAAGCCGCGGTGATGTTCCGCAGCATGTTCTTGAACTCCTGCGCGGAGATGTGGCTGAAGCTGCCGCCGAACACGTCGATACCGCCGCAGCCGGCCTTCGCGCTTGGGAACTGGATGGCCGCGAGCTGGTACACCTTGTTCGGCGATCGCATCATCAGGTTGCCGCCGGTGTAGGTGTTGTAGGTCTGACCGCGAAACGCACCCGGCGCGGTGTAGTTGCCGATGGCGCCGAGGTTGTTGAACATGTCGTTGACCTCGCTGTTGAGATCGGCGCGACTGGGTGTCGCGGTGCACAGAAGCGATAGGGCGATGGCCGCAGCGGTGGCCTTGCGCGCATGAACGGTGCAGGAACGGATGGGCATGGAGACCTCCTACGGAAGAGCCAGGCGCTGGGTGGCGCTCGGCAGCATGGCCTCGCCGTTGGGCGATGAGACGGTGGCGATCCGCTCGAGCAATTGCGATTCGGACAGCACGCCGAAGCCGATCGGGCTGATCTTTCCGGTATAGGGCTGGGCCAGGAAGACGGCCGGCACCTGGGTCACCTTCAAGGCGGTGGCAATGCCGTTGTCGGGGCGCGCCCTCGGGAATCCCGGCATCGGACCTCCGTCCACGCTCACGGCCACTACCTGGATGCCATGACGGGATTCGAAGGCCTGCAGGGTTGGCGCGAACGCGTGGCAGTAGGGGCAGTCGCTGCGGTAGAAGAAGAACAGCACATGGTCGCGGCCCAGTGATTCAACGGAGGTGGAGCGGCTTGCGCGCTGCTGCTGATCGAAGACCTCCAGCGCCTGGGCATTGACCGGACGACCTTGCAGGGTAGGGTCGAGCTCCGGCGTGGCCCACGCCACGCGCTGCGCCACGTCCGCGAAATAGGAGGCCCGGTTCACCACCTGCATCTCCAGCTGCATGTAGCGCCGCACATTGCCCTCGGTCGGCCGCATGATCGCGATGTTGCGCAGGTTCTCCAGGGTCTTCTGCAGGCGCTCGAACTCCACCAGCTCAGGCGGGCGCGGTGGCGCGGTGGGCTGGGACGGGATGGCCAGCGCGGGCCGGGCGGTGGGCACGAGTTCTTCCTGGGGGGGATCCTCGTAGAAGTGCCAGCCGCGCCAGCCGTCGGACCAGTAGGGGCGGTGGGATTCACCCAGGGGCGTCGGCGGAGCAACGCCCTGCGCAGAGGCAATGCCGACCACCATGGTGGCCCCAGAGAGCACGGCGGTGGCCAGGATCGAAGGCAGACGTGCGTACATGGAGATCCCCTCAGAGCAGCGACTTGGGCGGAAGGCCCGTGGCGCAGTAGTTGATGCCGAACTCGATCGTCTGCTTGCGTGGCGCCTTGGCCTCGGGCAGGCGCACGCCTTCCTGCCAGAAGAGCACCTTCAGCCGGCTGCAGCCTGGCTCGCGGTAGCGCCGCTCGGTGGAGACGTCGATGTAGATCGGCGACGTCGCCTCGAAACGCTTTGTGATGGCGTCCGCGATTTCTCCAGCCAAGACACCATGGGCCGTGCCGTCGGCGGATTGCAACGCGGCCAGCATGACGGGGCGAGCGTCGGGAACGGGAGTGCGCACCGGCTCGGCGTGTGCCGCTGCGCAAAGCAGGCACATGGATGCCGATGCAGCGGCAGCGACGATGCGTGCGCGGATGTTCATTGGCATCTCCCTTCCGCGTAATAGCAGTTGCTCGCGCGGCCAGCGTTGCCGCCCTGGATTGCGCCGACGTTGGGCAGCTTGGGCACGATGGAGGCGTAGAACTCGGTCAGGTCCATGCGCGAGAAGTCCAGCGCCTGCAACTGGGCGATCGTGAAGCCCGAGCAGTCCGGCATCTCTGCCGTGCCCCACCATTTCATGATTTGGAGCCGGCCCTGCTCGTTGATGATCCGGGCCAGTACCGAGTTGAAGCAGCACTTCGTGGTCGTGTGCTCGATGCAGGACACGCACTTGCCCAGGATCCGCAGGCAGGAAGAGCAGTAGGTGCCGACCGTGTGGCACAGCTTCGCGCCTTCCTTCATGGCAAGCTTTCCCTCATCCTCGTTGCAGGACATCATCGACATCACGATGTAGATGACGACCGCGATCACCAGGCTCCAGGGGTCGAAGGCAATGACCAAGCTCTCGCCGGAATAGAGGACCGCCGACCCTGCCGGCAGGGCCGTGCCGTTGACCGCTACGGTGACGCCATAGCTCGTGAAGCTGCCGGAGAACCCTCCGCCGGTCAGCAGAGCCGAAAGCCCCTGGTAGACGAACTCGCGGTTGCCGGCGTTCATGAGCGTGTCGTAGACCAGGCGTGAGCCGACGCCGTAGACGCTCTGGTTGCTCATGCCCGAGCCGGCCGAGTCGGCGTAGCAGCAGTTCTTGAGCAGGCGGTCGCGGCAGCTGTTGGCCTCTCCCTTAAAGACCTGCAGGTTGTCGGTGTCGAGGTAGACACCAGCTTGGCGCCCGGCTTCCAGGAAGGACATGGACCGGGCGAAGTCGGCATCGTTCGTGTAGGCCGTGTTGAAGCAGTTGCCCGCGATGCAGAAGACGTTGGCTGGGCAGTTGCTGGCCGCCACCGTCGAGCCCGGCGCCACCGGGCAGGTGTAGCGGTTCTCGGTGATCTCGCACGCGCCGGTGGCCGGGTTGGTCTGCCTGCAGCTGGTGCCCGCCGGTGTGCAGCCGGCTGCAGCCAGCGGCGCGCATTCGTCGGTGGGTGCGCCGTACTGGCACGACATCGCGGTCTCGTAGCGCCAGCAAGCCCGTGTGACCGGCGCGCCGTCGATCTGCCGGGTCGCCGGCCCGTCCACGCAGCGCGCCGCACCGGAAATCGAGCAACGACCGTCGCCCTGGAGGTTGGGACATTGATCGTCCCACTGGTCCGATTCCGTGACCGTGGTGTGCGGCCGCTCATAGGCTAGCGTCATTTGCGGGATCGGGCCGTAGGCCGGGTTCAACTGGAATCCAACGACGGGGCGGCTCGATTGCACCGTCCAGTAGCTGCCCGAGACCGCGCCCGTGTCGTCGGAGCCGGGGTAGTCCGAGGGCCCCTGCGTCGGCGCGTAGCAGGTTGCCTTGTCCAGGTAGGTCGTCTGGCCGGAGCCGCCGTCACCGCCGCCACCGGTGGTGTACGCGATGTGGTCGCCGCTTTGCGTTCCGGCGGGGCAGGCGGCGTAGACCTCCAGGAAGGGCCGCTCGGTGGTGCAGGTCATATCACCAGCGTCCCCGCCGCTGCCGGTGCAGATCTGCCGGTACTGCTGCGTGATGAAGCCGATCAGGCGGCAGTCGTCGCCGTTGCATCGGTTGTTGGCGACCCAGACACCGTTGGCGCCGCCGCCCCACCAGTTGCCACCTGGCACTTGAGCGACCATCTGCGGGAACACGTACGCGGCGCTCATGTTCACATCGAAGAAGGCCAGCGGCACGCCGTTGCTCGTGACCCGGAAATGCTGGGCCGAGGCCGGCAGATCCGGTTTGCACTGCACGGCCAGCGCGATTCTTCCCGAGGCCGCCTGGGCGAACCAATCGCCAGGCGAGCAGCTGCTCGTGCGCGAGATCGACACCGACAGGGTGCGCGCGCAGGATTGCGCCGTGGCGCCGCTGTACTGACGGCACACGCGGGTCTCCGTTGCCGGCGTGGCCACGGTATCGACCTGGCAGCCGCTGTAGTAGCTCGCGATGTCCTCCAACTGCGTCGACGGGTTGGCCGCGATGCGCCGGGCGCCCAGCACGGCTGGGTCGTAGGGCGAGACCGGCTCTCGCGGCGTGTTGGCTGAAGCCCGGGCGCCCAGCAGCGCCTGGCACACGGGGTCGTTGGGCGTGAGCGCGCAGGCGGCGAGCTGGGCACTGGTCTGGCCTGAGAGATTGGGCTGGCCGTAGTAGAGGCGCTCGGGCGGTGCCGCCGTGTAGCCCGGCACCACGGACGTAGCGCTGGGCGTCGTGATCGTTTCCCGGGCCACCGGGTTGGCCGCCTGCCCTGCGGCCGTACCTTCCTCGTGCGGGCCGGCCACGGCCGCCGTTTGTGTCGCAAGGAAGCTGGCCAGCGTGAAGCCGACGACGATCTGGCGCAGCAGCAGTGCAAGAGCGGTAGGCATGCAGGTCTCCTAGTTCCGCAACCGTGCGAGGAACGGGGCCGCATCGGCGCGGAAGGCAGGGGCGGCGCGCTGCATATGCTCGAGGGCGTAGTCCAGGCTCACGTCTCCGGCCGTGCGCAAGAAGGCCTCGGGCGGCGCGCAACTGCCGGAGGCGCAGGAGACTGGCCGGGTGCCGTCGCGCACCAGCACGAAGCTGGGCACCCGCACGATCGCGAAGCGGTCGAAGGCCTGCGGGTCGATCTGCACCGCGACCTGGCGTTGGCCGATCAGTGGCTGCACCTGGGCCACGGTCTGGCGCAGCGAACCGTTGGCCAGGCCGCGCAGGATGACTGAGGCCCGCGCGCGAGCAGCTTGGTCGATCAGGCGTTGCAGGGTAGACCGGGGCATCGCGAGGCTGACGAAGATGAACAGGCCGGGACCTTTTGCCAGGCCCTGGGCGGCTTCCATCGCGTCCGCCTGCGATGCATAGCCGCGCGCCAGCGCTTCGAGGTCGATCGGCGTGCGCGTCACGGGCTGCGGTAGGGCGTCGATGGAAGGGGCAATGGTCGCGGGGGCGCTCGCCGGGATGTCCATCGGGGGCAAACTGTGCTTGCGCCGCGCCTGTTCGATGTCCTGCTCGGTGACCGTGGGCTGGGCGCGGCGCGCTCGCTCGATATCGGCCTCGGTGATCGCTGAGCCGGCGGCCCAGACCGCTGGCAGCGCGCCCGCGGCCAGCAGGCAGGTGAGCGCGCGCCGCAGGAGGCTGGGGAGGTGGGAGCGGTCAGTAGCCGACACAGCAGTTCCTTTTCCTGAACAACATGAAGGCGAAGTCCTCGCCGCGCACCGGGTACTCCTTCCCGGCGCCCCAGGTCACGGTCGTGCGGCCGAAGGGCTGGCAGCACTTCCCGGCTTCCTTCGCGGTGTTCGGGATGGGATGGGTGAGCTGGGTCTTGTAGGCGGTCTTGTCCATGACCGGCGCGAAGTAGGGCCCGCACAGGCCGGCCTGGCCGTGCCAGGCCCACGCGATCAGCTCGCGGTGCATCTTGGCCGTCAGCCGCTGAGCCATCAGGGCCGCGGTGCGCACGCCGCCCATGTGGTACGGGACATGGCCGTTCATCGGGTACAGGCCGCCCTGGCAACCAGCGCACCAGAACATCTCCCGGATCCCGAAGCCCACCGAGGCGGCCACGCAGTCGGCGGCGCACGCGGCGATCGCCACCGGATTGGCGAACAGCGCCGCGTCCGGATTGATGATCAGGGTGAGTTCGTCGTCGGCCCACAGCGGATCGACCTCGGTCAGGTAGGCCAGGTCGAACGAGCCCCTCTCCAGGCACGGGAAATCGGTCACCACCTCCAGGTAATAGAGGACCGGGTTCACGTAGAAGTGGGCCTGGTAGAAGCTCCCGCCATCGCCATCCCCCTCAGGGCGGGTGAAGCGCGCCGCCTCGGGCGCCGGGATGCCGGGATCGAGGTCGATGCCGCCCAGGGACGCCAGGCAGAAGGGCTTGCGCACGGCCTCGACGTGGCGCGCGGGCTCCCAGAATCCGATCGACAGGCCGATGATGGGATTCACGCCGCAGGTGCACAGCGGGCTCGAGGGGTTGTCGATGTCCTCCTGGTCGCCGAAGTTGCCAATGCGCGCGCCGCCGATGCTCAGCGGCAGGATGCAGCTCCAGCAGATGTCCGTAATCGGATTCGGAAACTTGCCCGTGCAGGTGGCCGCGCCCGCAGCGCCTGCCGCCGTTGCCGTGGCCAGGAGCAGCACGGCCAGCAACGTTGACGCCAGCGCGCGGAGGATGCGGGTCATCGCGGCACCTCCATCTCGTCGATGCGCAGCCGCTTGCCCTCCTGTGAGACCAGGGCCGGCACTTGCGCGATGCCGAGCCGGCGCGTCAGCAGTCCCTGCTGGTCGTAGTAGACCGGGGTGCGCCAGGACTGCATCAGGTCCAGGTAAGAGCCGCCCGTGAGGATCGGCTTGACCTTGCCCTGGTAACGCGCCATCAGGTCGCGCGCCTGGCGGACCTGGCGGCTGTCGCGGGCGTCGAAGAACAGCAGATGCCGCGACAGTGACACCACGTCCAACGGATTGGCCTTGGTCCCGGCGGCGAACATCAATTCACCCTTTTCACCCAGGATGTTGCGGTCCAGCGTGTAGGTCGGGTCGAAGTAGAAGGTGCGGGGCTTGGCCGTGGTCTGCACACCCGCAACAGGCACCGGGCTGCGCACTGCCTCCGTGCCGCGGGCGCGTGCATCCTGCTCGATCCGGGCCAACTCGCCGCTGCGTTCCTTCTCGCGCAGGCGCTGCTCGATCATCTGCAGCAGATGCGGCTCGGCGATCTCGTAGGTGGGGCCGAGGGTGCCGAGGTCGGTGGCGTGCGAGGCAGCGCTGGAACAGGCAAGCACAACGAACGCGAGGGCAAGGCGGGCTTGGGGGTTCATTGCGTTCCTCCGCGTGGACAGGGAAGCTGGGCGACGAGCCGGTCTCGAGCGGCGGTGTCCTTCTGGTGGGCGGCGCGGATCAGCCCCATCAGGGCGGGATTGCCTTCGCCCTCGGACACTGCATGCCGCAGCTCGGCCGTGGTCAGCGTGCGGCCGCAGCGCAGCTGCAGGGCGCCGAGGTAGGTGCGTGCGCCGTTTTCCACGGCTGGCGCGATCTGCTTGAGCAGGCCCAGGTAGTCCGCGAGGGGCATGTCGCCCGAGGCGTCCTGGCTGGGCGTCGCGGACAACGGCCCGAACGCCGGGCTGGTCTGCGCGAGCGAAATGCCAGCGGCTAACGCCTGGCCCAACAGGAACGCGACGAGGGTGGAAACTCTGAACATGATCCGGCTCCTCAGAAGATCGGCACCACGATGCCCACCACCTGTTCGGCACGCACCAGGCCGCTTTCGGCGTACCGCGAGTCGAAGCTGTGGGGGCCCATGCCCTGGACGTAAAAATGCCCGGGTGGAATCACCGTCGGCGCGATGGGTGCCAGCGGATGTCCGTCGAAAGCCCGGACCTTGGCCAGGCCCACGGCCTCGCCGTTGACGAAGACCGCGCGCTCCGACACCGTGACGACGTCGCCAGGCACTCCCCGCACCCGCTTGAAGAAGGGTTGTCCGCGCAGGCCGGGGTAATGGGCCTGGGCCTCGCCTGCAAACGCGAAGACGATGAGGTCGCCGCGCTGTACTGCCGGGTGCTGGTACTGCATCAGCGCCAGGCGGTAGGGCAGGCTGGGCGTCCAGTTGACCAACAGGGGCAGACGCGGCGTCGGGTCGATGAAGAGCCGCACATAGGCAAAGCCCCAGATCGCGAACACCGGCAGGTAAAGGTACCAGCGTCGGCGCATATGGCGCAGAAAGTCCAGCAGGGCATTGGCACGTCGCCGCGACCAGCTTTGAGGTTGGGTGTCCAGTGCATCGAGGGAATCCAGGTGTGCGGTCATGGCAGATCCACCTTGCGGCGCAGGGTCGCGGTCAGGTCCAGCCCATGGGGCGTGCCAGCGATCGCGCTCTTGATGACGACCAGGCACCCGCATTCCTGGGGCAGCTCGTCCAGCGCCGCGGGCAGGCGCTGCGAAAAGTTGCGCGCCAGCGCGAGCGCCCGCTCGCGGTCCGCGTCGCTGCCGGGCTGGGTCAGCAGGCGGGTGAACTCGGCTTCCTTGGCGCGGTAGACCTCGGACAGGTCGACCACGCCGACCACCAATGCCGGGCGCAGCACCCAGCGGTCATAGGCCGTGATGCCAAGCGCGACCAGCAACGCCGAGACCACAGCGTTGAGCAGCAGCAGCCGGGTCATAGCGCATGCCCCCGCTGCCGCAGCAGTTCGGCAATCGCCTCGTCGATCGACAAGCCTTGGGCGCGCAGCGCATCGATGGGCGCGTTGTCCTCCAGCTTGTTCGAGAACAGCAGGTGCGTGGCCGGGTCCAAGATGTTGCGTGCCACGCCTTCGCCCACGGGCGAGGAGATGTACAGCTCAGAGAATGCCCCGGCTTCGGTGCGTAGCGAATTGAGCAGCCGTTTCTTGGGCTCGTCCATGGCCAGGCGCCCTTTGCGGTCCAGCATCTCGATGGATTCGGGTTTCTGGCGCAGCAGGAACACCCAGTCCGAGCAGTTGAAGGCGGCCTCCATCTGCGCACTGCCGTAGTAGTCGTCAGCGCTCTGGGTGGCGGTGCCCAGGGCGCCGCCGTACTTGCGAGCCCGTCGGGCGGCTTCCTCGACCACGGCAGCCTTGACCGGGTCGTCGGCACCGATGTCGCCGAGCTGCTGCTTGAGCTCGTCGATGAACAGTACCTTGCGCCGGTTGCGCGTCAGGTACATCTCGCCAGTGATCTGGTGCAGCAGCAGGATGTTGACCACCGCGTGCAGGTCGGGCCGGCGCTTGAGCTCTTCGTTCTCGATGACGATGAAGTCGTTCGAGAAGTCCACATTGGCCCGGCCCTCGAAGAAGCGCTCGTACTGCCCACCCCTGGCATACGGGTTGAGCATGATGGCCAAGTCCTTGATGCGCTGGTCATTGACGGCACCGAGTTCCTCCAGCGTGCCGGTCTTGAAGGCATCGCGCAGCCCGGTGACCGTGAGATCCTGGCCGTACTGGCGCCACAGCTTGAGGATCATGGCCGAGATGGCCTTGTACTGGACCTCATTCAGCGCATGCTGCATCGAGCACATCTTGCTGATGCCCGGCACCAGCATGTCGATATCCTCGTTGATGTCGTGCACGATGGTGAACGGGTTCAGGCAGATATCAACGTCCGGCCGGAACTCGATATAGGTGCCCTGGGCTTTGCGGCACAGCTTCTCGAAGCTGCGACCCAGGTCCAACATCCAGACCTTGGCGCCGATGGCCCGGTACGACCACGCCAGCTCGTTCATCAGCACGGACTTGCCCGAGCCGGGTGCGCCGATGATCGCGAAGTTGTAGTTGCCGAGGTCGTTGTCGAACAGGTCCAGCGTCATGACCTGCCCGCGCCGGCCACCGAACACCAAGGCCGGGTTGCGCGTGCCGCGCCACTCGGCGATCAGCGGCGCCATGTGGATGGCGTTGGCCATGGTCTTGCGCGTGACGCGGCGCATCTTGGCCAGGTCCTTGTGGAACCTCGGGGTCAGCGTCATCGGCAGGCTGGCCAGCAGCGCCTGGCGGTGCATGTAAGCGTCGGCGTTGAGCTGGAAACCCCGGGCCCGCCAGATGGCATTTGCAGCCTCGTGCGCCGAGGCGGCCTTGCCCGGCGACGTGAAGATGGCTAGCTGGTGGTACAGGCTCACCAGGCTGCCGCCGGTGTCGATCGCGTTGGCCGCGGCAGACCAGTCGTCGAGCTTCTTCCGGACATCCGGCATCACGTCGGCCATCTTGGACTTGGCGTTCTGCGTGGCGCGCACGTGGTTGGCCGTGATGATGGACTTGGTGGCGTTCGGGTCCAGCACGTGCACGCCCAGCGTGATGAGGAACGGTGCGCTGTACTGCAGCGCTGGCTGCATCAGGTCGCCGATCAGCGAGCCCATCTGCCACAGGGCAAAGCGATCGGGGAAACTCTTGATCGAATAAAAACGTGCCTCCAGCACCTCGGCGCTGGTTTCCTTCCAAAGCGTGATTCCCGAAGGGTGCGGATCCTGGATGGTGTCGAAGTCCACGATCTGGTCGCGGATCTCGCGGCCGTCGTCGTAGCGCAGCCGGTGGTCATCGTCGTAGTTCAGGTCCTCGGCATCCGAATGCGCGATGCGGTCCGGGTTGGTGAATAGCGCGCACCAGTTGATCAGGTCGGCCGCGTCGCAGACCCGGTTTGGCAGCATGGCCGAGCGCAGCGTGGCCGCCATCGAGTCGCGAAGGGCCAGCAGCGCGTCGCGCCGGTTCAGATCCTCGGCGCTCCCCGGAAACGTCACGCTCAGCATCAGCCGAAAGTCCCGCAGCGTGTAGTGGAACCCTGCGGTCAGCGAATCCTGGGTGCCGTGCAGCAGGTGGTTGACCCGCTGGCGGGCCAGCTTGCGGAACAGGTTCTCGTTGGGGACGGGGCGGCCCCACTCGCGGGCTTTCTCGGCCTGGTCCTCGTCCTCGACGCGCAGGTTGGTGTACTGGCGCAACTGGTGGCGGATGTGGGGCGAGGCAAACAGGTGGAATTGCAGTCCGGTGCCCGGTGGGCAGTTGGCGTAGAGCGAGACCAGCACCTCGGCCATGCGCTCGTCAGCGCCCGACTGCGGCATGACTTCGAGCATGAAGCCCATGCCGTCGCGGTTCACGAAGATCTTTTCATGGGCGAGGTAGGCCGAATACGGTAGCCAGTTGGCAAACTGCTCGGCCGGCGTGTCCGCGGGGGCGCCAAAGTGCAGCAGCGGTGCGGCGCGACCGCCGCTGGGTTGTGTGTCCGTGGAGGAAAACTGCATGGCGGCCTCACTGCGGACGGGCCCCCAGGCCGGCCGGCGGACGGGCGAGCGAGGGGAAGGCACTGAATGGGGCGGGGCGCTGAACGGCGCCCTCGGCAGGGGCGGCGCTGTCAGACTCGGACGGGGTGAACCCGGCAACTGCCGGCGCGCCACTGGACAGTGTGGCGGGTGCAACTGCTGGCGGCGGGCGTAGCGGGGCGTACTGGTCGCGAATGCGCTGGCGCACATGGTCGATCTGCCAGCGGCCTGCATCCACCTGGACATAGACATAGCCCTGGTCCCAGAGATCGCCGTCGGCGTCTTCCCAAGGCCTGGTCCACAGACGCAGCACGCGGGCCTGGGAGCGCAGTGCCAGGGGCGGAGCGCCATCCGCGCTGCCGTCGGCGATGCTGCGCGGCGCACCGGCCATCGGCTGGCGCACCGGCGGTGATGCGATAGTTTCCGCTGCAGTGCCCTGTGGGGCGCCGCGGGAGGCCGACGTCTGTTGGCCGGGCAGGTTGTTGTGCAGGGCGTTGGTGTAGGTGCCGGATACCGAGTCGCAGGCCACGCCTTCCGGCGCGGTGCATGAATATTTGGAGCTGCCGCTCAGGCCCGACATGTTCATGCAGCCGGCCAGCGGCAGCAGCAGGGCGGCAGAGGCCCTGCGCGCGATCCATGCGATGCGCGCGCTCATGGCCGCTTCTCCGTCTTGACCGGCTGGGCCACGGCCACCTTGCCGACCTCCGCGAACCTGGCTTCCAGCACAGAGCGCCCGACATAGCCGTCGGTGCGGCTGCCGTCCCCCCAGATCATGGTCGGCGTGCCCTGTACGCGGAGCCGGCGCGCCAGCTCAAGGTTGCGCGCGATCGGGTGCTCGCACTGCGCGCCGGGCTGCAGCAGGCTGGCATCGGCCTGCAGCATCCATTGGCGCCAGGCGCGCTCGCGGTCGGCGGCGCACCAGATGGCGACCGGCCGGGCCTCGCCCTGGAATGGGACGAGGAAGGTGTAGATGGTGACGTTGTCCAGGCCGGCGAGCTCCGGTTCGAGCTGCTTGCAGTAGACGCAGTTCGGGTCGCTGAACACCGCGAGCTTGCGCTGGCCGTTGCCGCGCACCGTCTTGATCGCATCGGCCAGCGGCAACTGATCGACTGGCACCGGCGCGGCGGAGACGGCTTCCGCCTGCGCCCGCGCATCCTGGCCCCCGCGCTGCGCGATCCTCGGGCCCGTGATGTCACGCATGACCTGGGTGTCGAACAGCCGCCCGAACACGAAATACCGTGGATTCGCCGACGCGACATAGGCGACGTTGGCGTTCATCCAGACCTCGTAGAGGCCCGAGACTTCGGTGCGCGACACCTCGGTGAACTCGGTGCCCGGATGGGCTTTGCGCAGCGCGGCGAGCAGCCGGGTCTCGTCGGGAGACGCGGCCTGGGCGGTCGCCGCCGCAGCCGCCAGCACACCGCAGAGCACTGTCGAAGCGAAGCGGTGACTCCGGCGCGCGGATTCAGTAGTTGCCATCATCGGTGGTCTCCAGGTAGCGGGTTTCGGGGGAAGCGGTGCGGCGCTGGCCGCGCTCGGCAAGGGAATGGGAGGACGCGGTCATCGGCACGTCGATGCGCACGCCCTTGGTGATCACGACGTCGATCTGGCGGCCGGCGTCCACCTCGATGACCGGGAACGTGTTCTCGGCCAGCTTGATGTAGTACTGGGCGAGTCGGTCCAGTGCTTTGCCGACGCCGCTGCCCAGGCCGGCTCGGTAGGCATCGGCATTGCTGTCGGTGCTGGCCATGGTCCCGAGCGGCGAGCTGCTGTAGGTGGTATTGGCGGTGGACAAGCCCTGGCCGATGCCGCTGACCACGCCAGCCAGCAGCGCGTTGGCCAGCATCTGGCCTTGCTTGGTGACCAGCCTCCCGCGCATGCCGACCTTGCCGTCCTCGCCGTAGACCGAACCCTGGATGCGCACTTCCAGCGTGGCACCGTCGGCGCGCACGCAGGACAGGTTCTCGGTGCGCAGGTAGGCGCGCTCGGAGCTGATGTCGCCATAGCCCGCCGCGACCACAAAGCACTCGCGGTATTCGCCGCGGAACTGGTTGGGCAGCACGCTGTTGTCCGACAGGCGGATCAGCACCGGATGCGGGTTGGCCTGGGACTGCCCGCCCGTGGGCGCATCGAGGCCGCCCAGCAGAATGCCGCGCGTGAAGCTCACGGGCAGGAAGGTGGACACCGTCTTGGGTGCGTTCGATGCCTGGCCGCCTCCCTCGGCCCTGTGGGGGCCGTCGCCGCCGGTCGTGGTGGACGAGCGAGGGCGCTCAGTGAGCGTCACGCGGGAGATCACGGGCACTGGCGGGGTGGCTGCGGCCATGCCTTGGAACGTGGGCATGCCGGAGGGCATGGCGCCCGTGCCCGGGGCGGGCGGCGCTGGCGGCAGGCCGGCCGCAGGCGGCATGGTGGTCGGGGCTGCCGGTGCGGGCACTGGTGCCGGCGCTGGCGTGGGCGCGGGAGGAGGCGATGCGGCGGCCTGCTGGGTGCTGGTCAGCCGCTTTTCCAGTTCCGCGAAGCGCTGCAGGGTCTTGTTCTCGAAGGCCTCGCGGTCCTTGTTGACCCGGCTCTGTGCCTCGCGCTCGGTCTCGTACTGGGCCAGCTTGCGCCCCGCGGTGCCGACCCACTGGTCCACCGGATTGACCTGGCCCCCCGGCGGCATCACGCCGATGTTGGTGACGTCGCCGGGCTGGGTCTGTGCCGCGCGGCCGCCGTGCGGCTTGGCATCGCTTCCCGCGAAGCTGAAGATCATCCACAGCAGGCCGATCCCGCCGCCCAGGATGGTGGTCAGCAGCGCGTACTGGCGCTGGCGCGGCGACAGCCGCTCCAGCCAGCCGCGCACGGCATGGCTGGATGGCCGTCCGGTTCCGGACGGCCCCGAAGGCATGGAAGGAGTGCTCATCGTGAACCTCCTCGCCGGATCACATAGACGCTGGTGGTCTCGCCGGGCCGCAAGTTGTGGTGCTCGATCGCGATGCCGGTGATCTCCCCGCCGGAACGGCTGTCCGGACGGTCGAACTCCTGCTCGGCCAGCACCATGGGAGCCAGGCTCACGTTCTGCAGGGCGTACTTTTCGCCGACGTAGCCGCGGCCTTCGTAGCGGCGCATCAACGTGAAGCGCGCTTCCGCCCAGAGCTGGATGGGCTTGAAGGCTTCCTCGACGCGCACGTCGGCGGGCACCCGGTCCGAGGACATGGCCACCAGGAGGCCCTTCATCGCGCGCACATGGCTGGGTGCAGGGCCGGAGGGCGCCGCCTCGGGTGCGCCGGAACGCAGCGCCACGGGCGTCTTGTCCCGGATGACGATGGTGTCGGCCGGGGTGTCCGAACGGCGCAGCAGCAGCGTGTAGGTGGCCGTGCCCGACGACACGAACAGGTTGATCGGCCGCAGCGCATCGCCGACGGGCCGGATGTAGACCTCCCCCTTGTCGCGGTCGCATTCGACGATGACGTTCCCGGCCGGGTTGACCGAGGAGGAGGTGAGCGATGCCGGGCTGGCAAGGCCGGGCGTGCTTGACGGGGTGTTGGGTGCGGCAGAGATGGCCGGCGCGGCACCGCCGCAATGGCTGGAATGGATGTTGCCGAACACGTCGGTGATCGCCGCGCCCTCGATGCGGATGCGTGTGGGCTCCTTGAGGGAGACGATGGCCTCGACCGCCACCCCGTCGCTGGCCTCCACGACCTGCAGCGCGTGGGCGTGCAGGCCGAGGGACAGGGCGGTGACGGCGAGCACCTTGCGCGCGGCCGGCGGCAATCGGCGCCAGCGCTGGTGCGACGGATTGCTGCGGGAAGTGGGCGGCAAGGCCATGCGGCTTCCGGCTGATCCCTGCAGGGCCAAAGTGCGCGAGAGCGTGCGCGGGAAATACGCGGGCCAGGGCCGCGTGAGCGTGCTGTCACTTGACCGCATAGGGCACCTCCTTGAATCCGATGACGTGCATGCGAGCCGCGGCATGGCCGAACTCGATGCGGTAGGCCTTGAGGTCGTTGGCGGTCTCGTAGCCGTTGACCAGGGTGCGCAGCCGGCCGCGCACGACGAGCGACTGGGTGTCCTCGCTGGCGACGAGCTGCTGGGGCGCAAAGGCGGTCGCGGCGTTGATGCGCTTGAGCCGCTCGGCCTCGACCTCCTGACGCGTCTTGAGCGGGCCGTACTGGGCCGGGTCGACGTAGCCCAGCAGGATGTCCTTCTTCCAGTCGATCGTGGACGGCGTCACGTCCAGGATCAGCCAGGCGACGAAGCTGCCCATCTGCTCCAGGTACTCGCTGGAAGCCCGGTCGCTGGTGACCCAGAAGCTCTTGCTGATCGAGGGCGGCACGACCACGGTGCGCACCGTGCCCAGCAGGTTGATGATGATGGTGAGCGCGAGCAGCATGCCGACGGCCAGGGCGCCGACGGCGAGCCCCAGGCCCCGGTTGCGTCGGCGCATGTCCTTGAGGTCGCCTCTGAGCCGGTCGAAGTCCATGGTGCTTCTCCGGTTCAGCCGACCATGCGGCGGATGTGCGAGGGCGGCGTGGCGCGCATGGCAGTGGCGGGATTGACCGGCAGGTGCCAGTACAGCCAGTGCAGCGCGAAGGCCGGATGCTTGTCCGACTTCAGCCGCGCGATCCAGCGCGAGACGGCGATGCCGGCCGCCATGCAGACCGCGAACGCGGCCTTGCTGGCCGACAGGTAGCCGATGAAGAAGGCCAGGACGATGGGCGCGGCGACATCGACGTCCCAGAAGCCGATCTTCCACTGGTCGTCCAGGCGCCGCGGGATATAGGTGTCCGCTTGCATGTGGGCCTCCGGGATGGTGATGCGCCGGGGCTCAGACGACCGCGCCCATGATCGCGCCGGCAATCACGAGGCCGACGGCTGCGAAGATGGCCAGGCCCACATAGAACAGCACGGGTCCGAAATTGCGCAGCGCGGACAGCGAGATCAGCGCCACCACGAAGCCGACAAAACCCACGAGAGCCTTGATGCCCGGTCCCAGTTCGGCGATCTGCGTCAGGGCCGACGTGAGCGGGCCGGTGATGCCCGTGAAGGCGACGAGATCCAGCGCATGGCTCGGGAACGCCAGCGCCAGGCCGGCCAGGGCCAGCGTGACCAGACAGAGAAAACCGAGGACCCTGCGCGCGGGGGCGCGCCGCGAGGCTGTGGTGGGAGTGGACAGGATGGCAGTGCTCATGACGAATCTCCGGAATAGGAAAAGACGGGTGTCGATCGGGTGGTGCGGTTCGGTCTGCTCAGTGGCGAGGTGGGGCCAAGGCCCGGTCGGGTGTTCGTTAGCGTTCTTGGTCGGGGAGTGACCTACCGTGCTGTGGCGCCGCCGGTGGCGTTTCCGTGCCAGGCGGCCCCTCGGTGATGGGCGTTGCCTGATGGGTCTGCTCCTCCACCTGCTCGCCGGGTCCCATCGATTCGATGAGCGGAACCGGGGCATCGGCTACGGGATCCGGCACTACCGGGGCGATGACCCTTGGTGCTGCGTTCAAGGTCTTGGTCGTGGGTTGGGGACAGGCGTCGCCACGGCACAGTGCGAACGCGGCTTGCGCTCCATGTCCGTGCTGGGCCAGCCGTGCCCAAGCCTTGGTGGCCATCGCTGCGGGCGGCTCGATGGCGCTGGGCGGCGCCGTGGTGCACGCCGAGATGGCCAGGCACGCGCACAGCGCGCAGCGGTGGTACAGCGCCGCAGGTGTCAAGCACCTCATGGCGAAACCCTCACGCGCAGGCCCTGGCCTTGCGCCACGACGGCGGTGGCCTTCTGCCGTGTACCCTGATCCACACCACGCGCTGACGGCAGATGCCGGTACACCTTCCATGCATAGGTGGCTCTGGCCTGTGTGCAGGCGGCCCCTTTGAGCTGGGTGCACGCTGCGTTGTAGGCGCCCACGGCGTTCCAGCTGACGCCGTGCCGCGCGAAGCTGTCAGCCATCAGCCACGCCCCCACCTGCAGGTTCACGCAGGGGTCGTACAGATCAGCTTCGCGTATGCCGAAGCCAGCCAGCCGGGGCAGGTGCCGGCTGTTGATCTGCATCAGGCCGATGTCGTAGCTGCCCGTGCGCTTCTCGTGCGCGCGGTTCACCGCGCGCGGATTCAGGCTCGACTCGGTACGGGCGACGGCGTAGAGCAACTCTGGCGCAATGCCGTAGCGTTGCGCCGCCGTGTCCCAGCACGTGGCCAAGGCTGAAGCGGTCGGCAGCATCGCCATCATGAAAACGGCAAGCAAGCGCATCGAACACCCCCCAGTGGTTCATGACAAGCCCGCTGCGGCGCGGGCACGGGGTGAGGGCCGGCGTGCCGGTCAAGGTCTTGGCGGGTAAGCCGGGCGGGGGCCCGGAGGGTCAATGCGGGTGAGCGGCGCCATGCCGCACGGTCATCGCTGGTGCCGCGGCCCGAGGTGGGTCAAGTGCCGCTCGACCATGTTGCGGCGTGCCTGGACGAGCACGGCTGCGCCCGAGTCATCCTGCAGTTGGCACAGCGCCACGCAGGCGGTGGTCAACTGGTCGAGCTGGAACTTGGGGTTGGGATGCCTGTTGGCAGGCGAGCATTGCAGATCGTGGAGCAGCTCGAACTGGGGGCGCCACAAGGACTCGCGCCGGCGTGGCGTGGTAGGCGAGCGCATGACCAGCGCGGTCCCGAGAAAGCCAAAGATGCGTTCCGCGGCATCTTCATTGCCGAAGACGAGAGCCACGCAGGCACTCATCAGATCCGGAATGCGGAACGTGGGAGCGACATTGCTCTCGCTGCGCAGAAGGGCATAGAGCCAGTGGTGCTCCTCCAGCCAGAGCCGCGTCTCGACCACGTCGCTGGTGCCGGCAGTTCCTTCGGGGGGCTGGCTTGCGGGGCTGGTGTTCGGCATGGCAATCAGCATGGCATGGGTCCTCGTGTCCTGGAGTTCATTGAACACGCGCGTCAGCGCATGGACAGAGAATAGGAGAGGGCTGAATGCAAGTCACCCGGAAATGAAGCTCAACTCAGGGGTGTTTCGCAATCAGCCTGCTTTGGTGTCCATGCCATAGAGAACGCGAGAGGCGAGACTGCTTGAGGACTCAGCGATTTCCACTCTGATTGGCGTCAGGGAGTGGACTGGTGAGTGTCGAACACGGGCAGCCCGTTAACGACCGGCCCCTCGGCGTCGAAAAATAGCCATTCAATGCCAGCATGGGCCGAGAGTCCCGCGATAAG
This sequence comes from Acidovorax sp. GW835-FHT14B10, assembly GCF_058793725.1. NCBI lineage: Bacteria > Pseudomonadati > Pseudomonadota > Betaproteobacteria > Burkholderiales > Comamonadaceae > Acidovorax > Acidovorax sp. GW835-FHT14B10. The sequence goes on from NZ_JBXAGC010000001.1 coordinate 351,042, forward strand.
TGCCAGATCAGTCTCGACGGGAATGCGGTGTGGTGGTGAACCGACGTAGACCAGTCCTCCAAACTCGGTGGGATAGGCATTCACCGACAGGTCATTCCGGTACAGCTTGGCACGTGTGGCTGGCTGCAAATGGGATAATGAGAGAGCGGTGATGGATTCCGCCAACTCCCGGAGGCGATCGATGCAGGCTGTGTTCATGGTCGTGCCCTCGACAGAGATGATGCAATGCGTCAATGCGAGACGAGTCCAGAGTTAGCGGGAACAGTCCAGCATTGACGGACACAACACCGGTCGCACGCTCTCCCACTGGTCGGCTATGTGGAAGATCGTCCGTGGTGTGATTGGCATCATATCCCCACCATGCGGGGATGCCCATTACCTCGCCTCGGCACGCCAACGACCCGGTGCTCATCGCACTGGGCGGTGCCATTCGCCGCAGCCGGCGCGCGCGAGGCATCTCTCAAGAAGAACTCGCACACCGAAGTGCCATTGATCGTTCCTACATGAGCAGCATCGAACGCGGCGGCCAGAATCCCGGGATCGTCTCGATCGCTCGCATCGCGAAAGCGATGGAGATGAGCATGACCGAACTGATGGCGGAGGCCGAGTTGTAGCGGGCAATGGCTCGGTCATGCGCGCCGATGAAAATGCGTGATCGCGCGGCCCAGCAGCACGGTCATTGCAATGGGCGAAGCGGCCAGCATGGCTGGATGCAACTGGACAGGCAGCACGAATGCGACCACCGTCGCGCAGCCGGTGATGATCAGAAGTGAGCACCACACGGCGAACATCTCCGGATCGTGCAGCAAAAACTCCTTCGACCGAACAATGCGCAGCAAGAAGCCGTCAGTGCTGGCGGCCAGCACCAGGGGGATCAGCCAAGGCAGCCATTCCAGCAAACCGGACAGGCGATAGCTCGCGAGCATCAGCAGCGCATCGACCGAGCGAAAGTAGGCGTTGTTGAACAGGCGCTGATTGACTGATCTCATCTCGGAGGCGACCGCTTGGTTGGTGCCGTGGCTCTTGGGCATGTCCCTCAGCGCCGGAAGAGGACTGGCTTCGGCGGCATTGGACTGCAGGCGTATGGCGCGATCGAGCATCCGGTAGGCGGGTTCCGCTCCCCAGAATTCAACAGCCACCTGGTGCTCGCTGCGCATTTGCTCCAGGAAGCGCTCGGGCGGATGCACGGCAGGCACGTACAGCACCAGTATGAGCAGCAGAACGAGGGAGATGACGGCGACGGCCCGGATCATGCGGCCGCTCCCCGTGGCTGTGCGTCCGCATCCGGATTGATGATCGGAAAGCGGCCCTTGATGATGCGGCCGCCCGATACCGACGCGAAGTACTGCAGGTTCGGCAGCTTGCCCAGAATATCCGCCGGCACCACCTCCTCGAAGCTCTCGGTGAGCTGGGTCGAATAGCTCGACGAGAAGTCCCCGATATGCGTGTCGGCCCCGTGGCTCAGGCCCACGCGTACCGTGTGGATCGCCGTCTTGCCAAAGGTCTCGACCACGAAGTCCTGCGTGGGCCGATCCTTGGTGCGCAGCGCGATCAGGTTGTTCAGGTTGCCCAGCGCCATGCGGGCGGCATCCTCGCTGCCCAGGCGCCGCGCCAGGTCGGCCAGGGTCTGCATGGCGCAGGTCGCGAAGATGCCGCCCTCGGCGCCCTTGTTCAGAATCTCGATCAGCGGCTGGTTGATGACGTTGCTGACCTCGTCCACGAACAGCGAGATGCGCCGGTAGGTGCCAAGGTTGTAGCGCATGCCGGCCCGGGCGGCCTGGTCGGCCAGGGCCAGGGCACCGATGGCTGATGCGACCGACGGATCGGGCAGCGAATCCAGGCACATGTAGAGCACATGGTCGCCGCGTTCGATCTTCTCGAAGTTCATGATCGGGCGCGGATCGTCGGCATCGAAGGGATCGGGCGACAAGCTGCGGCCCAAGTCGCCCGAGGTCAGCATCGAGAGGATCGGCAACAGATTCGCCGTGATCTTCTGGTAGTGCTCCCGGTTGTGTCGGAACGTGCGCACCTGGGCATCGAGCACCTTGTTGCGCTGGTTCTGCGCGACGTGGTGCTCGTAGTAGGCGACGAAGCCCATCAGGTCGGCGCTCGCCGCCTCGGAGGGCCTGCGCATGTTCCCCCGGTGCGCATCGTGCAGCAGCTTGCGCATCTCGGGCTGGTCGCGCCAGCTATGGCCCAGCAACTGCTCGTAGAAGCGTCGCAGCGAGGCTTCCAGCACCGGCTCGATGCCGCCCTCGATGTACTTCGTGAGCTTGATGAGATTCGGCCGCTCCTCCAGTTCGACCAGGCCCTGCACCACCACGTTGACGGCGTCCCAGCCGAAGGCCGTGAACGCACCGGCCGTGTCGGGCGGCATGATGGACTGGATGCGCGATGCGATCTCGGTGGGCTTCTGCCAGTTGAACGTGAAGTCCAGGCGGACGCCGCGCTCCGGAAAGGCGGGGTGGAACTCCATGAAGGTGTCCGCCTCGCGGTAGTCCTCGCAGGCCCGCTCGACGACCCGTTTGAGGCGGCGGCTGTTCTTGGGGTCGATCACGATCACGACGTCGCCGCGGCGCACGGCCTGGGTGATCAGGTTGGCCAGCGCCACGCCCTTGCCCGACTGCGTGGTGCCGACCAGGAGCGTGCCGCCCTCGAAGTTCTGCAACGGCCGGCGCAGCGCATGTTCGGTCGGCTCTACCCCGTGGATGTAGGGCAGGCCGATCTCGGCATCGGGCTGTGCGGTGCCACCTTGCCCCATGGCATGCTGCAGCCACTCGGGCACTTTGAACTCGCGGTAGTCCACCTTGGAGAGTTCGTAGAGGCGCTGCGCATGCACGGGCCTCCACTCGAAGCCGAAGCCCAGGAACACCTGGGCCGGATCGGTGCACAGTCGCCCCAGCTCCTGCGCGCTCAGCACCTGGATGCGGCGCCCGCCGAGGGATCCGCGCAGCCGCAGTATCCGTACCGCCTGGGCCATTCGTCGGCACGCCATCAGCAGGCAGGCGGCAGCCAGTCCGAGTGAAGGAAGGACAGGCAATGGGCCGGCAAGCGCAATGGTTGCGAAGTAGAGCGAGGCGGCCAGCCACACCAGCCCCGAATGGGCCTCGAAGGCGCGGCGCCAGGGCATTTCGTAACTGCGCACCAGCATGTCAGCGGCCTCGCTGCTGTGCGGCGGTAGTGTCGGAAGGGGTGACCGCGTCTCCTTCGGCAGCGAGGCCGAAGGCCGCAGGATCCAGGCCTTCGACGTGCGCGGACGCCAGGATCACGCCTACCACGGTGGTGCCGCCGATCTGGCGCGAAACCGTTGGCGGGCCGTCTGGGTGCAGGCGCCGGATCATCCGCGTATCGTCCAGCGCGCGGATCGCGATGCTGGGCTGTATGCCGCGCTGTTCGAAATCAGCCAGCGGCACAAAGACGCCCTCGGCCACCGTGGAGATATCCGACGCAGAGGCACCGTCATTGAGGGTCGCCACGATTTCGGCCAGGGCTTTGCGCACGGCAGGGTTCAGGCGCATAGGGGCTTGCAGGCATATGGCGGTTGGCTCCGCCCTCGAAGGGACTGAAGCCGGTGCTTCAACCACGGCAGCGGCTTCTTGCGGCGCAGTTTCGGGCGCATCGGTATTGCCGGTGGCATCCAGCAGCGACAGCTGTTCTGTTGGTGCGGCTGCCGCGGATACGTCGGGTGGGGGCGTGGTTGGAGGTGACGACACGCTCGTCATGGCTGCGGGCGAATCTCCAGCGACTGCGGGCTTCGCGTTGGCAGCCTGAGCAGGTGGCTTCGTTGGTGGTGAAGGCGCAGCGAGGAGGTTTGCTGTCAGGGCGGTGGGCTGTGGCTCAAGGCCCGCCAGCAAGATAGACGGATTGGCGAGCTTCACCGCTTCGATCGACGTCTTCGTTCCCGGCGGCTGGATGTCCCAGGTTTCGCGGCCGACGCCGGCCGCCACGAATACCTTCGCCTCTAGCAGCAACTCCAGCAGGGTATGGGGCGATTTCGGGATACCGACCAATTGGTCGCTTTCCAGCAGCGACAACGCATCCTCCGCAGCCCCCGGCCAGACCAGGAACAACCCCTCCGGCCCCAGCCAGACACGGCTCTTGTCGCGGTTCGGCGTCCACGTGGAATGGCCGGCGGCGAGGCGTCGTAGCGCGTCCACGAGATAGCGCTCAAGGTGAGAGCCATACTGGGGCTTGCCGTAACGGTCGGCGCTTGCCAGCAGGTTACGGTCGATGACCAGTGCCATCGACCGGCGCACGAGTTCGTCCAGAACGTTGTGCTCGCGGTACTGGGGGAGACCCGCGATGCTGGCCAACAGCTGCGGCACCACCAGGGAATTGCCATCTCCCAGCATTTGCAGCACTTCTGCCGGGACGACGTGGGCCAGGGCGAACAGGCCCACGCCCCGGGACTCTCGCGCATTGGCGCGCCAGCGCACGAAGTAGCGATCGGCTGCTCGCTGCTCCAGCCACGGCGCCAGACCTCCCAGGAATGCCGGCCACTCCTCGCCGTCCGCAGTGGTCACGATGAGGTGGGTCAGCGTCCGGTGCAGTTCGCAGCACAGTCCGCCTATGAAGGTCGCGATGCGCCAGCGCGGCTCCAGTTCACGGCGCTCGGAGATCGTCGCACGGCCGGAGAAGATGTGTGCGTCCGTGCCCTGCAGGCTGAAGAATGCCGTCTCCAGCCCGAGCTGCAGCAGACCGCCGGGCGTGTGGAAATAGTTGTCGGCGGTGGCGGGAAGCAAGTGCACGAAACGCGCATAGCCCTGAACCAATGGCATCAGCTCGCGCTCGAAGGTGGCGCGATCCGCGCCGAAGCACAGCTTGATCCGGCCCAGAAGCGCCTGGTGTCCCGCGATGACCGCGGCCAAGGGCAGTGCTTCGAAGCCGGGATCCGAGGATGCGAACGGTTGTACGCCGGTGGTGGACGATGAGGTGCCGGGAGCCATCGAAGAATCTCCATGCCCGCGCGGGGCCATGAAGATTCATTGTTCAGGAAGGGCTAGGTTTCGGCTGGCGGCAATGAAGACGAATTGGAGGGGGTTTCGCCATTGGCATCCATGACCGCGCCAAGCACGGGCATCAGGTGTGCGATCAACTCCTCTGAAGCCGTTGGCGGTTCGGCGAAGGATGCGGTGAGGCGCGGATCGCGGGCGTGCCGATCGAGCAACTGGCAGAAAGGGCAGGGTCGTGCGGATGTGTCGGCGCCTGCGAATGTGTCCAGGAACTCGCTGTCACAGCGGGAACACGATGCCAGGCGGAAGTTGGGGGCCTTGGCGATCCACAAGCCCTCGGTATGCGCCGCGAGATCGAATGCCCGGTCAAAGCTGATGCGAGGCGGGGGCCGGTACATCGACTGGTAATAGCGGTACGCGCCAACCAGAGCTTCAGGCGCCGGAAAACCCAGATGGCGCATGCGCCGGAAGTTGGCGATGACGATGGACGCCTCGATCCGCTGCACGAGGTTCGCGCGGTGGTACCACTCGCGGGAATTCGGGGCCCTGCCACAGGGCGGCATGGTATGCGAATTGAACAGCAGGTGCAGCAACTCGCGCGGTCGCAGCCCAGTGAGATGGTGGATCGTCCGGATGCGTGCGCCCAATGCCGCGCAATCGCGGGCCAGTTGCAGCGCCCGCATGCGCTGGCTGATCTTGGTGCCCGGCATCTATCGGGACACCTGAATCTGCATGGGCGGCGCTGGGCGGGGCGGACGCGCGGCGGCCAAGGTGCCCGCAAGCGCCGGCGGCGAGTCGATCAGCGCGACAAGATCGGCCCGCGGAACGAACAGGGAGGTCTGGCCGACCGCATGCACCAGGCTCCAGACCCCGGCAGGTGTCAGGGTGCGCAGGCGTTCGGCCTGGGCCGCATGCAGGTTGAATTTGCGGCAGGTCTCCACCATGTCGCGCTCCGTGCCGACGAGGATGGCATAGAGGAATTGAAGGTTGGTGGATTGCACATCGGATAGAAGCAGGTGGCACATGATCGTTCCTCGATGCCCCTCTGGAGGGGAGTGTCAACAATGTTTCACGGGTACTCGATTCGGGGATGAGGTGGTGGTAAGGTCATAGTCAGCATATGCTGTCGACCATGAACTGGTGCGCATCAATTGCTGCTTTCTCGAGGGCTGGCTGAATTCGCCACCGTAAAGAGCAGGGGTTGGCGGTCGTTTCCGAAGTCGGCCACATCCGGTAACAAAAGTAGCGGTAAAACACGCGCTTTTGTTTTTTTTCGGCGGGAGGTCATGTGACTGCCAAGACAACGTCGTCGAGCCGCGTGGTGCCACGCTTGCCAGTGGATCGGCGTGGAAGGCTGGAGGACAGCCGTGCAGTGAGCCGCGCAGGGCGTTCCTTTGCAGCATCTCTTGATGGGGATCTCGACCTGATTCCTGGTGTGCGTGACCGCCTGCAGGCCAGGCTGGTCGCCATGGGCATTCCCGCCGACAAGACGGTTTCGCATGTGGCCGGGATCACGCAGCGCGCGGCCCAGAGCGTGCGTCGATGGTTCGATGCCAGCGAGCCTGGTTTGCCGGATCTGGAATCGTTCGCCCGGCTGTGCGCGGGCCTGGGCTGCAGTGCGGACGAGATCATCGGCGCGCTGCGACCACTCGCTGACGATGAGGCCCACTGCGCCCAGCTCATCGAGGTGGCCAACTGCATCCAGGCCATCACCGATTCTCTGGCCCACCATGGCCAACTGGGCATTCCAATGCAGGTGCCTGGGGACGAAATGGCTCCCCATCTGAAGGCGGGTGATCTGGTCTTCGTCGATTCAGCCGTGACGCAACTGGCTGGCAACGGAATCTATGCGTTCAACTGCAACGGCAGTCTGTACATCCGGCGGGTGGAACGGCGCATGGACCGGAGCATCGTGCTCAAGTGCGACAACAAGGCCTACCAGGACTACGAGTGGACAGGGACAACAGCGGCCGCAAGGCGCCGCGTGAAAATCCTGGGCAAGGTGCGCAGCGCGATCAGCGTGAAGGTGTTCTCCTGACGCCGGCATGCACAGGCGCGTGAAAACGGGCGGAAGGGGGCATCCCCTCCCGCCACGGTTTCGTCTATGGGCCGCGCACGCGGTTCATGCCGCTTCGGCGAGCGGCTTCCATTCGGCGGCCGTCAGCTCGATGAGCTTGCCGCCCAATGCCTCGAACTCGGTCGCCCGGTCGTAGTCCTCGACCTCCTGGCTGAAGTGGGTCACCGCGTTGACCAGGCCATAGCCCGACAGATCGCCTCCTGCAACCAGGTGGCGCAGCACGCCCGAGCGTTCGGTATCGTTCAGCGTGTAACGCTGGGCCAGCACTTCCACGCTTTGCACCGGATCGCCAGTCAGTTTGATGCCCATGGTCTTTTGCATCTTCACCGCCGCTTGCCGGAACGTCACGTCCGATACGGCGGCTTGCACGACGTCGCGCACCTTCAGGAAGAAGGCCTTGTCGTCGGCCTGCAAGGTGTCGTCCTGGTAGACCGTCACGCCTTCATCCTCCTGGGCGAGCGCGCGGCCGACGTGGGTTTTGCGCAGCGCCCGGTCGGCGACGATCAGGCCATTGCGGCACACCAGGCGGAACAGCAGCGGCTGCACCGACAGCGTCCCCTGGCCAACCTCGGAGTTCGAGATGGCGATCCCGGCCTGCACGATGTCGCCGGGCGCCATCTCGAATTTGAGCTGCGGCGTGACGCACTTGAGGTACATCCGCGTCTCGGTCAGCTCTACAGACTCGAATCTGAGCTCGGGCAGACCCTGCAGGATGGGCAGGACATGCTCGGCCAGGTCGTAGTTGTCCAGACGGCGATAGCGGTCGGACAGCACAGCGCGCACGCGGCCATCGAGCGTGCGCAGCAGACGGCGGTCGCCTTCGCTTTGCAGCCAGGTGTTCACATTGCGGTCCAGCAGCACGGGCTGGTTCTCGCGCATGCGCTCGAAATAGGCATACGGGATGCTCAGTTTGTCGGCAAGCTGGCGCCGGGCCAGCGGCGTGACGCCGTAGCTCGCGGGCCCACCGGCCTCTTCGATGACGAGGGTGGTGCCGCCGTCCTCGCTGGTGCTGTGGCGCACCAGCGGCGAGGGCACCACCAGATCCTTCTTGGTATCAAGCTGGCGCTGCAGTTCATGGGCCAGGCTGACCAGGGTACGTCCGCTTCTCATGAGAATCTCCTTTTGGGGAACAGAAAAAGCGGGGACGGCAGAGCCCCGACGGGGATACATCCCCGCATGGGCTGATGAAGGACCGGTGCAAACCGATCCACGATGCGCAATCGAATTGCGCGAAAAACTCCAAGGCTGCCTTCGCCGCACGATGGGTGTCGTGAACGGCCTGGTCTGGCAGCGACCAGAGGGAGAAACCTTTTCGGTACAGGCGCAGAGCGAACACCTCGAACCTGCACTGAAAGGGCCCGGGAGTGAGCGAACCCACCCCCGAAACCAACATCACGCGGCGCGCAGCACCGAGGATTCCTGGCGCTGCAGCCACACGTCAGCCCAATCGGTTCCTGCCAGCTTGGGCAGGAACACCTGGACCGTTCTCGGGCCGCTTTGTGCCTCCTCGCGCTTCACCCGGCGCGCCAGCGCGTAGGCGCTGGCCTGTCCCGTGAAATCGCCGTCGGCATCGTTGTCGCCGTAGATGCACAGGCGCTTGACGGTCTCCGGAATCCAGAGCTTTTCGAGATTGCCGGCGCTCAGGGCGCTCCACACGGGCTTGCCTGTGGCCAGGAAGACCGCAATCGCTGTCTCTATGCCTTCGCACACGGCAAGTTCCTCCGTCGCCTCGGCCAGTTGGACCGCTGCCCCGACGAAACCACTGCAGAGCACCTTCTTCGCATCGGGTGCATCCAGCTTGCGGCCTGCGTTCAGGTAGGTCCGGTGCAGCGTCACCGCGCTCTGGGCATCCCGCACGCTGGCCAGCATGGCCGGGTATTCGGCCACCTTGCGCGCCTTGGCCGCACCCTCCTTCTGGTAGTAGCCCAGGGCAGGGTGGAACCGCAGCGAGTCGGGATAGTGGCTCAAGGCCAGTCCGCGGCCGCGCAGGTAGCGGTCCACTTCATCGCCCAGCGTCACCGGACGGGCTTCGTTCCAGATGCGCTGCACCAACTTCTTCATGCGATCCGGCGCGGCTTCGCCGGCAGGTGCCGTAGGTGGCAGCAGGCCGACCAGCTTCTCGACGGCGCACAGCGCGGTGTGGAAGTCCATGTCCTTGCAGGCCTGGAGCAGCTTGAAGCCCCCGCCGGGCCCGCACTTGCGGCAGTGGTAGTTCCCTTCGCCGTATTTGTCGGTGTACTGGAAACGGTCCACACCATCCCTGCAGACGGGGCAGGGCATGGGCTTGCGCTTGAGCATGCGCTCGTCCAGGCCCAGGGCGCCGAGGATCTCCGTCCATCGGCCATGGGCGCGCTGCTTGACTGCTTCTATGCGCGCAGCATATTCAGCATTCTGCATGGCCGCCTCCGTCGGATGCGAGCGCCTCTTCCGCGCCGACCAGTTCCACCGAGCATCCCGGCATGCCGCCCACGCCCACGGTCACCTCGAAGCGCCGGCCGTGCAACAGTGCGTACTTGCCAAGGCCGAGTTCGGACAGCAGCGAGCTGAGCGTGGCGACCGGGTCCGTCGACCGCAGCCTGCGGATCAGGTCGGCCAGCGCCATGCAATCGGCCTCGGCGTCGTCATCACGGTAGTGATCGTTTCCATCGACGAAGTCGGACAGCTGCCGCATGGCTTCACCCGAGACCTCGTTGGCGGGAATCAGGAGATTGCCCTCGTGGCATACCCCGTCATCCACGAGGATGGCCTCGTGCCCGCCGAAGCGGATATTGACCGCCTCGCAGAGGACGACCTGTGGCCAGACCCAGCGGCCCTCCAACGTGATGCGCGCGGTTTCACCTTGCGGTTCGACTACGGCTTTCTCCAAATCCGGGTAACGGACATGCGGATGAAGCCAATGGTTGCTGTCCAGGCGGTAAGCCTCGGTGAGCAGCCACTGATTTTGCCGGGCCAGCATCCAGTGCGCGGCGTTCTCCTCGCTGACTGCGCCCATGGACACCAGCGTGACCTGACCGGACTCGATGTCCTCGCGGCTGGGGGCCGCAGCGGCAGGCTCGAGAAAGCCCTGCTGTCCGTAGTGGGTCTGGAAGGGGTAGCCCGAGATGCGCTGGAACAGCGCGGCGGGCAGCTCGTCCATGTCATTGAGCAGATCCTGATGCTGCCACTGGAGCATCGCGTCGAAGTAGGTTGCGACGAAGTCCTGCGGCTTGAGCTGGGTCTTCGCCACCTCGAGGATGCTGCGCCAGGACTGCTTGACCTGGGCATCGACCCGCTTGAGCTGCTGGTCGGCGTCGATCAGTTGATCCCGATCGGGGAGCCGGGCCATGAACTGCTGCGGGTCGAGATGAACGACATTCACGGAGTCCGCCTGGAAGAACCTGGGCCGATGAACGCAGAAGCCCTGAAGGAACACCAGCGTGGCATAGGTGGCCTTGCCGTCGCGGTTGCCGCTGACATGAACCACGCCAATCGGCGTGGGGCTCAACGCAATCTTGTCTTCGGCATAGCGGCGCGCCATCGGCGTGCCGTTGAACACCACGTCGACCGGGAAGCCCTCGCACAGGGTCTCCATCTGCTTGGCGAGATCGCTGATCTCGACGCCATGCAGTTCGATGACCGTGCCGTTCACGACGCGCCGCTTGGTGGTGACGTCGAAGGGCTCGCGCTGCAGGGCTGCAGCGCTATCAATGTCCACCTGCTGGCGTCCCGATGCGGCCACGATGCGTGAAGCCGCGTAGAGGCACTTGGTGAAGCCGACGCCGAAGGGATGCTCCTGGCCGGCCAGGCCCGCGTCCCAGCCGGATTCGTGGAAGCTCAGCAGCTTTTGGAAATCTGCCACGCCGTGGCCGTCATCCACAACGCGCAGCACCTGATCTTCGGGACGGTGCTCGATGGTGATGTGGCGCGCGCCGGCGCGGCGGGCGTTCTGCAGCAGCTCGGTGACCAGTGTGAAACGGTTCGTGAAGGCATAGCGCTGGTTGCGCAGTGCGCCTTCCTCGTTGAAACGGATCTGGATCTTCATCGTGATCTCCTGAAAGACCAGCGCCCGCCCGCACAGCGGGCGGGCCCGCTGGCGGGGTGAAAGAAATCAGGCGTGGGTGCCGGGCGCGCCAAATGCGCTGGACACGTGCGGCACAGGTGCCGTGAACAACTGGCCGCAGGCGAGGGCCTGGGCCAAGCTGTGCTGAGGGAACTCCCAGGGCAGCAGGTGCTGGCAATTCAGGACGTCGCCGCTCTCGTCGAGGCGCTCGACCTTGAATCCGAGCGGATGCCAGTGCACCCGATAGGACAGACGGTCGGCCCCGGCGATGACGAAGCTTCTGCCGGCCTGGCCGGTGAGCACCTCGCTCTCCTTCACCAGGTACTCGATGTCGCCCAGGGCCTGGACCGTGAGCAGGGCGGCCGGGCGGCTCGGTGTGCGTGCGATGTGGTTCATTTTTCGATCCCCTCGTGATCCTCCGGCCGGCACGCCGGTGGGGGGTGGGGTTCATCCCGGGCCAAGCGCGCAGGCGCTGGCTCGAACTGCGGCGTGGCGCAGGACGGCGGATCGTCCTGGCGCATGGCTTCTTCCATGGCGACGGCATCCTGGTAGTCCAGGTGGCCGGCCAGGCCGTAGGCGAAGAAGATCGCCAGCAGGCAAAGAACGTCCTTCATGGCGGACTCCTTTCGGACGGGGTTGATGGGCAGTCAGGCGAAGAGGTCGCCCTCGCTGGCGAAACGCCTGACTTCTTCGTTGATCCACTGCGGGTTGCGGGCCAGACGCGCTTCCACCCAGTCGGGGTGGTCCACGATGGCCTCGCGTACCCAGCTGGGGTAGCGCTTCAGGGTCTGCTGCAGCCATTGGGGGATGGCGAGACGGATGAAGTCGCGCACCTCCTCAACATCGACCAGGCCGCAGTACGGCAGGGGCGACAGCGGGCTGCAGCCCACCACGCGCAGGCAGGACACGAAGCTGAAGGGCCGGAGATCCTTGTCGCGCTCGGTGAAGACCCAGCGCAAGGTGTCGAACTTCTCTTCCAGCGGTGTTTCGGGATCGGCCAGGCGGCCGATTTCCTTGAGCAGCCGCCAGTGCAGCAGCACGACGTCTTCCTCGCTCCATTCGATGGGAGAGCCTTGGTCCGCATCCAGCGAAGCCAAGGCCGCTGCTGCCGGGGGCGGCGAAGCATCGGTTTGAAGTCTGTCGAGCAGGACGTGGAAGAAAGGCCGCTGTGGCTCGGGGCAGACGGAGGAAGCAGCTCGGAACTCGGGTGCGACGCTGGGGTGCAGCATGGTGGGCTCCTTGGAGAAAGCAGGAGCCAACGCACCAATCAAGGGGCGATGAGCCCCAAGGGGTGGATGGGTGGACGGATCCGCGAGACGGATCGGAGATTTCTGGGCTGGCTTGGGTCACGGCGGGATGCGCCATGGGGCCGGTGTGCCAGCGACCGGCGGGGGAAGCTTTCGGCGCCAGGCCGAGGGCGTTGCTACCCTCGGGGCCGGCCTCGAAAGCCGCCGGCGGGAAGCGCTACATGGAGACAGCGATCGAGCGCGTCGCGCTCAGACCGTGTCGATGGAAACTCCAGGGCTTGCCAGGGGTGCAGGGCCAGCTACTGCATGCTTCGCACAGTAGAGGGCCGCCCCTTGCGCGTCAATGCCTGATGCTCTAGCAATGCGTGCTAATGCCGAAAGCAGCCTGACTTCGTGGCCGTTTCGCGTGGCGACCCGTGGCTGCATTGCCGATCATTGATCCGGGCAGCGCTGCCTCAGGAGAACTCGATCATGGCCGACATTGATTTCGTCAAGCACGACCAAGGGGGTGTCAACGCCCGCATCCTAGCGAAGGAAACCAAGGCCGACTTCCGCCGCGTCGAAGCGGCTTCGTTGAAGATCAAGGCGAGCTTTGCCAGTGCCGAGGGCAAGCGCCTGTTCATCCGCTACTTCAACACCTTCCAGTTGGGCATTCATTTCATCTCGGTGATCTCGCGCACCCGGCTGAACCATGACGACGTCAGCAAGGTCGAGGTGCTGATCCGGTCGCAGATGGACAAGGTGGCCGAGGATCTGAACAAGGCGATCGACGGTGCCGAAGCGCTGTTCCATGCCAATGGCATCACCAGCACCGCGACCTATGACACCGTCCCCTTGGATCTGGAGGTGGGCGTCTTGTCGTCGAGCAGCCGCCGGTATCTGGAAATCCTGGGCAAGCTCGATCAGCTGATGCCCTTGCTGCAGACGCTCGAGATCCACGAAATCATCACCCAACAGGCCGTCGATGTCGAACGGGCGGCGCTCAAGCGCAAGGTGCGTGACGTGGCGAACGGGGCGCGCAATCTGGCGACACGCCTGCGGCGGGAGATGAATGCGCTCGACGCGCGCCGTCCGGCGAGTGAGGCTGGAAGCGCGGGTGATGTGGAGAGATCCCAATCCGGCGAAACGCCGCCAGCAGACGATGCCGCAGCCAGTCTTCTGCTGGAGGCCGATGCAGGGCAGGGCGTGGCCGGGGCCGACGACATCGCACCATCCCCGTCTCCGGAGGCCGACGCCGTACCGGTGGATCCGGCATAGCATGGTGACGTCTCCACGGACAACCGGCCGCGCGCGGGGCCGTTTGCTGGCGCCGCGTTGAATGCTGCCGGTACGTCATCGGCCTGCGAGGGTAAAGTGATGCACAGGGGCTGACACTTCACCTTGGCCCCGCAGTCCACTTGGCAAGCAAGTGCGTCGCAGTCGTCACCTGCCTTCAGGCCGCGTCTCTACTACTCGGCCCCATGTATTGAACACTGCCCTCATTGCTCTGGCGGGCAGATGTTCATGATTTGCTGATTCAAGCCCCTATACACCCATTGCCCTGTGCCTGAATGGAACGCCTGCACAGAGGTAGGAGTTCTGCGTTCCTCGGCAGCGAAAGCCTTTCAAGACCGACTTCGCTGCGACAGAGCTGGTCATGCCCCTGCACCTTTGGCATTCGCCAAGACAAGGAATGATCATGCAAGTTACCTCGACCACCTCTCCCTCTGTGCCCGCCGGACTTCAGGCACAGCGGCCCACACTGCCCGAGACGGGATTCGTTCGCCAGAAGCTGCTGCTGAGCTTCGTCCCGTTTTCCAAGTCCACGCTTTGGCGACGCGTCAACGACGGCGTATTCCCTGCCCCGATTCGCCTGTCGGTTGGGATCACGGCATGGCGCGCAGAAGATGTTCGGCGCTGGATTGACGAGCAGAATTGAACGGCTGGCGTGCTCCGGCTGCATGGGCAGCCGGAGCTTCAGGTGAAGGTCAGAGGTGCTGGCCCGATGTTTTGGCCGGCAACGGCGGTATCGGAAGGGCGGTATGCCAATGCCAAGCGCCTGACTTCTCGCTGGCGTGAATCGCCTTTTCCTTGAGGGCCCGGTCCTTGGGGCTCGTGAATTCACTGGTCAGATGCAAGGGGACGGGCGTGGCGCCGCAGTCCAGCAGCAGAGCATTGGGGAAGGTCGCCGCCGCCTTGGCGTCATAGCGCAACGGTTTGAGGAAGCGCCGTCTTTGCGCGATCAAGGCATCGATGAGGGGGAGTTCGTGCACCCCTTCCACGGGGATCCACTGCTCGCTGACCAGCATCAGACTGGCAGCGTCGATCTCGTAGGTGAACTCCCGCCGCGCGTGGATCAGCGCCGCCATGGCGAGCCGGACGGGATGACCGGAATCGGCATCGCGAGCTTCCAGCAGGGCCGCGTAGGTGCGAGCCAGGCGATCCCATGCGCGTGAATCCATCAGAAGCGGAGCATCCGGCATATGGCGGATCCAGATGCGGCAGCCGTTGTCTCCCCGCTCGCAGGTCTTGAACTCGCCGATCACCAGCGCGAGCGGTGCTTGGCCGTCATGGGGTTGCAGCACCGCCAGCTTGGCGCGCCGGCGCTGCGCAATGTCGGCCTTTGCGGATTCGCTGAAGGGCTCGGGCACGTAGAGCCTTTCGGCCAGGGACTTGCCCTTGACCTCGATCTCTGCGGCGGTCTCGAGCAGGTACTTGCACAGCACCCCCTGATTGCGCTTCCCCGACATGGCAGGTGTCCACCGGTTGAAGCCGGCGCGCTCAAACAGGAAGTGCGTGACGGCTCTGAGGGTCATGCGCCTGCGCGGTACCGAAACCTCTCCCGGCTCGTCCGGCTCGCCGCGCGCCACGGCGTGTCCACGAACGCGCGTCCATGGAAAGTCGACGCGAAGCTCGACATGGCCCGGATGCGTTTCGAGCACGGCGTCGCCCACCAAGTCACCCAGTCCCGAATAGGCGTTGTCGGGCTCATACGATGGGCACAGTGGATGATGGGACTTGCCGGTGTCCGGCATTCGTTTCACGAGGTATTGGCGGTGCCGTGCCACGTACATCTCGATCCCGTCGGGCATGCACAGGCAGCGCGGCCGTTCCGCCGTGTCATGAATCCGGGCGAGTGCCTCCTGCAGGCCCAGATCGGTGATCTCCCAGACCTGGCCACGGATGGAGAATCGTTGCTCATCCGGGGACGGAACGGCTGTGATCCCGCTCATTGCCGCTACACCAGGTCGGTGGTCAGGGTGTCCAGCGATAGCAGAGGGCGGGGGAATTGGTCCCGCACCGCGCTGCGGTCGGCAATGCCCAGCAGCAGCCCTACCTGGGATTCGTCCGCGCCTCTCGCATAGAGGCGGTCGGCCACAGTATGGCGCACCGTGAGCGCGGTCACCTGCTTGAGTTCGGCGTAGCGGAAAAGCTTGCGGTAGGTTTCCTGGACGGCTCGGCACCGGAACCGCTTCTGGCCATTCGACCCATAGGGCTTGATCTCGAAGCCTTGGCCATTGGCGGACAGAAAGAGCCGGCTGGCCGGATCGAGACCTCGGTATTCTCCATCGGCACCCATTCCCTGCCGGGCGGCAATGCGTTCCGCCAGATAGGCATTCAAGGCTTCCTCGAGCCGCGTGCTGCAGAAGAAAAGCGGGCGCTCCTTCCGGGTGATGGCGACCTCAGGTCGGACAGACGAGATTCGGCGCACCGTGCCGTCGGCATGGAGGTAGTCGCGAACTTCGAGGCGAGCGATCTCCAGCGGCCGGGCGCCCGTGGCGAGCAGGATGTAGTAGAGAGCCAGATCCTCGTGAGGCTGCTGACTGCGCCCTCGAATGCGCACGGCACCTGAGCTGATTTCCTCATCGGTGAGAACGCGGATAGGCCGTGCATGGGCAGGTGGCTCAGTGCCCAGTCTGTCCAATGCCTCGCGAATGGCGTCGCGATGCAGCCGGAGACGACGAACGAAGGCCGCTCCCTCGGCATTCAGCCCCTCGATGCCTGCGGTGGACGCGACATGGATGGCGACGGCCTTGATGCGCCTCTCGACAGCCGTGCGCGTGATGCCATGCCGGGATGCGACGGCGTCATAGGTGCCGCCGTCCAGAACGCCACGCAACATTGCGATCGCGAGCGTCCAGGAACTTTGCGGTGTTCCCTCTTCGGGTTCGATGGGTTCCTCCATTTGCACGCTATCGCTCCTTGTTGCTCCAGCTTGGTCATGGCTCCATGCTGAACAAATGCCAGTCTGCGCGCCAGCCGAAATCGAGGCGAAATGCACGGGGTTTCGGCATCAGCCAAGTGTGCGCCTTGTCCGTCAACGCTGCGTCCTGGGCAATCTTGAAGATTCAACTCGGGAATGTTGACACCGTTGGCTCTCGAGCACGCGATCGCTTGCGGGCCGGCACCAGGGGTTGATGGCGGCCACATGCGCGAGAGCATGAACCATCGGAATTCCCCGATGTTCATGAAGGAGCACTCCATGGCACAAGCCATTATCACGGTGCAGGGCGGATCGGACTCCTTGCCGACCTTGCTGGGCCAGGCCCCCGCGCGCATCCCTACCGGCGGCAAGATCCGCCCCGGCATCATGGTGCTCACGCGCAAGGCGGCCGAGCAGCCCGAGGCCAAGGCCATCTACACCCAGGGCGTGGCCGAAGGGCGATCCTTCGAGGCGATCGAGAAGGCGCTGGCGCAGGCGCTGCCCCAGCTCAAGTCCCCGCTGGTTCCGCGCAACGTACCGTGGTTCACGGTGCGCGGGGCGGACTTCCCCAATCCGGAAATCGCCCGCGAAATTCTCGACACCTACGGCGAGGATCGGGGGCAGGGCCATCGCCTGTACCGCTTCCCGGTCGTTTTCCCATCCGACCACTGGCAGACGGTGATGCCACATGAGCTGGCGGCCTGGAGCACCCATGAAAAGCGGTTCTGGTCGCAGTATTCGCCCGATGGGCTGGTGCGCCACTGCATGCACCATGCACCGGTGCCTGTGGATCACACCGGGCGCCGCACAATCCGCATCTTCGGCGGGCGCAAGACCATGCAACGGGAGGAGAACGGCGGCATCTGCAACCCGGAGTCCTGCCCTGAATACCAGGCCCACCAGTGCAATCTCACGGGCCGCTTCCTGTTCTTCATTCCCGGCATCCGTTCGATCAGCGCCTTGGAGCTGCCCACCACGAGCTTCTACGCGATGAGCGCCGCCATCCAGCGCTTCCAGGCCATCGCCCAGATGCGCGGCGGGCGCATTTCCGGCTTTTTGGGACGGGACCGCACGACCTTCTTCCTGACCAAGGTGCTCAAGGAGGTGCCGCGCATCGATGAACAGGGACGGGCGGTGCGCGTGCCCCAGTGGATCATCGAGCTCGAGGCCCCCGTGGACGTGACGGCGCTCCTGCGCGACCACGAAGACGAGGAGGCGATCGTCCAGCAAGCCCGTCTGGCGACCCAGATCCTGGACGGTGCTGCAGCGGGCGTGCAAGGTCTTGGCGAGGTGCAGGCACCAGTCGAGGCGTACGACGCCGACGGTTCGGAGAAGGCGGAGCCGTCCCCGGGACGCCCGACGTTGGAGCAGGTGCTGGCGCGCGTGCGCGGCATCGGCCTGCCGGTGGAGCGCTACCAGGCCTATGCGGATCGCCGATGGGGCCGTGGCTGGCGGGTCAACCCGCATGGCAGGGGCCGGGCCTGGGATGAACTCGAGCGCTACCGCAACGATCCGCGGGGCTATGCCGACAAGATCGACGTCGAGCTGCGCGCGTCTGCGTGAAGGAGACGACCATGCGCATTGCCCATTTTTCCGACCTGCACTACGGCAGCCGGACGTTGGTCGAGGCGGACCGCTGCTTCGGTGCGGCCATCGACCGCGCAGCGGCGCTCGGCGTCGCCGCCGCCGTCATCTCTGGCGATGCCACCGACCATGCGCTCGACCTGCACGCCCCGGCGGCCCGGCGGCTGGTGGCGCAGGTGCGGCGGCTCGCCGATCACTGTCCCGTGCTACTGCTGCAGGGCACTTACTCCCACGAGCCGCCAGGCACGCTCGGAATCTTCCGGGCGCTGGGCGGCCGCCATCCCATCCATGTGGCCGAAGGCATCGGGCAGGCGGTGCTGACGCGCGGGCGGGGCTGGCGGCGCTCTCCTGACTGGCGCTTCGAGGTGCTGCCGAGCGATGCCGTCGCCTTGTTTTCCTGCCTGCCGACCGTCAACAAGGCCGAGCTGGCGGCTGCGGTTGGGGCGGTGGATGCCGCCCAGGCCGTTGGCGAGCAGTTGGAGCGCCTGCTGGCCGGCTGGGCGCCCACCCACCGTCTGGCGCGCGAGCGAGGATTGCCTACCATCGGCGTGTCGCACGGGACGGTGTTCGGCTGCGTGAGCGAGCACGGCGTGCCGATGGCGGGCTTCGACCACGAGTTCACCACCGGCGCGCTTTTCGCGGCCGAGGCCCAGGCCTTCATGCTCGGCCACATCCACCGGCACCAGGCCTGGAGCCGGCAGGGTGACCGAGGAGAGCAGCTCATTGCCTATCCTGGGTCGATCGGCCGCTTCCACTACGGCGAGGAGGGCGAGAAAGGATTTCTGGTCTGGGAAGTCGGCGCCGACGATGCGCGCTGCACGCTGGAAGCCACGCTGGCGCGCCGCACCATCGATATCGTCTTCGAAGGGCGCCCGGACCTGGACGTGCTGCGAGACGCAATCGCGCGCCAGGACGTGACGGGCGCCAGCGTGCGCGTGCGCTGGACGGTCGCGGACGAGGACCGCGGCGCGGTCGACCGCGAGGCGATCCAGCGCATGCTGGCAGGCGCGGCCGAGGCCAAACTGGAGGGGCGCATCGTTCCTGTGGTGCGCACGCGCGCGGCCGGCATCTCCCAACTGCCACGCCTGGAAGACAAACTGCGCGCCTGGGCGAAGGTGGCAGACGTTCGCCCCGAACCCCTACTGGCCTGCATGGCCGCGCTGGACCACGAGCAGCCCGAGGTCATCGCGGCAAGGCTGATCGGAAGCAATACGGACTCAACCCCGTCGACGCACCATGTGCTACCGGAACGGTTGAGTGAGCCGGTCTGAGGATCCGGATCCGCTGTCTCAACCCAGGGTGGTTGTGCACGATGCTGGTGGTGACACAGAGGCCGGGTATGCGCTGATTGGGGGCGGTCGTGTCGGGAGTCAGTGAAACGAGGGCAGGGCGGACCATGCCGGCCGGTAGAACCGCTCCATCATGTCCGTCGCCCATTCGCTCTTGCCCTGCAGCCTGGCGATGTGGGTGAGCGCCAGCCCGAGACGATGGATGAGCGGCGGACAGTCGCTCGCGGCCGCGGCCTGGACCCAGGCGTCTCGGTCGACGCCTTGAATGTCGTGAAGCAGGAGCTCCGACATTGCCCACACGACGGGCTCCGCAATGCCGTTCCTGAAACACGACATCTCAGCCCCATCGATCTCGTGCGAATGGAACCCTTCGAGATTCCGACTGGGCCGCCGCAATACCATGGGGCAAGTTCCCAACTCCAGGAGCAAGGTCGCGGCCACGTTGGAAAGTTCTTCCTCGTTGTCGACGAAGGCCAGACGAAACTCCCGCATCTGCGACAGGATCAGCCAGCCGTCCATACTGGTCGTGGTGGTGAGATCCTCGTCGTCGACTTCCACTTGTACCGGTGCCCCATTCTTCGCGCGTGAACGCAGGGTCAGCGTGCCGTTGTCACCCACCTCGATGTCGACGAGGCCGTGGTCTGGCATGAGCGTGACCATGCGTGCACCCGCTCCCAACTGCTGTCGGCTTGGCGGCTGTTTCAGGAGGCCATTGATCAGTACCAGGTAGCCAGCGCCGCCCAGATCGTGGATGGCCCTGGAGATGGCACGTGCACCAATGGCGTCACCCAATGGCATTCGAGCGCACGTCTGGATGATCCACTTCGCGGCGTCATCCGCGCTTTTCGACACGCGCCGGGGGAGCAGCGCGGCCAGCCGAGCCGCCACCTCGAATCCGAAGAGTTCAGGAACCCGGACCACATATACCGTGTCGCCGGAGAACGCCTTTCCCCGGCGAATGAGACCGGCGCGGGTCAGGTCTCGAATGGCATCCCGTTCGATGTGCTCCTTCACCACCTCCTGCCGGATGGAGAACAGGTACATGGCGGCGAGCACATCCCCATGGTGACGATGCGTGTTCAGATCCTCAAGGTACGCCACTGCAAGTCGCCTGAAGTCATCGCGCAACTCACCGAGACTGTCGAATCTCTCGTCGGCAACCTCGAACATTTCCGCGCCGAGCAGAGGCGGCAACATGACGACCTTCTCGGGTGGGTTGCCGTGCATGCCGCTCGCGACCGCTGCGCGCAGGACCCATGGTGCCCGAAGCTCCGGCGCATATTGGGCACCATCGACGAGGCCGCCACCCAGCGCCCACAACTCGCGCTTGGCAACTTCGAACTCGTCGTCATCGTAGTTGCCGAACTTCACCAGCCCGCTGTGGCGGCCCAATCTGGTGCGTTCCCTGCCGTTGGGCTTGAGCGTCAGCCCGTCGACGTCGTTCTCGTCGACCGCCACGACGATGCGCATGCGCTCGCCGAAGGTGGTCAGCATCTCGTCCAGTTCGCTGGCCATGGCCGGGTTGGCCGTTGGCAGGGAGTCGAGGCAGAGGATGAGTTTGCGCTGGTTCTGGCTGGCGAGCTGGCGCAGCCAGACCCTGGATTCGTCCGGGGTCGCGGGCCAACCGAACTGCGCGGCGAGCACGTTTGCCAGCCTCCGGAACAGTCCCTCGCTGCAGGAGCCTCCCTCGACGAACAGGATGTCCCATGGTTCGTCATGGCTCTTCAGTGCGAGCTCCCGCAATACTGAACTCTTGCCGGACAGCGGAGGGCCGGCCAGGAGAAGAACTTTGTGGGATCCCGACCGCAAGATGGTTCTGAGATCCTTCGTGGCTTGGCGCGGCACAAGGAATCGGTCGACGAAGCGCTCGCCGGAGATCCAGTCCCCTGTCAGCTCCTCCAGCTCGGCAGATGTGATGGCCGCGACCGCGCTTCGGCCCAGATCGGTCCCGAGCAGCTTGCTGACGGCGCTGGAGACACCCGATTGCGCGGCAATCGCCGCGGCTTGGAGCCGGCGCGCCAGCTCCGCTTCGTCAACGGTCTCGCCCGACAGCCGTTCCATGTCGTACGTCTGGTAGATCCTGGTGTCCGTGCCGTTGGTGATCACCACGATGGGCGCTTGGGCCAGCAGGGCGTAGGAGCGCCCCTGCGCCTCGTCATCGGCGGTGAGGGCAAGCCCTTCCCGTTTCAGTTCCAGAACGGCCACCGCCACGTCACCCCTGTAGACGATGATGTCTGCACGGCCCTCGACGTAGTTGGCCGCGCCAGCCTCGAGGACGGTGCGCCCGACCCGCAGCTTGAATCGAGACTGGTGTCTGAGTTGGGTGACACCCGGGAAGACGCGCTCCAGCGTGGCGTCAATGCGTGCTTCAAATTCGGCTTCGGGGGGCTGGGTCGTTGTGATGGTCATGACGTGGGCATTGAGGCAAGGGGTGCCGGGGGCAGACCGGTCAGCGCAGCGTGTCCAACAGCGTGGCCGCCACCTTCTCAAAGTCCCCGAATGCCTGCTCGAATGCGGGTGTGCCGCCGCCATAGACCAGGGGCAGCAGGTTGCCGGTGAACTCCGCCTGGATCTTCGTATCCGCACGGGCTTGCCGCAGCGCGCCGCTCAGCACCTGGTGGGGTGCCGCGGCAAAGTCCGAGAACTGGACGCCAAACTCCTTCTGGTCGCCTGCGACCAGCGCGGGGAATGCCCGCTGGGCGTCGGCCAGCACGTCGGGCTGGCGCTGGAGAATGCTGTGCACGTCGTACAGGTGCCGGACCAGGGCCGTGTCCCAGGCTTGGCGCATCAGCCCGGCGCGGTGCTGGGCGTAGCGGCGCAGGAACGAGAGGACTTTTTCCGCGACTGTCTCGGCCACGGCGACCACCAGCGCCTCGAAGGCTGGATCGCTGCGGCCGGCGAGCTGGTCGGTCAGCGTGGTGATACGGCAGACCTGCGGAGGCAGAACCGGGGTGCGTGCCGTCAATTCGATCTGCAGGTGAGGACGCAGCCCGGCGGCGGAGCCATAGTGCCGCGCGTAGCTCCATTCGCTACAGAAGTACCGGTTCTCGTTGAAGGCCAGCCCCTTGGCTGGGTCCTCGACCAGACCGATGCCGGTCAGGGTTTCGGTCACCAGCGCTTTCAGCGAGGAAAGCCTGCGGCGGATTTCGGCGCGGGATGCTTGACCGGCATCCGGGATCACCACCTTCAGATCCGCGTCCTCGGACATGCGTTCGATCAGCCCATAGGCCTTGGACAGGCTGGTGCCGCCACAGAACACCAACTGCATGCCTTCGGGTTGCAAGGCGAACAGGGCCCGCAACGCATCGGTCAGGTACTCGTCCTTTTCCAGCAGGCCCGCCGTGATCCCGCCAGGCGCCGCTTCCGCGACGAGCGCCTCGATCAGTTCCCGCCGCTCGGGCGCCAGTACCCTCATGCGTGTTCGTACTGGATCGCTTTGCCGTTGAAGCCGAGCTTGCGGGCGATACGGCGCCGTCCGACGTTGAAGATGATGCCCGCGGGCACCTGGGTGCTGCGCCCGGCGTTGTACTCCTGGGTCAGGCGGCTGGCCATGACGGTCACCCCCAGCTTGTTCAGCGCCTCCGGGGCCAGAACCTCCAGCGGCCGTACCGGAATGGGCTTGCCAGTCAGCACACTTGGCTTGGCCTTGGCGTAGACGCCCAGGCCCAGGCGCACCAGCGTGCCGTCCATCAGCAACTCGCGCAGGGCACGGCCCACCTGCGCAGCACTGCCGAACTGATCGAACTCGCTGCGCAGGAGCACGTCGTCGCTGCGGTTGGCGACAGAGCGTTTGATGCGGTTGAGTGTGTTCATGGCAGCGGAGCAGTGGATCCTTGGAAGGCCATTTTACCTCTCTTGCAGGTTTCCGTAAGTTGCTGTCTACAAAAGGGATTTTTTATCTTGACTCGCTCATCCGTTGGAGCATCCGTTCGATGAGCGGCAGAGAAAGCCATCGGCACCTCCAAGCCCTTGATCTCCCCCGGCCTCGCGGGAAACTGGGATGCACCAATTCCATGGAGATCATCGCCATGCAACTTCTTTCCCTGACCCTCAAGGGCTTTCGCGGAATCCGCGACGGCCTGGGGCTGGATGTCCTGACCCTGGACTTCGAGGCCCTGTGCGATGGGGCCGAGCTGGTCGCCATCGTCGGCGCCAATGGGCGCGGCAAGACCACGGTGCTCGACAACATGCATCCCTACCTCACCATGCCTTCGCGCTCGGCAGCGGCAGGTGCGGGCGGCTTCAGCTACTACGACCACGTCTTCCTCCCGGAGAGCGAGAAGGATCTGGTCTGGGCCTTGGAGGGGCGCAGCTACCGTTCCCAGATCGTGATCCGGCTCAATGGCCGACGCCGGACGGAAGCCTTCCTGTTTGTTCTCTCCGATACGGGAGCATGGCGCCCGGTGATTCTGGAGGACGGCGCGGTATCGGACGGCAAGGTGGACACCTATACGCGCTGCGTAGAACACCTGTGCGGCAGCGCCGATACCTTTTTCACCTCGGTCTTCGGTGCCCAGGGCAAGCGCCAGCTCAGCGACTACCGCAACGCGGAAATCAAAACGCTGCTGGCCGACCTGCTGGGCCAGGAGCACATCCGCGAACTGGGCCGCAAGGCTGGCGATACGGCCAAGTTCCTGAAGGCGGGGCTGGTAGCTGTGCGGCAGGAAACGCTCGGCATGGACGCCGAGGCCAGCCGGCTGGAGGCAGCATGGGAGGAAATTGCGGATGCGCCTGCCCTGGCTGGGCGAGCCCAGGATGCCGTGACAGCCGCAGCCGCCCAACTGGAAGTCGCTCGGCATGCCTGCGCCAAGGTCACCGCGCAGAGTGACCATACCCGTGAGGCCGATGCCCGGCGGGCCCAACTGCTGGCGGAGCGGGAAGCAGCGCAGACCGCTGCTCGTAGCGCGATGCAGGAGCTGGCGGATCGGGAGAGCGGGGAGGGCCTGCGGCTGGAACGCCTGACCCGCCGGGCGGCTCAGCGGCAGGCCCAGGCCGGCCTGCGCAGGGAGCGTCTGAAGGGAGTGCAGGCGCAGTGCAATGCCTTGCTGGCCAGCGAGCCTCTGGTGCGGCGCGCGATTCGGCGCCTGCCGCTGGCCGAACACCTTCTGACGCAGCGCGCGGAGCGCGTTCGTCTGGCGAGGATTCAGTTGGCAGACCGGGAGCAGGGCCGCGGCCAGTTGCGGATGCTGGCGCAGCGAGTGCAGGGCATCGAGCGCGAAGCGGGGCAGGCGGCCCTGCAGGCGCAGGCACTGCGGCGCCGTTTCGGCCTGACCGCCGAGGTGCCCTGCAGCGGCATGCCGTTGCAGGGGCGCTGCCAGTTGCTGGCCGACGCCCGCGAAGCCCAGGCGCTGATTCCCAGTGCTGACGCGGTGCTGCAGCGGCTGGCCGACGAGAAGGCCGGGGTCGAGCGTGAGGGCCGGGCCGTCAAGGCACGCGTCTTGGCCATGAATTCCGTTGGGGCCCAGTTGGAGCTGTCAGAGCGGAACCTGGAGCGTGCACGGGATCGGGCATCCACGTTGGCGCTGCTTGCAGCGAAGGCCGACGACATGGAGGTTGCCCGGCAGCGTCTTGCCGACGCGCGGGATGAGCTGACAGGCCTCGGTGTGGCCGGCGGCGAGGACGGTTCGGCCGAAGCCCGCGCAGAGCGGGAGGAGCTGGAAGCCATCACGGCGGCGATGCAAGCCATCGGCACACAGCGGCAACAGAAGTCGGCCGGACTGCAGCAAGCGCTGGCCCGACTGGATGGAGTGCTGGCAACGCTGCCCGAGCCCTTCGACCACAAACTTCTGTCCGCAGCGAATATGGCCCTGGATCACGCCGTCACCGTGCACGAGGCCGCGCAGCGCGCCCATGTACAAGCCCTCCAACAGGTGCAGAGCTTGGCCGCACTGCGCCAGCAGCGGGAGGCATTGTCGGAACGCCAGGCGGCGGCCCGTCGGCGCAGCCAGCGTATCGAGAATGCCATCGGCGACTGGGCCCTGCTGGCACGCTGCATGAGCAATGACGGCCTGATCGCCCTGGCGATCGACGACGCGGGGCCGGCCTTGTCGGGTCTGGCGAACGACCTGCTGCTGGCTTGCTACGGCCCGCGCTTTACGGTATCCATCCTTACGCAGGCGGAGACGGCCAAGGGGGAGAAGCGGGAGGATTTCGACATCGTGGTGCACGACGCCGAATCGGGGGAAAGCAAGAGCGTGCGGCTGATGAGCGGAGGGGAGAGGGTCTGGATCAACGAATGCCTGGTGCGGGCCGTCGCGCTGTACCTGGCGCAGACCAGCGAGCGGCGCTATGAAACGCTGTTCTCGGACGAGGCCGATGGCGCGCTCGATCCTGAACGCAAGCGCATGTTCGGAGCAATGAAGCGGGAGGTGTTGCGGCTCGGAGGCTACCGGCGCGAGTTCTTCGTCTCGCAGACGCCCGAGTTGGCGGGCATGGCAGATGCAGTGATTGACCTGGAGGCGCTGCGGATGGACGCCGGTGCCGTTCCCGTCGAGTGATGGCGATGAAGATGGGCCAGTCCCCGGCGCCGAGTCGGCACCGGGGCGTTCTCATAAGAGGGGATCTTGGGGAGAGAAGGTCGGCAGTCCCTCGACGGCGGGGGCCTCGCTGTCGAATTTGAGCCAGATGATTCCGGCTCGCTCGGCGGCCTCGAAAATTGTTGCCAGGTCGGATTCCGCAGGCGAGCGATAGCGTGGTGAGCCTACGAAGACGAAGCCTCCGAAGTCGGTCGGGTAGGCATTGACGGACAGTTCGTCGTCTCGCAGCTTTTGCCGCGTGGCCGGCGTGAGATGGGTCAGCGAAAGCGCCGCCAGAGGTTCAGCCAATTCGCGCAACTGTTCAATGCATTGGGTGTGCATGGGGGTTACTCCTTGTGGGGCGATGCCGGCATGGGGTTCGGGAAGCCTTGTGGACTTCACCAACCCTGCAGAGGTAGGCCATCATGAGTGTCAACTTTCCCAGAAACATGGTTTCGGCACCGATGATGCGGTGCTGCACGAGGACGGCGTCCCCGGCGGGAATGTGGTGCGCAACGGTTGTCGGCACGGTGGTCTTTGCACGTAGCGATTGCGGCGCCGGCGACTGGCCGGAGGGCCTTTATCTGAATAGAAAGTGGGTTTGGGCAGTGTCGCCCTGGCCTCGCTGCGTCACAAGGGGGAAAACGTGTGCAGGCAGTAAACCGCGGTGAAAAACCGCTCATTCATTGCTGAATTCGGATGGCAATTGCACGCGGTGTCGCGAATCGTCAATGCCGAGAGGGTCTGATGCATGCCACTGCCGGTCTTGTGACACTCAAAAGTCACTCCGGTGTCACTCAAGATATTTTTTGATCAGGCTCCGCCAATTCGCCCTCAAGTTTGTTTTTTGGCGTCAGTATGGTGAGCATCAAGGGGGTTCACCATGATCCGCCTGGGCGCGCAGATCCGTTTGACGAGCAAGGAAATCGAGTATTTCCAATGGCTGACCGACATCGAGCCGGCCGGCATCCGCACGCTCGCGGATCTCGATGCGTATGTGGCGAAGTGCAAGGCGCACTACTGGGGCGTGTCGCACGACACGCAGTTCCTGCATTGGATGATCGACCAGGAGGTTGCGCGTTGCCTCGCGGCCTGATGGCGTGAGCGCGGTGGGGATGGGGGTGTTGTGCCTTTGGCGGCAGAAACACCGAGTTCCCCCGGCCATGGGCCAGGAGAACTTGGTGCCAGGCTCAGCCGTTGGCCTGAGCCGCTCGTGGAGCCGCATCCATCGCCTCGACAGCCACCGGTGGGGCGGGTGTCTCTGCAACGATAGATCGCGCCTTGAACGCCGCGCGTGCGGCGCGGACCTTGGGGCTTTTGCTCAAACGCTGAACCTGCGCAGCGGCCGGCTCAACGCTGCTCTCGGGCAGGCATGCTGCGGCGAAGTCACTTCCCCGGCCGATGGCACGGCGCGCGTTGGCTGGGAATCGGACGAACAGTCCACTGAGCAGCCAGCGCACGAACTGCCCGAAGCGCTGATTGCGCGCCTCGCGGGCCTGGTGCAGGCGCAGCGATTCGCGGCAGCACAGGTACAGCGCCAGGTGCTCGCGCTTCATTTCGATGTCGGCTTCGAGCTGGGCCGCCACTTCGGCGGCGATCGCCGGATCTTTGCCGGCGCGCCGGTAGAAGGACACCCAGGCGCGCTCTTCCTCGAGGCCGATGGCATTGCGCTTGGGCCGGGCCCGGGAAGCGTTGAGAGTCATGGTCGTTACTCCTTGCTTGAGGGAAGCACGCGCCAGGCCCCATTCGGGAGGCGTCAGTCTCCCAGGGGTTGCGGCGGTGTGCTGCCTTGCTAAGCTGGCATCCCACACGCCTTGAAAAGCCCACACATGCTTCGTGCAGGCCACTCACTCCGGTTCACGCCCACCGAAACCGATGAACTCCGAAAGCTCGGCATCGGTGTCGGCGGGGCGCGAACGCAAGACGATCTCGACCAGGCGCTGGCCCAATGGGCCGGCACGCTGGCCGAGGAACGTCCGGAACTGCTGGAGAAGATCGCTGCGGCGATGGCGCAGGCGAAGGGAGCCCCGTTACCCGCGCGTTTGACACGGGTGCGCTGAACTGCCTCGCTGCACGTTGACCTGGGCAATGGTGATCCAGCGGTCGGCGATCCGGTCCAGATAGACCAGATCGTCGGCCTCGATCTCACCCGCCGTGCGCAGGCGGGCGATGACTTCCTTGACCAGAAACGGATCGTCCCGGGCCAGTTCGACGACAGTGGCGGCAATGCGCCGGCGGTACAGGTCGACCGTCATGGTCAACCTCCCGCACGGCACGTAGCACACGGGAGCCCCATGCACTTGCCAAGGCAGGGCAGGGGACGCAATAGCAGCGCGAGGTTGCGCTGCGGAGCGGGCAGGGGGCTGGCGAGGCCAGTCCCGCCCAACAGCACCGGAACACGGTGCAATGCTCTGACTGCAGGGATAGCAGACATGGGGTTCTCCTTCGGTGAAAAAGGGGAACGCCCAACCCTGGCGGGGACTGGGGTCCCCGTTCGGGTGTGCCTCGCTGGCGCGAAGCGGCTCGGCACCGGCCTCGAGGGCCGGCATGGGATGAGGGCCCTACGCCTTGCGGCAAGGGCCCTTGCTCAGTAGCGCGCCACGGTGAGGCGGCGCGTCACAGAGAAAGGTCGGCGCCGACGCCGACGGACGCTCTCGGCAGCCGAAGCCGCCGCCCCGGCAGAAGCCAGGGAACTCGGGGCAGGTAACGACTGCGACGCCAGCGGAGCCGGACTTCGGCGCGGCCGAGGCCGCGAGGAAGGCTTTATGGACGCGATGTCCATGGGAAGCCTCTTCAGTATGGCGAGTACGCGGCTATATGCTCATCAGGCAGGGAGACACCCACCGCAATCGACGGTTTGGTACGGTGGTTGCGGGTGGCTATCCTCCCGCGTATCCAGCGCCTGGCTGTTGACTCGCTGCGAAACCGACCGCCACATCGTCGGGGCCGAACTCTGCGAGCAGCGTGTGCCGTCCACGCCACGTAATTTTCTAACTGAACTGGAGGCCCGACTTTGCCTTGGACTAACGACCTTCGCCTATGGACTCAAGACCTCTACATGGCCTGTCTGGCCACAAGCGGAATTCCTCACGCTTCGACGGGCGTCGCGGCGATACGGCCGACGATTCGGGGGCACACGCAGCTTGGCGTCAATCCGTTGGCACCCCCTTCCGTGCAGCACCACCCGAGTCGAAACGTGGCTCGGGCGAACTTGCACAACGCCGACTACAGGAGGGCGCGAGGCCGGTTCGCGTCGCGGCTCGCCCGCGCACTGTTAGTTGATCTTTACACAGTACTAGACATCGAAATTCAAGCCCGCTCGATTGCCGTTGGCAACAACCCAAACAGTGGCCTTGAGGCCAACGTCGCGAATCTGAAGTTGAACTGGACGCCTTACCCCTGGGCGTACGCGAGGTGTGTTGAGCTTGCTGCAGTCCGAAACTGCATCGTGCACAACAACCAGACGTGGCAGTCCGCTCAGATTAACCGGCTCTCGTCGATACCAAACTTCCCATATTGCATGCCACAGATCGGCCAGCCTATCGAGGTCGAACTGGCACACCTATTCGTCTACAAGAGCTCAGTACGACAGCTCCTAAACCTGTAGCCTTATGTAGCCGGTTCAAGTACTTTTAGGGCAGTGGCGCCTTCCCCCACGCGGTGACCTGTAGAAGTGAGCCGCAGAGCGTGTCCAGCGCGAAGACCTGGGCCATGAAGTCCATGCGCATGTCGCGATGGGCTTGCAAGGGGCATTCCGCGCATCTCCAGGGAGTGAAACGCCATGCAATTCGGCGCCGTCCGATTTCATCGCGCAAGAAAAAATGCCCCGCCACCTTTCGGTAGCAGGGCGTGAACTCAGGCAGCCTGGCGCATCGCTTCGCCGTCCAGGCTGGCATTGCCGGCCTCGTCCTTGTCGAGGTCGAGCTGTTTGAGCAGCTCGCGCTGGCGCACCAGCAGGGTGGTCAGCCGCACCTCATGCTCGAACGGCCGGGCCAGCTCCAGCTGGAGGTCTTCCAGCCGCTTGCGCCGCAGGGCGAGCTGTTCGCCCGTCCTGGACTGCTGCTCGCCGACCGAGGCCAGCGCCGCCAGCAGCGCGGACACCAGTCCGGGCCCGGTCTGGTAGGGCTCGGCGTCGTAGCGGCAGCGCCCCGCGAGGAAGAACGCCGGGACAGCCTCGGTGCCGATGGCCTGCAGGCCCAGCTCGAAGCCGCCGAAGCGGCCCAGGATCTGGCCCGACAGCAGGGCTCTGCCGTGGATCGCGGCGCGCGAGGTTTTGACGAGCTCGCGCAGGGCGTCGCCCATGGCATCCGGCCCGGCAATCCGCCGGCCTCCCAGCTCCACGGCGATCTGCGCCATGGTCTGAGGCTCCGCCTGGGCCACATCATCCACCTGCAGCATCAGCTTCTGCTCCAGCGACTCGATCAGCATGGGCAGCCGTCCCACCTCGCTCTCATTGGCCCAGCGCTGGTTGCGCCAGACCGAGAACAGGGCGGAG
Source organism: Acidovorax sp. GW835-FHT14B10 (assembly GCF_058793725.1). Classification (NCBI taxonomy): domain Bacteria; kingdom Pseudomonadati; phylum Pseudomonadota; class Betaproteobacteria; order Burkholderiales; family Comamonadaceae; genus Acidovorax; species Acidovorax sp. GW835-FHT14B10. The sequence goes on from NZ_JBXAGC010000001.1 coordinate 381,423, forward strand.
AGCTTGGCCACCTCCGCGTCCACGCCGGCCTTCTCGATCACCATCGGGTTGCCCGAGGCGAGCGCCTTGACCTCCGCGTAGCTCAGCGTGGCCAGCTCCACATCCTCGATCGCCCGCAGGCCCTTGTCGCCGCGCATGACCTGCGCGATGAAGCGGGCCTTGGTCTCCAGCGTCTGCCACATGTAGGCGTCGAAGCTCTGCTCGGTCACGTAGCGGAAGATCTCGACCTCCTCGCATTCGTTACCCTGGCGCAGGATCCGCCCCTCGCGCTGCTCGACGTCACAGGGGCGCCACGGCGCATCGAGGTGGTGCAGCGCCACCAGGCGCGTCTGCACGTTGGTGCCCACGCCCATCTTGCCGGTCGATCCCAGCAGCACGCGCACGCGGCCCTCGCGGACCGCCTTGAACAGCGTGGCCTTCTGCGCGTCGGTCTCCGCATGGTAGATGAATGCGATCTCCCGCTCGGGAATCCCGGCATCCACCAGGCGCTGGCGCAGGTCCTCGTAGACGCTGAAGGCCTTGCCGCCCTTGGGGCTGGACAGATCGCAGAACACCAGCTGCGCGCCGCGGAAGTCCGCCGTACGCTGCCAGATCGCCAACACCTCGCGGGCGCAGGCTCCAACCTTGCCCTCCGGATTGAACCGCGCCGCAGGCGCCACCAGCCGGAAATCCAGCGCCGCCGCCCGGCCGTCGTTCGTGACCGCGAGCATGTTGTCCTCGGTAGGGTCGACGTGGCCGTTGCGGATCGCCTCGGCCCGCGCCACCAGCGTCTGCACATAGGCCTTGAGCGCCGTGCTGGCAGGGCAGGCCACCGTGCGCGTCTTGCCGCCGCGGAGCCTCGGCACCGGCAGGTTCAGCATCTCGGCGGTGCGGATGTCCGCGACCTCCCCGAAGACAGCCATCAGCTCCGGCACATTGATGAAGCGCGCAAAGCGCGTGTGCATGCGGTAGCCGCTGCCGTCCGGCGCGATCTCCAGCGCCGTCACCGACTCCCCAAAGGTCGCAGCCCAGGCGTCGAACTGCTGCAGGCCCAGCTCCTCCAGCCGCCGGGGCTGCAGGTAGCGCTGCATGGTGTGGATCTCGGCCATGGTGTTGGCCACCGGCGTTGCCGTCGCGAAAACCACGCCGCGCTGCGCGTTGCCATGCAGCTTCATCGTGTAGCGGGTCTTCAAGTACAGATCGAACGCACGCTCCGAATTCGAGAGCGGCAGACCCGCGACCCGCGTCATCTTCGTGAACCTATAGAGGTTCTTGAAGAGGTGCGCTTCGTCGACGAACAGGCCGTCGATCCCCAACTGCTCCCAGGTCAGCAGATCGTCCTTCTTCCGGTCGGCGGCCAGCCGCTCCAGCCGTGCCTTCCAGCTTTTCTTCTGCGCCTCGAGCTGCTTGATGATTCGGTTGCTCCGGTCACCGCTTTTCTCGGCGCGCACCGCCATCTCTATTTCATGGATGACCTCCGCGATGTAGTCCTCGGTGAATTGCGGCGACATCCGGATGCGCTCGAAGCTCGAGTGCGTGATGACCACCGCGTCCCAGTCGCCTGTGGCGATGCGCGACACCAGCTCGCGCCGGCGGTCGCCTTCCAGATCCTCCTTCCCGGCCATGAGCACCGAGGCCTGCGGGTACAGGCGCACGAACTCGGCCGTGTACTGGGCCAGCATGTGGTTGGGCACCACGTGGCAGGGCTTGGACAGGAAGCCCAGGCGGCGCATCTCCATGCTGGCGATCACACACACCGCGGTCTTGCCCGCGCCGACCACATGGAACAGGCCCACGTTGCCGGTCTGCACGGCGCGCCAGACGGAATCCCGCTGGTGCGGATGCAGCTCGAAGCACTGCGAGAACCCCGGCAGCTTCAGGTGCGAGCCATCGAAGTGCCGCGGCCGCGTGGCGTTGAACAGGTCGTTGTAGACCCGGCACAGCTGTTCGCGGCGCTCGCTGTCCTCGAAGGCCCATGCCGCGAAGCGGTCCTTGAGCGCCCCGAACTTCTCCCGCGCCGCCAGCGTTTCCGCCGGATTGACGTGGTAGCGGTCCGTGGCCGGATCACGGTCGCGCACCGTCGGCACCTGCACATTCAGCGCGGCCTGCACCAGCTCGATGGCGTTCATCCGCGCCGTGCCCCATTCCTGGGTCACCTTGACGTTGTGCCGCGCGCTCCATTCGGGGTAGGTCACCGACCAGGCCCCGGCCTCGGCCGAGTACGACACCTTGCAGTCCTTGAGCTCCAGCATTTCATGGATGAAGGCCTCGACGTCGCCCGCCGGTATCCAGACCGCGCCCAGGCGCGGCTCGATGGAAGCGGGCGGCAGGTCCTCGGGCTGCACGCGCTCCAGCGCTTCCACGTTGCGGCGTAGGGCAGGGCCCGAGAGGGCCGCCTGCTTGAGCCTGGCCTTGACGTTGCCCGACAGGTAGTCGTCCGCAGTCTTCCAGGCGCCGTCGGACGGATCCAGGAAGATCTGTCCCGCGTCGGAAAGGGCAGCAAGCACTTCGTCCTCGGGCGCCGACAGCAGCCGGGCCATGTAGCCGGGATCGACCTGGCCACGCCACTGCACCGATGCCGCCAGCGCCTCGGTGGGCTCGGCGACCGCAGTCGGGGCAGACACCCTGCGCAGCGTGCGCTGGGTGAACAGCGCCGCCTTGCGAGCGGTGTCCGACTCTTCGTCGTAGTGCTCCAGCGACAGCAGCAGCGGGTAGTCCGGGTCGCGCCGGAAGGCCAGCGCGTTGGCCCGGGTGCTCAGGCAACCGTGGCGCGACACATAGCGGTCGTAGGTGCCATTGAGCATCGCCCGCAGCTGCGCCAGCCCTTCGTCGCCGTCCTGCGCCAGCTGCGCATCGAGCAGCGCCCGGGCATGGTCCCGGATCGCGCACATGCCCGCGATGCGGGCGCGCTGGGTGGCATTCAGGCTGTCATGCAGGTCGACCAGCTCGGCGCCTTCGACCCGGTGCACGCGCCCATGGTGGACGCGAAAGCTCCCGGGCCGCGCGCCGGGTTCGGCCGGCACGGCGGCGCGCACGGACGCGAGCACCACCGGCTTGGCCGGGGTATACACGCCGCTGGGCAGCAGCGCGATGCGCTCGGCCAGCGCCGGCTCGAGGTCGCCCTCGAACACCACGGTAGGCACTTCCTCGTAGCCGTTGCTCTCCTGCGTGACCTGGCCGATGCAGAACGCGGGGTTCCTGGCGTACCAGGCGTTGATCTGCAGGTATTTGTGCGGGCAGCGCGGGTGGCGCAGCCCATCCGGAACCAGCACGCGTTCCATCCAGGCACCGCTCACGGCCTCGCCGGGGTGGCGCTTGCGCAGGAACAGCATGTCCGTCTGCACGTCGGTCGAGGCGAGGCCGTCGAAGGCGCCCCGGGGCAGCCGGATCGCGCCCAGCAGCTCGGCCTGCGACGCCACGTACTCGCGCACGGCGTCGTCGCGGGCCTCCATCGTGCCGGTGCTGGTGATGAAGCACACCAGCCCGCCGGGGCGGACCAGGTCCAGCGCGCGGCCGAAGAAGTAGTTGTGGATCCGGAACCGCGCATAGGGCTTGGGGCCCGCATCGGCGGCGGGAAAGTTGCCGAAGGGCACGTTGCCGATCACCAGGTCGAACCAGTTCTCGGGCAGCGCCACCTTCTCGAACGGCGCGATGCGCACGTCGGCGCCGTGCGGCGCGTACAGCGCCTGTAGCAGCCGGCCGGAGAGCCGGTCGATCTCGATGGCGGTGACCGCGCTGCGCTCGGCGAGCGCGCGGGGCATCACGCCCAGGAAGTGGCCGACGCCGGCCGCGGGCTCGAGCACGCGCCCGCCGGTGAAGCCGAAACGCTCCACGGCCTGCCACATGGCCTCGATCACATGGACCTCGGTGTAGTGGCTGTTGTTGACCGAGGCCCGGGCCGACGCGTAGTCGTCGGTGGGCAGCAGGGCCTGGAGCTCCTCGGCGCGGCCGCGCCAGGACGGATCAGTGCCTTCGAGGTTGAAGGCAGCGGGCAGGCCGCCCCAACCTGTGAAGCGCAGCAGCTGGCCGCGCTCGGTGGCGTCCGGGGTGCGAGGCGCCAATTCGATGCCCTGCAGTGCGCGTGCGGCGGCGAGGTTGGCTTCGAACTTGGTGACGGCGCCGTTCAGACCGCTCAGGTGCTCACGGCGCAATGGCGGCCAGAGAGGTCGCGGCTCATCGCGCTTCGCACCGATGACGACGCGCCAGCTTGCACGCGTGGGCGAGCTGGGGCGCTCGCTGTGCACTTCGGCGTCGGTTTCGGTCCCAGCAAGCACGCCGGCCGCGCTGGTGTCAGCGGTGGCTTGGGACGCGTCGGGCGCAAGGTGTTCGGCAAACAGATCCGCCTCGGGGGGCAGATCGGGAAGCGCAGGTTCGTCGGGGTCGAAGCCCGGCAGCCATAGGGAAGGCGCGGTGGTGCGTGCCATCGGTGGTTCTCCGAAGGAAGGCGGGGAACGCACCGACCCCATGGGGGAGGCGAGCTCCCCGGATGGGATGAACAAATGCACGGAGCCATGCGCCCGCAGTGCGGGCGCATGGCGCAAAGTGCGTGATGAAGGGACAGCTCAGGGCTGCCGTGGCGTGGAGGCGGGTATCGACCGCGACGCCCGAGCGGACTCGGGAACGCCCGTGGGGCGTGCGTTGGCCGGAGCCAGGATGCGAGGAGCAGTGTGTGGCGCGGCGGGCTCCGGCCGCGAGTTCCTGGAGCGGCGCCTGCGCAAGCGGCAGCCCACCGGGAAGAAACCCCGTGGCGCTGTACGTCCCATCCCGGGAGTCAACCGTGAAATGCGGGGCGATACCATGTCAATGGCGTCGAGATTCGACATCGATATCCGCTGGAAAAGGCGGGTCGCAGACGCTGATGACCAAGGATGTTCTATGAGTGACTACTTCAGCGACCGCGAACTGGGTCCCAAAGCCAGGGTCGAGCAGGAGATGGGCCCTGTGACCTGGGCTGGTATCGCGGCGCTCGCGGCTTCATTGGCCAATAGCGGGGCCTTTGGGGCGAGCTATCCAGAGCGTTGCCCCGATGGGCAGGCCATCTGCGGCAATGAGATATCCGATCTGAAAAGCGCCATCGAAGCTGAACTCCACGGCTTGACATGGCCACTGCCGACCGACCAAATCGATGAGAAAAGCTTCATCCGCACCCGCGAACCGTGGGCGCCGCCGACCTTGGTGGCGCTGGACTTCGTGGAGTTCGTTTGGCGCAAGGTGGCGCTGCCTGTCGTTGGCTGGCATCACGACTATCACCGACACCACCACCTCACGTTCGACATCGAGGCTGGGCGTTCGGCATTCCGTTCGGACGTGAACCGGATCCTGGCTCGCAATGGCATGGCCTATGAACTGGGAGAGGACGGTGGGATGCGGCGTTTGTTGCCGGCCGTGCTCGGGGAGGCTCTGGTGCGGACCTACTTCCGGACCGGGGATCGGACACTGGACGTGATGCTGGAGGAGAGCCGGACGAAGTTCTCAGACCCGGATCCCCTGATTCGGCGTGAAGCGCTTGAGCGGCTGTTCGATGCCTGGGAGCGCATCAAGTCCCTGGCCGATGCCAACAAGGCCAAGTCGGTTCAGCTGATCCTGGACAGGTGCGCTTCCGAGCCCGCGTTCCGCGAGGTTCTTGAGAAGGAAGCGCGGGAACTCACGCAGATCGGCAACGGCCATCTGTTGCGCCACCATGAGCGCAACCAGACACCGGTGATCGATGTCGACCATGTGGACTACCTGTACCTCCGGTTGTTCGCATTGGTCGAGTTGGTCATTCGCCGGAACTCGCCGCGCTAGGAAGCCGATCGACGATGGCACAACTACACCGACCACCACCCTCGAGACATTGCGCGACGCGATCGCCGAAGCCTTGTGGGGCGCCGTGAGCGCGCCCGCGCTGCCCGCCGCCTGCATTGCCCTGGGCCTGCGCGACGGCGATTCGGCCGAGGCGATGAACAGCAAGCGCAAATACGTGCGCAGCCGCATCACAATATTCAAAGGGCCAGAGCTGTTCGCGCTGGCGCAGCGCGTGGTGGAGGAGTTCGGAGCTGCGGACCTGGCGGACTACGTGAGTGAGCTGACGACGCATGCCGATCACCGCATCACGGATTTCACCCGTCGCGCCGTACTTGCGGAGTTGGTCTCAGCGGGAGAATTGTTCGGCAACCTGCCAGTCTGGGACGGCGTCGCGGTGCTGTGTCCGGACCTCGAAAAGCCCGCTCAGTACTCGACCAAGTTCGCGGCCACGCTGCGAGACGACATCCAGCGGCACTATGTTGAAGACAACGATCTGAACAATGCCGAACTGCTGGAGCTGTGTGGCGCACTGACATGCTCGCAGCAGCGTTTTGTCGACATGCTGGAAAAGGTTGTCGATCCTGTCTGCCGCCGCGGGCCGGAGCAGGAACGCCTCGTTCAAGCGTTGAACCAGCTGCTGGTGGCCGACGGCTTCGTGCTTGTCGTCATCGGCGAGGTCTCGCGGCATCCGCAGTACGGTGTGCGCCGCGCGGCCAGTGGGGTGGCCGGCGCGCCGAAGAACCTGATCTTTGCCGCGATCAACTGCAAGCCGGACCTGTATTTTTCTGACGCGATCAACAACGACGTTGCCATCGCCAACGATTCCGACGCCTTGATCTACGACCGTGTGCTGTCCGATGGCGGCCTTCGCTGGGACGCTCTGGTCGACTGGTGGCGCGACCGGGAACGGCACGAGGAGGTGGCGGACGCCAGGAAGAGCCTTTTCGTGAGGCTGCGCGCCGCGGTTCACGCCGCCCAGTCGCCGGGCGAAGTGGCTATCTTTGAGGCCTACTACGCTCACTTCGCGCGAAGCATGGGCGACAAGCTGCCGGCGCTGATTCCTCAGGTCTACCTGCACTACGACCCCAGGACGGCGTCGGAGCGTGGCGCCGGCTGCGTTCTCGCGAGGCAGCGCATGGACTTTCTGCTCCTTCTGGTGCATGGCGTCCGTGTCGTGGTCGAGGTGGATGGCAAGCACCATTTCGCCAATGGAGAGGTGGCGTCGCCGGCGCGGTATGCAGAGATGGCTGCGGAAGACCGCCGCCTGCGCCTGCAGGGCTACGAGGTCTATCGTTTCGGAGCCGCCGAGTTTGCGGATGTTGAGCGCGTTGATGGGCGTTACGCGGTGGGGCCACGTTCGAGACAGCTCATCGTGGACTTCTTCGAAAAGCTGTTCGCCCGGCACCTGGATCGCGCGAGCGCATAGTCGCCGCTGACGCGCACAGCGAAGCCCAAGATGGGACTCTCGGGTCCGCCGTGCGGCCTGCGGTTCAGGCTTCACTGGAAAACACGGGGCTCGACGGTCTCGCCGCACATGAAGGCAAGGTAGCCGCCCGCCTTGCCGATATCCGCAAAGCAGGCCACGACGGTTCCGTCAAGCAACAGCTGCCAGGGCCGGTCGGTTTTGTCACGATCCTTGCGGATCGTAAGGTCGGGCGTGCGATAGGCCGGGTGCCGGTAGAGGTCGCGGCCCGATCCCCAGTCGATCAGGCGCAGTAGGCAATTCGTCAAGATGGCCGTGCCACCACCATCGGCGCCGGCCGCGATCAGCAACGGCACTTTCGTCATGCCGCCAGAACGGCCGATCCGGCCGACCACATCGTGCTCGTCCAGCCAGCAGCGGCCGGTAGCGGTGTCGCCCTGCACCAGCCGCACCTTGCAGCCATCGCGGCGACAGATCTCCAGCGCCCGGGCCGCCTTGGGATCGGTGCCCGGGTCGAAGTAGGTCTGCAGTGTCAGCTGTGAACGGCCCCAGGCGGCGATGGCGGCCTGGTACTTGGCGTAGCCGTCCAGCGAGCCGTGGTCGCTGGACGCGAAGGCCAGGTCAGGCCGTTGCAGCCGGGCGGCGATTTGGTCGGCATGGCTGCGCGCGTTGTCGAAGCCCAGGCAGGTGTAGCCATCGCCGCAGGGGATGACGTACAGCCGTTGCTCGGCATTCAGGGTCACGTTCATGGCGGGTTCCTTGAGGGTTGGGGCAGAACCCGCCCCCCAGCGGAGCGAGCCCCGCCGGGTTGGATTGGAAAAGCAGATGCCGTGGCATCCACCCGATGCTTCGGGCGACCAGCCGTTGCGGCTGGGCCCGCACCGTGGTGACGAACAGGCGCCGCAGCGCCGTCACTGCGCCAATGGTCAGGGATGCGCAGGCGCCGACCTCGGCCATGCCGGGTCGCACACCAGGATGCTGACGAAAACCAGGCAACCGCTGGTGAGGATGGACAGGTGGCGGCCTGTCGACGGACTCGGTACGCGGGGTTGGGTATTCAGCCCGCGTGCAGAACGACCGAAGGCCGGTCGAAGTGGTGTTCGACCAGTCGGTTGCCGACGTTGAAGCATTGATCCAGGAAGATGCCTTCGATCAGGCTGGCGGGAGGCTCGATGCCCAGGCTCGCCAGTTTGTCGGCCACGGTGTTGATGTCCGTCCAATCCAGGCCAGGGTCGCCCAGACTGTCGTAGACGAACGCTTCCTCCTGATGGGGATCCGCATCGTTGTCGTGGATCACGTGCAAATACAGCTCACGCAGAGGCCGGTCGTAGCCGGCCACCACGGTGAGCTTGCGGCCCTGATGGATCAGGTGCAGGAGGTGGCGGCTCATGCTGGCCGTTCCAGTGACGCAGTCGCTGCAGCAGGGGCGGGGCGCCTCGGACGGCGGGTGCGGCTGAAGTCCATGCCGCACTGGCGGCAGCGGAACCAGGTACGCAAGCCCAGCGCGCCGAGTAGCGCACCTTCACCTGGGCAGAGGGGACATGCGGGGGCATGGCGATGAGACATATGGGTGATCTCCAGAAAAAGCGGGAACACCCTCCCCACGGGAGCAGTGTTCCCAGGGGGATATGAAGCGAAAGGGCGGTTGTCCTTTCTCAGGCAGGTGACGACTGCGACGCCCGGCTGGGCCGGGAGGGCTTACGCAATGCAAGCAGGGGAATTTCCAGTATGGCTGCAATGCCACAAGATCTGTGGCGCTGGCGATCCGAAGTCAACCGGTAAGCGTCTGGATCGATGGCCGAATCACGGTGGCATAGGTGTCCGAGCTGCGCCTGGGCTGCCCCCGATGTCTGTGGAGCGTGGAAAAGCGGTAAAATGCATGAAATTTCAATGAGAAACTAGCCATGCCTGCCGTTGCTCAATCTCCTGTTGTCTCCTTGCGAGGCGGGGCTGCACACCTTGCTGGCGAGTTGCAAGCCGGGCGCGTTTACCGGAGGGAGGATCTTGCAGGCTTGTCCACGGCAGTGGATCGGCATCTGCGTGAACTGGTGGCTACCGGAAAGCTGAAGAAGCTGGCCCAAGGTCTGTACCACGCTCCGAAGCAGTCCAGCTTTGGTCCACTGCCGCCGGCCGATGAGCAAGTGGTGGGCGGGTTCCTGCGCGACAAAGATTTCCTGGTGTTCTCTCCCTCGGCTTACAACGCCGTGGGTCTGGGTACGACCCAGCTCTACAACCGCACGCTGGTCTACAACCACAAGCGCCACGGCGTCTTCAAGCTCGGCAATCGGCAGTTCGACTTCAGGATGAAGCCGCGCTTTCCCAGGAAGCTGACGCCGGAGTTCCTGTACGTGGATCTGCTGAACAACCTGGACGAACTGGCTGAGGACCGTGATGCGGTCTTGCGGCAGGCGCGCAGCAAACTGCCTTCATTTGATCCCGCCCGTCTGCAACGCGCGGCTGACAGCTTTGGCAGCGTGGCCACGCGCAAGCGTCTGCGGGAGTGGGTGGATGGCTGAGTTCCTACACGAACGACGAGACTTCGATCAGTTGCTGTCGGTGGTTGCAGACGAGCGCGGCGTCGATCCCGTGCTGGTCGAGAAGGACTACTGGATCATGCATTGCCTGTGGGGCCTTCAGGCGCAGGGCTTTCAGTTCGAGTTGAAGGGCGGTACGTCCTTGTCGAAGGGGTTCGGTGTCATCCACCGCTTCTCCGAAGACATCGACATCCGCATTGAACCTCCCGCTGGCATGGACGTGAAGACGGGGCGCAACCAGGACAAGCCGGCGCATGTCGAATCACGGCGGGCGTACTACGACGCGCTGGCAGCAAGGATTCGAATTCCGGGCATCGACAGTGTTGAGCGCGACATGCAGTTCGACGACGACAAGATGCGCAGCGCAGGCATCCGCTTGATCTACGCACCGCGTGTCCCGGCGCTTGCTGGCGTCAAGGACGGCATCCTGCTGGAACTCGGATTCGATGACACCGCCCCGAACCGGCCCGTCACGATCTCGTCGTGGGCGCTGGATGTAGCCATGGAGCGCGGGGTCGCGGCGGGGGACAACCGCGCGGTGGCCGTGCCGTGCTATGCGCCCACGCACACCTTCGTCGAGAAACTGCAGACGATCTCCACCAAGTACCGCCGACTCGATGAAGCCCAGGCGTTCCCAGGCAACTTCCTGAGGCATTACTACGACGTGTACTGCCTACTGGAGTTGGATGAGGTCCAGGCCTTCATGAGGACGCCGGCCTACCAGGAGCGCAAGGCGCAGCGGTTCCGAACCGGCGATGACCAAGCCATTGCCCGCAATCCTGCTTTTTTGCTGGCCGACGCCGATCAGCGTCAGCGATTCGCGCAGGAATATCGCAAGACAGCCGCGCTGTACTACCAGGGGCAGCCTGACTTCGAGGTGCTGCTGGACAGAATCCATCAACACATCGACGTCATGTGAGAGGGCGAGGGCTTGATGCGGCGATTTCCGAATTCGGTGCCTTCCCATGTCTGCATGTCGCTGCTGTACAAAAAACCAGTGCATTGTTACGATGCATTAAGAGAGTGAACAATGGGAAAAGACACCCGTATCGAGTGGACGCACCACACCTTCAATCCATGGTGGGGTTGCGTGCGCGTGTCCGATGCGTGTGACCATTGCTATGCCGAAACCTGGGCGAAGCGCCTGGGGGAAGACGTTTGGGGCGCAAAGTCTGAGCGACGCTTTTTCGGCGATGCCCATTGGAAGGAGCCCCTGAAGTGGGACCGGGAGGCCAGGGAGAGCAAGACCAGACGGCGCGTGTTTTGTGCGTCCATGGCGGATGTATTCGAGAACCGCAAGGATCTGGTTCCGCATCGGCTTCGCCTTCTGGACCTTATCGCGGCAACGCCCCATCTTGATTGGCTGCTCCTGACTAAGCGAATCCACCTGGTGCGCAAGCAACTGCCAAAGGGCTATGAACTGCCTTCCAACGTTTGGCTTGGTGCGACCGTCGAAAACCAGGATGCCGCAGGCAAACGGCTGAAGTACCTTCTGGAGTTCGAGACGCCGGCAGTCCGGTTCCTGTCCTGTGAGCCTCTGCTCGGGCCCCTGGATTTGCGCCAGTGGTTGAAGGCACGGGAGGGCGGCACGCGTGTGGATTGGGTTATCGCTGGCGGCGAGTCGGGGCCAGGGTCGCGTCCCATGGATCCGCAATGGCCTGAAGATCTGCGCAAACAATGCAATGCGGCCGGCGTCGCCTTCCATTTCAAGCAATGGGGCCACTGGGCGCCCATCGAGCAAGCCGCCGACGCCGTGACGGGCCGGACCCCGATTCACATCGTCAGGCGTGATGGTTCAGAGATCAAACTCGCCGCTGTCGGGAAAGGCAAGGCTGGCCGCTCTTTGGGCGGCCGGCATTGGGATCAGTTTCCGAGCACGGGAAACACGGTGTAGTGTCGATCGACTTCAGTACCGCAGAAAGGCTTGCACTTGGCAAAGAGTCACTACGATTGGAGGAACGGACCGGCAGAGATCGATCCGCACAGTGTGACGAAGCATGAGGTGCTGGTTGGCTACCTGATTCGGTACTTCGAGCAGCGAACGCTCAATGCCCGCGGGCGTGAGCGACTCCGCATCACGTTGGTTGATGGATTTTGCGGGGGCGGTCTCTACACGCTCAAAGGGCTGGGTACGGAAATCCTTGGCTCGCCGCTGCGTATGCTGGATGCCGTCCGGGAGGCCAGTCTCCGCGTCAACGCCCAGAGAACGAAACCCATCGATCTGGATGTGCGGTACATCTTCATCGACAAGGATGCTCAGGCACTGTCGCACCTGAAGCAAGTCTTGCATGACAGAGGATACGGTGCACAAGTTGGCCAATCCATTCACGTCATTCATGACGACTTTGTCTCGGCGTCGCCAGCCGTGTTTCGGTTGATTGAGGCTCACACCCCCCGAGCACACACGGCGCTTTTCTTTCTGGATCAGTATGGTTACAGCGATGTGCCGGCGCCGCTGATTCAAAAGATATTTGCTGAATCACCGAAGAGCGAGGTGGTCCTGACGTTCCATGTCTCGGCTTTTGCCACCTACACCAACGATGAGTTCACGGACAAGGTTTCTGGAAAGCTGGCCATTGACATCCGTGCGGCGTTGGGAGGTAAAACGATCGAGCAAATCAAGGAAGAGAACTCGACGGATTGGCGGCGCTTCATTCAAGCCGCTCTGTACCATGCCTTGGTGAAAGATTGTGGAGCTGAGTACTTCACGCCGTTCTTCATTCGTGGAGAAGGGAGCGGTCAAGGCGAGTACTGGCTTGTCCATCTTTCGCGGCATCCGCGTGCGCAGGATGTGATGAAGCAGGTGCACTGGGAGCACCAGAACCATTCCATCCACTACGGTGGTGCGGGCCTTGACATGCTTGCGACCCACATGATGGGGTTCCGCCAGGAGTTCGAAGGGGGATTCGTGTTCGACGATGTGGCGCAGAGCCTGTCTGCCGATGTGTTGCCCCAGCACCTCGCGGAGAATATTTTTGGGCGAGGACAGCCGGTGCAGATCGGCGAGCTTTATGCCTCGACCTGCAATACGTCCCCGGGCACCTCGCTCATGTACAAGGACGCGCTTGAGCGGTTGTCCGGTGAGAAGGACATCGTCATTCGATCGGAGGATGGGGCGGTTCGGCGGCTTGCGCGATACATGCGGGATACGGATTGGATCGAACGAAACCGGCAGGGCGCTCTATTCCGCACTCCGCAAAGAGGTGGGCAGTGAGTTTTTCCCTCGCGCACAACGATGACCCTTTGCCCCATCTGCCGGTGGAATTCGGGCGGGCCGGCGAGGGTGTTGGCAGGTGGGTTCCAGAGATGAAGCACACCTTCCTGGCCAAGTATGTGGAAGGCACACGGAGAGCGCGCGAGAAGTTCAAGCAGCGCGTCTATGTCGATCTGTTCTGTGGGCCTGGACGCATTCAGGTCAAAGGCGAAACGATGACCCGTCCTGGTGGCGCACAGGTCGCATGGCAGCACTCGCTGCGCGACAAAGTGGCCTTCACATCATGTTTCGTTGGTGACCTGGACGCGTCACGAGCATCGGCCTGCGCGGAGCGGTTGCAGGCAATGGGTGCGCCGGCCACAGCTTTGCTGGGGGCAGCCGAGTCCACGGTGGATCAAGTGTTTGGAATGATTCCGAAGGGCGCTCTGTGCCTTGCGTACCTCGATCCCTACAACCTCCAGTACCTGTCGTTCAGCGTGATCGAGAAACTGGCACGGCTGAAGTTTGTTGATTTTGCGGTTCATTTCAGCACCATGGATCTGCGGCGAAACGTGCTGATGGAATACAACTCGGAGCGGGCGCGCTTCGATGCGGCAGCACCTGGATGGCGGGATCATATCGACCCGATTGCATTTGTACGTGGTGATGCAGACGAGGCGTTCTTTGACTACTGGTGCGATCTGGTGCGCGGCCTTGGATTTTCGATCAGCCGACGCATGCCGCTGGTGCGCGACGAAGGAAATCGGCCGCTGTACCACTTGGTTTTCTTCAGTCGTCATGAGCTACCCAACAGGATCTGGGGCGATGTGGCCCAAGGTCCGAACCGTGAATTCGACTTCTAGGGAAGCTCTGAGCGAATCACTTTGAGCTTGCCCCTAAAAATCGCATCCCATGCTGAGGTGTTTCAATCGAAGCGAGGAAGCAAAGATGCCGTTGTGATGGCTGTTCTTGGAAAAATATAGGGAGAAGGAATGCTGTCATTCAGGGTCGTCGATTCGACCTCTGCCCCAAGCAGCGGCAATGAGGTACTCCTCGGCCGAGACAATTGGAACGACTGGTTCACCTGGGTGACGCAGTTCCATGTGATCGTGGTCACAGAAGACCGCCGGCGGATCGATATTGGCAACGTAAAGATTGCCAGGGCGGGGATGACCTCTGAGTCTGCCGTCAGCTCGGCATTGCTCGACCCCGTGTTTTCCAGGCTCGAAGCCCCGTGGTTCTCGATGGGCCAGACCGAGAACTACTACGAACAGCTCAACGAACTCGGCGAGCAGTTGCGGGACGAGTACCTCCTTGCAATGCGTGACATGGCGCGGAACCCATCACTGCTCGAGGAATATGCCGCCGAGGAAGTTTTGCGGCGGTCACTGCTGCGCGATATCGATATCGACCGAGTGCGCAATCGCTTCCACCGGCTCGCGCTCGGCAATGTCGTGCTGACCGCGTTCGCGTTTCGCTACACGTTTCCCCAGGATCCGCGTACCTTGGACGCTCCGCCGCGACTCGATTTCCAGGTCACGCCCGAATCCAGTCCACCGACCAACGTCCACGTCGTTATCGGACGGAACGGCGTCGGCAAGACGCGCTGCTTCGACTATTTGTCGCGGGCCTTTCTTGGCCTGCAGTCGCGCGATGGAGGTGCGGTAGGCGAATTGGGGCCGCTGAATCCTCTCGGGTTCAACAGTCCGTTCGGGTACGTCAATCCGTCCCCGGGTAGGGGCCATGACTTTGCCGGATTGGTGACGGTTTCGTTCAGTCCATTCGACGAGTACGGCCCGCTGGTGCCCGCGAATACTCAACTGGCGGTGAGGTACGAATACATTGGCCTGATCCGGCAGTCCGCAGCGGATGTTCAACCAAGTGGCGTCGATGATGATGGGCAGTCGGAGCTGAGCATCAAGGGGCGTCCCGAGCTTTCTCGGGATTTTTTGAAAGGCATAGTCGCCTGTCGCGGTGCCGCGCGTCGGCGTCGCTGGCTGAAAGCGGTCGAACTGCTCGAGGCCGACCCCTTGTTTCTTGATGCGAATGCCAGGAGCGTCATCGATGACACAGGTGAGGGCTGGGAAGATCGCACGCGCAAGTGGTTTCGGCGACTGAGCTCGGGCCATAGTGTTGTCTTGCTGACGATCACGCTGCTCGTCGAACTTGTCGAGGAGAAGTCGCTGGTGCTTATTGACGAGCCCGAAGGGCATCTCCATCCGCCGCTGCTATCCGCGTTTGTGCGTGCGCTGAGCGAGCTACTGGTTAACCGCAATGGTGTGGCCATCATTGCGACGCACTCGCCGGTCGTTTTGCAGGAAGTGCCTGGTTCTTGTGCATGGGTGCTCAACCGCTCGGGCCACTCCGCGCGCGTCGACCGGCCCGAGCTTGAGACTTTTGGCGAAAACGTCGGAATCCTCACCCGCGAGGTGTTCGGACTGGAGGTTGTCCAGACTGGCTTTCACCGCTTGATCAGCGACGCAGTGCAACAAGGCGGATATGAACAGGCCATAGCGCGATTCGGCGGCCGACTCGGAGGCGAGGCGCGATCGTTGGCTCGCGCACTCAGCATGGTGCCTCCGTCTCCACCCGACGCGGCAGGCGAGGGGGCCTAACATGCGAAGTTTGCCTCTTCCTACCGACACGCAGGCGAGTGTGTTCGCGCTGTGCCTGGGCGCCACGACAGATCCTGGCCTTCAGGCCCGCCTGACGGCAATTGGTGCCAGCCTCGCTGCTTCTGGGGTGACCTATCATGCGAACGCTACGGCGGCCTCGCTCCACCACGTCGAGCGCCGGCCCTCGGTTGGCGGTGTCACCAAGGCGGAGCTGACCGGACTTTACGAGGAGCATCTGAGCAAGACGAGCGGCGCGGCTCGCGCGGTCTATGACCGCATACGCAGCGCGGCACCGAACAACCGTTGTCCGCTGTGCGGTGTAGGCAGCGTCGCCCATTGCGACCACCATCTGCCCAAGTCACGCTATCCCGACTTGTCCATTCTGCCGTCCAACCTGGTGCCCGCATGTCATTTCTGCAATGACAAGAAGCGCGCGAAGTATCCTGCCACGGCCGGACAACAGACCTTCCATCCTTATTTCGACCAGCATCTGCTGAACGTACCCTGGGTGCGCGCAACGCTCAACCCCGGGCCACCGCCGGTGCTGGTGTTCGATGCCTGCCCTCCAACTGCGTGGACCACTGTGGATCAAGATCGCGTTCGGCGGCACTTCGACGTGTGCGGGCTGGCGACCACGTTCACAACCAACGCCAATGACGAATTGCCGATCCTTCGCGACAGGCTGGCTCTGCAGTCAAGTCGCGGTGGCGTGCCTGCGATCCAGCAGTTTCTAAATGACGAGCGTGACTTGCATTCGGTACGGCCCAACAGCTGGCAATATGCGACCTATCGCGCGTTGGCCGCTGATGCTTGGTTCGTGGGCGGGGGCTATCTCACGATTCCGTAAGCGAACTCGGCTCCTCCTTGCCGTGTGATGGAGTGGCCGCCTGTTGGGGAAGGCGAGTTCCTGCCAGGTGGTTCCTCGACGCGTACCTGATCGCGAACGGACAGTGAGTCGGTCAGCGCGCGCTATGCGGCGCTGATGCAGCAGCACGCTCTGCGGCTGCGGGCGTGACACGCATTGCGCTGGCGGTCGGAAGACTTCAGTTCAGGTGCTGATGCACCAGCCGCTGGAACTCGGGGCGCAGCGCGCGCCCGGGATCGAGCGACAGAGCCTCGCGCCGGCCGCTGGGCCAGGCCAGTTCGCCGTGGTGGCCATTGAGCGTCAGCACCGCGTGGTCGAAGATCCGTTTGGACGGGTTCCCGCCTGATGGCGAGGGCGAGCCTCTTGAAGGGAGGCGGAGCGGCGAGAGCATGACTGCATCCCACCCGATGCAGACAGGAGGCACCATGACCGACCCCACCCAGCCGAGCCAGCCCACCTTGCCGATCCGTAAGATCGTCCAAGGCAAGAACCCCCGCGAATACTTCGACCCCGCCGAGATGGCGGAACTGGAGGAGGGCATCCGCGCCGTCGGTGTGCTCGAACCCATCGTCGTGCGCCCCGTGCCGGGCACCGACCTCTACGAAATCATCGCCGGTGAACGCCGCTGGCGCGCCGCGAAGAACGTGTTCGGCGACGGCTACGACATGCCGGTGGTCATCAAGGACGCGAACGACGAGACGGCCGAGGCCATGTCGGTGATCGAGAACTACCACCGCGCCGCGATGTCGCCCGCAGAGGAGGCCCACGCCGCACAGCGCCAGCTCCTGCGCCAGCGTGGCGACAAGGAGGAAGCCGCCCGCCTCATGGGCTGGTCGCCCGATGTGCTGGAGCGGCGGCTGGCGCTGCTGGCCTGCACGCCCGCCGTGCTCAAGGCGCTCACCACCCGCACCATCCAGCTCGGCCACGCCGAACTGCTCTCGGGCATTCCCCCGGACAAGCAGGACAGCGTGCTCACAGGCATCGTGGCACAGAAGGTGCCGGTGGCCGTGCTCAAGGCGCAACTGGGCCGCTACGCACGGCGGCTGGCCGAAGCGATCTTCGACACCGCGCAATGCGGCGGCTGTCCGCACAACTCGGCGCGGCAGTCGGGCCTGTTCGCGGAATCCCTGGGCGAGGGCTACTGCCAGCACCCGAGCCACTTCGAGGAACTGACCCAGCCGGCCATCGAATCCCGAGCCAATGCGCTGCGCGATGAATACCCAGTCATCCGCATCGTCAAGGCCGGCGATGGCTTCGCGCCGCTTCCCGTGAGCGCCGAGGGCGACCTGGGCGTCGGCGCGCCGCAGTACACCTCCTGCCAGGGATGCCAGTCCTTCGGCTGCGCGGTATCCGCGATGCCGGGCAGCTATGGCGAGGTCACGCGCTCGCTGTGCTTCGACGCCGCATGCAACAGCCAGAAGGTTGTCCTGTGGCGCAAAGCGCAGCGCGATGCCCAGGCGGCGCAGGACGAAGCGCAGGGCAAGGGCGCGGTGAAGGCAGGCGCAGCCAAGCCCACCGGCAAGAAGCCCACGGCTGCCGCGCCCACGAACCAGACACCGCAGCGTGTCGTCAGCCACCGTGTCATGGAGTGGCGCAAGTGGCTGGCCAAGGCCCTGATGGCGCAGCCGCAGTGCAGCCAGCGGGTGCTGATCGCGCTGGCGCTGGCCGGTCGCGGGGCCGATCTGCGCGAGGCGCAGTTCCGCAACGCCTTCGACCGGCTCGCTGGTCAAGCCGCAGGTGCGGGGTTCGGCGTGCGGGGCGGGCTGCAACGGGCCGCTGCCGCGCCCGAGGCCCAACTGGAGCGGCTGCTGCAAGCCGCCACCGCCTCGGCGGCGTTCGGCGTCACTGTGACCGACCTCGAACTGCTGTTGAACTATGCCCAGGTGGATGAAGGGCGGTACTTCCAGTGGAACAAGGAGTTCCTCGACCTGTTCACGATGAGCGAACTGGAGTGCCTTGCCGAAGAAGTCGGGCTCAAGAAGGCGATGGGCTCGGGCTTCAAGGTGGCACGCGGCGGCAAGAAGCCCGACTTCATCACGGCCCTGCTCAAGGTGCCGGGCTTTGCGTACCAGGGTACGGTGCCTGCCGTGATGCGCTTCCCGCGTCAGCCGATCCTGGCCGATGCAGCGGATGAGGCCGAGAGCACCGAGGCCACACCGGCCTTGCAGCCCGAGCCTGCGCTGGCCTGACGCGCCGACCGGCCCCTGGACACCAGGGAGCCGGGTTCTAGCATGGTCTGGACGGCCTCGCATGGGGCCATGTCCCTCATTCCACCAAGGAGTTTCAAATGACGATGTTCGAGGAACTGTTCACGCTGGCTTGCAGCGCCACGCTCACGATGACGGTGAGCGCCGACGAGAAATCCGGCCGCCTGACGGTCAACGTAATCCCCAAGCCCCGGCAGGACGCGGGCGAGCCTGGGCTGACGCAGCCCCTGAGCCTCACGGCCACGCCGCAGGAGTTCGACGCGGGTTTCATCGAAGCCCTGCGCGGCTACCGCGAGGTGCGCCAGAGCCTGGCGCAGCAGGCCGAGGCCACGAAGGAAGTGATCGAGGCCGCGAAGGCGGTATCGGTCAAGCAGGCCAGTGACGCCATCGTGAAGGCGGGTGCTTCCAAGTCCGCACCGGCCAAGCCCGTGACGGCCCCGGCGGTATCCGCCTTGGGCAACGGGGCGGATGACGAGGGGGAGGACGATGCCTCGCAGGCCGCAGTGGCGGGCGCGGCACCTGCCGCAGCCGCCACCGCTGGCGGCGAATCCTTCGACCTGTTCGGGTAAGTCGGCGGGCACCCTTGATCGGGGCATCAGCAGCGGGAGACTGAACACATGGCAATCACGGCGGTTGCCGCGTTCATCCCCCAAGGAGCCCAACCCATGGCCATTGAAGTCACCCCCATCGTCCGCACCTTCACCTACAACGGCATCCTGCTGCCGGATGTGCCCGGGCTCGCGCCCCGCGAAGTGCGCGACCTCTACAGCGCCCAGTACCCCGAACTGGTCAGCGCCGAGGTCGAAGCAGGTTCGGTCGCCAACGGGCGGCAGGACTTCACGTTCCGCAAGGCCGTGGGCACCAAGGGCACGGGCAAGGCCGAGCAGCCCGGCCCCCGCCTTGCGGCGCTGCTGGCTTGCGTTCAGACCCAACTGACCGGCCCGGCCAGCGCGACGGCCAAGCTGTCCCGTGCCGTGTCGCAGCGCCCCGTGGCGAAGCGCTCGGCAGCGTGGAGCCGCTTTGCCCGCCAGACCCTGGAACAGCACCGGCACGAAGGCGCAGCCCAGCGCGCCAGCGTCACCAGCGAAATGCTCACCCCGCTGCCTTGAGGGCCACGGTCATGCCTGTCGCTCCCATGCTGGCGCTGCCCAGCCTGCAACCCGGCATTCCGTCGGCGGTCGCTTCCACGTCCCAGGCCAGCGCGAACGCGGCGCTGTGCCGTTTCCTGATCGCATCGGGCGCGGTACGGGAAGATGACCTGCCGGAGGGCGAGGCCGACCCGCTCAAAGCCTGTCAGCGTGCCATCGACGCCTGGATCAAGCGCCAGATCGGCCCGCTGCACTGCCTGGAGCCGCGCTTCGCCATCAACGTGCTCGACGAGCATGGCCACCATCCGGCCATGCGCAGCGGGCAGCCGGCCCCCTATGCCCAACTGGACGTGTACTGGTGCGAATACCGCGAGGCCGAGTGGCCGGTGGGCCGGAGCCTGGAGGCGTTGAACGAAGCCATGCCGCACCTGGGGGCCACGGTGTTGCAGGTGCTGCGCCAGCAGGGCCGCTATGTGTATCCCCTGTTCACCCCGGACATTGCCGATGACGTGGCGTCCTACGTGTACTGGCAGGGGGAAATGGATGAGGAGGCGGCGCTGGACATGATGTGCGAGGACAGCGATGACGCCGACCGCGAAGCCATGCGCGAGGAAATGGTTACGCGCAGGATGCTGGACGATGCCTATCCCGAGTGGGCGCGCCGCTGGCTGGTGCGGCCCGACAAGAATGCGGGAGGGCGCGAGTGCACCCAGGCATGGCGACCATGCAGCCTGCGCCGCGCCGCCAGGACGCTGACCGACCCGCACCAGCGCCAGATCGCCGCCGATGCGCTGGCGCTGTCCCGCCTGACGCTCACCGACGACTTCCATCCCGACATCGACGGCGAGTACATCGGCTTCGGCGCGGTGCTGTCCTGGGAAGAGGGCGACGTCACCACGCGCATCTACGACGACTTGCTCAATCTGGCGCACCAGTCCGAGTACTGCGACCGCATGGGTGAGGTGCTCATCCCGCTGGACGACCCCGGCGCGCTGCAAGCTTGGTTCCTGCGCATGGGACAGCGCTTCGAGGCCATCGCGCTGATCGACCGCTTGATCCACGCCCTGTGCCACGGACACTGACTTCATACAGATAGGAGGTAGTCCCTATGAACGAGGCGGAGTTTTCCATTCAGACGCCCACGGACAACGTGCTGGAGCTGGATCAGGCGGTGCTGCTGTACCACGGGCGCTCGGGCAGCGCCCTGGCCACGGTGCATGAGGTCACGACCGTGGATGGCGCACCCGTGATCGGCGCGGGCCGGGCCATGACCGCCCAGGCGGCAAGGGAGTTGGCTGGGGCCTTACTCCAGCGCGCGGCCCACGGCGGCTTTCTGCCCGAGACGGTGCTGTACCTCCACGGCGACCTGCTGGTGTGGTGGGTGCCACCGGCACGCAGGCATGTGGCGTTCAGGGTGGGCGCGGAGCAGGCCGAAGCGTTTGGCGGGCGCGAGCGCGGCGAGACGGTGCCGCAGCCGGGGCTGGTCTTCGCCGCCGCCAGCAAGGTCTGGAGGGTTTGGGCCGTGAAGGGCCAGAACCGCCCGATGCCACAGACGCCGCTGTTCCAGGCCCCGTACTTCAATGTCGATGGTAAGGGCCACATCTGCCAGGGCAATGTGCCGGTGCCCAATGGCACGACCGTGGAGAAGATCAGCGCCTGGAACGACGCCTTCCTGCGTTCCTACTTCACGCACCCCAACGTGGCGGGCAAGCTGCTGCGCTACCGGGCCGGTGCCTACGCCTTCTGGCGCGACATGCTCGATGGAGCCTTCACGCGCTTCCCCGAGCGGGTGCTGGTCGATGCCAAGACCACGCTGGGCCGACTGCTGGGCGAACCAGAGGCCACATGATGGGCACGATGGACCCGAGAGACCAAGCCCTGCTCGCTGCCTGCCCGGTGATCGCCGCGCCGCGCTTCGGCGCGCTGCCGGACATGGGCAACGGCCAGCGCATCATCGTGGCGCGCAACGGGTGGTTCGTGCAGACCCGGCTCGACTGGCTCGACAGCATCGCGGCCCTAGGCCACGGCTCACTGCCCATGCGCTTGCCCTATGGCGAGGTCGCGGAGTACCTGCGGTTCAGCTTTGGCGTGCTGCCCATCCGCTTGATCGAAGCGTTCGTGGTGGCGAGCCGGGAGAGCCTGCCCAATGAAGCCGCCGGGGTGTTGATCTATTCGCGCCGCACCGGGCAGTTGCGGCTGGCGATGTGCGAGCCCGAGCAGACCTCGCCTGTCCATATCCGCTATCGGCGTCCCGCCATGGCCGACGACGAGACGGTCGCGGTGGACCTGCACACGCATGGCCGGGCACCGGCCTTCTGGTCGGGCGAAGACGACCGCGAAGATCAGGGCATCAAGGTGGCGGGGGTCTTCGGCCTGCTCGACCGGCCACGGCCCTCGGCCTGCTTCCGGCTGGTGATCAATGGCCTCTACGTGCCGCTCAACAAGCACCCCTGGCGGGAGCCGCAAGGCGAATGGCAGGAGCAGGGGGTTGTGGCACCGCGCGGCGAAGGCTGGATGCAGCGCGTGCTCTGGCGCTGGCGGGATCGCCATCTGCCTTGAACACCAGCGTTCCCGCGAGAGACTGGGTGCAGGACATTCGATTGGAGGTACTGGTGGAACACCTGATTCATCCGAAGCTGCTGGAGCACCGCGTGGCGGTGCATCTGGTGGGTGTGGGCGGCAACGGCGCGCAGATGGCCACCTGCCTCGCCCGCCTGGACATTGCGATGCGCGCCCTGGGCCATCCGATGGGCCTGCACGTCAAGGCATTCGACGCGGACCGCGTCAGCGAAGCCAACGTGGGTCGGCAACTCTACAGTGCCGCCGACATCGGCAAGCACAAGGCGTTGGTGACCATCCATCGCCTGAACCAGTTCTATGGGCTGGATTGGGAGACCCATCCCATGCGTTACGAGGAATTCGTGCTCGGCCACCGGTACGCGGCCAGCGCCGATGTGCTGGTCAGTTGCGTGGACAGCCGCTCGGCGCGGCAAGTGCTGCACCAGCTCGCGTGGCGTGACGCCAATCGCTACGGCTACTGGCTCGACTTGGGCAATACCGAGTCCACCGCGCAGGTGGTCTTGGGCGAGCCGCAGAGCAGCGCGGCATCGTGGAAGGGGCAAGGCCCACGCCTGCCGTGCGTGACAGAACTTTTCCCCGAACTGCTCGACGCCGCCGCGCCAGAGAACAACCAGCCGTCCTGCTCAGTGCGCATGTCGCTGGCCTCCCAGGGTCTGTTCGTCAACGACGTGGCGGTGCGCTACGCCGCGCAACTGCTCTATGAGTTGTTCTCCAAAGGGCGGCTGTCCGCGCACGGTGTCGTCGTCAATCTGGAATCCAAGCGCAGCGGCCCCATCGAGGTCGATCCACGCACCTGGGCGCGCTTCGGTTTTAGCCACGAGGACGCCGAGCGCCAGGAGCCGGAGCTGGAATCCGTTGCCGAGGGGTGCGCGCCATGACCATGAAGCAATGGAACGTGCGCGTGACGCGCAACGGGCATGCCGTTCATTTCGGGCAGGTAGCCGAATCCACCGAGACGCTGGCGCGGTGTGCCGCGCTGTCGCGGTATGGCCTGTCCGAGGACGAGGCCGAAGAAATGCAGCAAGACCCCATTGACCCACGCGGTCCTGCGATCTACCCGGACGAGGCGTTCGACGTGTCGCCCGCGACTTGATTCCGAGGGCCTGCTATAGACTTGACCTGTGGTCTGGGTGTTTGACTCGCCTCGCACGATCACGCATTCCAACGCATTCCAATCACAAAGGCTGCCATGGCTCGCAAATCTTCCAAACGCACGACCCAGGAAATCGACGCCGAGATCGCCAAGTTGCAAAAGGAGCGGGATCAACTCCGCGAAGACGAGAAGGCTGGCGTGGTGGGCCGTATGAAGGAAGCCATTGCCTACTATGGCATCACCGCCGCCGACCTGGGACTGGATGCTGCCAAGCGCAAGGCCCGCACCAGCGTGACGAAGGCCAAGGGCTCGAAGACCCTGCGCGCCTCAGGCCGCATCAAGTACAAGGACGACGCGGGCCACGCATGGTCGGGCTTCGGCCCCAAGCCCAAGTGGTTCACCGAGGCACTGGCCAGCGGCAAGACCGAAGCCGATCTGCGCGCCGCCTGAAGCGTCAGGCTGGCGGGTTGGCTTCCGGCCCGTCGGCGGATTGCCTGCGGCCTGCGCTTTGCGTCGGCGATGCTTGGCCTATATAGGCTCCAGCGGCTCTTTGCCTGGCATGGCCAGCTCTCTCTGATACGGCCAGTCGCGCAGCCCGATCCGAATTCGCGTCCACACAGCCGCCGCCGCGCACGGGCGATGGTGCACCTGAAAGCGATTCATACAAATCGTTCAGATTGCCATGCCGCAGGCCGTGGGCCGTGACGCCTGCCTGCCGCTTGATGATGCCGAATTTCTCCAGGGCGTAGTCGAGCCGGCGCAGGTTGCGCTTGAGGTTCAGGGCGGGATCGCCCATGTGCGCGTCGCGGCCCGTGACCAGTGAACGTGCCAGTGCCACCGCCGAGCGCTGACCGTCTGTCTCCAGCGGCACCCAGCGCACGCGCCCGCCCTTGCCCTTGATCCATACATACTCATCCGCCTTGCGGCTTTCGAGGGGCAGGCCGGTCTGCTCGAACGGCACGACGTGCTCCAAGGGACGGAACATCACCGACTCCTTGCGCCGCAGCGCCAGCGCGTCCATCAACCGTATCGAAGCCGCGATCCGCGCATCGAACTGAGCAAGCTGGGCGAGGACCGTTTCCACATCGACGCCATGCGCGCCCCAGCTCTTGTCGCGCTGCGCCACTTCGTGGCGCTCGTATTCCTCCAGGCTCAGGCCATAACGAGCCGGTGGCCGCACGAAGCCCGGCTTTCCCAGCCAGGACGCAAGCCCCCGCAGAAAGCTCAGATAGGTCTGGATCGTGGCAGGCGCCAGCCGCTCGCGCTGCCAGACCTGCACCATCGCATGCAGGTGCTTCTGTCCCAGGTTGCGTGGGTCGGGCATGGTGTGGAAGCCGGCCTTGCGCTGGAGGTCGAGGAAGAAGCGCCGCAGAAAGCGCGCTCGTTCTGCACGGGTCTTGTGCGAGACGGTCTTCTCGCGTGCCGTGTGCCGCGTGTTGAACAGATCGATCAGGGTGTCCAGCACGCGCAGCGGATCGGCATGGCCTGGACGCAGGCGGGCAAGTATTTCCTGGGGCGTTTTGCCCGCCCAGGCTTGGGGGCGCAGCCGATCCATGCCGGGGATCCGTCCTGGGCTGACCGAATCGGCCTGTCGGGTTGAGGGTGTCGTCATCGTGCTTTCCAGGTGAGGGGTCGGCGCGCCGCCCGAACGGCGCGCTGTCAGGAATCCGGGAGGTCCAACCCCAGCGACGGATTCCGTCATCCGCTGGAGCGGGTGGTCAGGCAAGCACGGCGGCACGCGGGACCACACCGCGTGCCGCCGACCCAAGGGTTGCGCCAGCCATGCGCTTGCACGGGCCAGCTCGGTCGGTCTTAAAAATGAAAACATGTGATCCGGCTCCGTCCGCGCATTTCTGCGACCACGGAGGGGTGTGACGCGCTGTTGCCTCAAGGGCAGGCAGCCGCGTCGGCGGCGAGATCGGGTCTCGCGCCTACTGGTGGATCAATCCTGAAATTCGCAGC
Source organism: Acidovorax sp. GW835-FHT14B10 (assembly GCF_058793725.1). Classification (NCBI taxonomy): domain Bacteria; kingdom Pseudomonadati; phylum Pseudomonadota; class Betaproteobacteria; order Burkholderiales; family Comamonadaceae; genus Acidovorax; species Acidovorax sp. GW835-FHT14B10. Next base: position 406,749 of record NZ_JBXAGC010000001.1, read on the forward strand.
GCCATCCGACCGCATGGGTCCACCCCTGACCGAAAGTCCAGGGCGGTGTCGGGCGTTTGAGCGGAAACCAGCGGGGAGCCCATGAGGGCAAGCACAGCCGCTGGCGGCGTGAAATACGCATGCTCGGGTGATGGCGGGATCGGGAGCCGGCATCGGGTGCCGGGCCGGGAGATCGACGGCCTCGACGCGCTTCTGTGAGCGCCCAGCCGCAAGGGCTGGCAAAGGTCGAGGCACATGCTCTACGAAACAAACCTCGGAGCGGTCGCCTCGGGGGCGACGGCCACCCCGGCTCTGGGCCGGGGCTGCAAGGGCAGGTAACGACTGCGACGCCTGTTGCTCCGCGATGGAGCGGGCCAAGGATGGCCCTCGGGAGCCTCTAGTGGATGACGAAAAGGGCTTGATGGTCAATGCCGGCGTGGCAATGCGACGGCATGGGAAAGCGCCTTGCCGGTGGCGCTTGTGGGCACGCGACGGCGTGATAGGGGCAATTTAGTGTCCCGCAAGATCGCAGAGCAAGGCTGCATGCGGGCTTGACGGGCGAAAGTCCTGCCTCTGGTCCCGGACGGGATTCCCAAGCCCTTGCCGGGCATCTGCACGAAGGGCGCCTGATTGGCGCGCAACCAGGGTTGACGACTGCCAGTGCGATGAGACCGTGGTGACACACACGCAGTTCGCAGCGGCTTGAGTCCGGGTCTGGCGTCATTGCAATGCCACTGTTCCTTCACTCCGGTGACAGGCGGCGGCACCTGATCCCGAAACCCGGGTCATTTCGTGCGAATTGCGGGTGGCGTGGCCGCACCGCCTTGCCGATGCTGGCCGTCATGTTTCCTCACCTTGGAGCACCATCATGGAATTGATCGTCAGAGCGGTGGATGTCGGATCGGGCAACACCAAGTTCGTCACCGGCGTCACAGAGGCCGAAATCCGTTGCGCCAGCTTTCCCTCCATCGCCTATCCATCCAGCGGCGAGACGCCGCAATGGCCGACCAGCGAGCGGCGCAAGACCGTCTGCATCCCAGTCGGCCCATTGTTCTACGAGGTCGGGCCGGATGTCGGCTTGGCCGCGGACACCTTCCGCGCCAAGCAGTTGCATGACGAGTACACCGAGTCGCCCGAGTACATGGCGCTGCTGCGCGGCGCGCTCAGCATGATGAAGGTGTCCCATATCGACCTGCTGATCGTCGGGCTGCCGGTGGCGCTGTTCACCCTGAAAAAGGCAGCGCTCGAGAAGGCCATGGTCGGCAGCCACCAGGTCGGCGGCGGCAAGACTGTGACGGTGGCCAAGGCGATGGCCGTGGCCCAACCGCAGGGCGCGCTCGTTCACTACGCGGCCGAACACCAGAAGATCGAGACCATCGGCAACGAGCAGAGTCTGGTCATCGACCCCGGCTCGCGCACCTTCGACTGGCTGGTCACCCGCGGCATGCGCCTGATGCAAAAGCAATCGCACTCGATCAACCGCGGTATGTCTGACGTACTGCGCCTGCTGGCGGCCGAGATATCCAAGGACATCGGCACACCGTACCGTGATTTCGATGCCATTGATCTGGCGCTACGCACCGGCAAAGCCCCCGTGATCTTTCAGAAACCCTATGACATGAAAAAGCACCTGCCGCTGGCCGAGAGCGTGGCCCAGCAGGCGGTCTCCACGATGCGCCAGTGGATCGAGACCCCGGAGAGCCTGCAGAACATCATCCTGGTGGGCGGTGGCGCCTTCCTGTTCAAGAAGGCTGTGAAGGCGGCGTTTCCGAAGCACCGGATTCACGAGGTCAAGGAACCCATGTTTGCCAACGTGCGAGGTTTCCAGATCGCGGGCCAGAACTATGCCGCCAGCGCCATGGCCCCAGGCCGGGATCGTGGGGCAGGGGAGGCTGTATGAATCTCCGTCCTCAGAACGAGCCGAAGCCGATACGGCTGGTGTTCGAGCTGGCGCGTGCTGACAACCCGCGCCTGTACGACGAGTTGGTGCGCTTTCCGCAAGGGGCCAAGCGCGTGAACCGGCTGCGTGTGCTGGCCTATGACGGACTGCTGGCGCAGTACGGTGTGTTTGCCGTGGATGAGGCGAGGCAGGTACCTCCGCCTGCGGCCAGCGAAGCGTCGAGGTCCGCGACCGTAACCAACGACGTGTTCGGGCCCAGCCTGGAAGAGTGAGGTGGCCATGCCAAGACGCAGATGCGCGCGGCGTGATGAGGTGAGCGCCACGGAACTTGCGGAAATGGGCTTCTGCGAGAAGAGGGTGCAGCTTGCACATCTATATGGTGACCAGGCGACGCCCGAGCAGCGACAAGCCATGGCCCGAGGGCAGGCGGCCCACCAGCGGTACTTGGAGGAGGGCCTGGCGGCAACGGCGGATCGCCGGTGTTTTGTGGCCACCTTCGTGTTCGGCCCGGATGCGCGGGAGACACAGGTGCTTCGTGCATACCGTGACGCCGTGCTCTTGCGACGGCGCTGGGGGAGAGGCTTGGTCGCCGCGTACTACTGGGTGGCCCCAGTGGGTTGCCGAATCATGGCGCGATCACCTGTGATCGTGGCAGGGGTGCGCCGCATGCTGTGCGTCGTGGTTGCACGGTGTGAAAGGTCGCTGAGCGACAGGAGGTCGTCATGACTTTGTCTGCCGTGTATGTCCTTGCCGGTCTGGTATTCGCGCTGTGGCTGGCGCGGCAATGGACGCGCCGCCACACATCTTGCGAGCGCGCTTCGCGACCGCAAGAACTGGCCAATGCCGAGCTGGTCTATATGGAGAAGCTCTTTCGCATCGCGGAGCCCATCCGCCTTGTCGCGAAGGTGGATCGGGTGTACCGGCTCCCAGGGGGATCGCTGGTGCTCGTCGAACTGAAGACGCGCCGGCAGGATAGGCCTTATCTGACGGATATCATTCAATTGTCGGCGCAGCGGGTCGCCATCGAGGTTCAGACGGGCGAGGCGGTCAAGCCCTACGCCTTCGTTTCCATCCTTGGAAGAAATCGCAAGATGCGTTCGCATCAAGTTCGGCTTCTCGATGCTGCGGAAGTGGTTGACGTCTATCGGCGACGCAAGGCGATCCGCACAGGCCGGACTTCGCCTGCCTACGCCTCCACCGAATCAGCCTGCCGCGGCTGCACGCTGCGATCGAGGTGTGACCGCTTTGAGAGGTGAGCAGTGGACGCAAGGCGGTCTTCAACGACCGAATCCACGTACTCGACATGAGGCCAACTTCGATGAGAATCGAAGATGCAGGTAGTTTTCCAACGTGGATCTTTTGGTTCCATAGCGTCGCACCGACGGTGGGTGACTAGCTGGGTGGGTAAGGCGACCCAAGATGCAAAAGAGACCGCTAACCTATTGATGGATAAGCAGAAAATTCTTGCAGCAGAACGATACGACATCGTGCTGCTGTGATGCCGAAGCGATGAACACAGGAGTGGCGGATGCAGCACGTCCGTCTCGCCACTTGGGGCGAAGCAGATGACAAGACGCGCTGGAGTCTTGCCTCAGACGTTGCTTTCCCGTGCTATAGTCGATGGCTTCGCTGCCGCGGGCCTTCTTTGTGAGGGTTCTGGGGGTGGAGGAAAAAAGAAGATGGTTTTGGGTTTTGCTGGGTAAAAACCCGGTATATAATTCAAGGCTTCGCTCGGTGGATCTGGTTGCTGCAAGCGGCTGGGTTTGGAAGGT